>NZ_OY787464.1:1500000-1710899 GCF_963678845.1 uncultured Bacteroides sp.
CGAAGAGTACGCTCTTGGTGTTGCAGTTATGGGCACGGACTGCACGGATCAATTTGCGGGACATGATGCGCCAGGCTACTATAACAAGAAAAAGGAGGATGTAGCAAGACAGAAGGAATGTCCGGGAATCGGGTAATAAATGGGTCAATGTGAGCACTGATAAGTTGAACAGTGCAAAATAGAGACACAAAATGGTGGTGCGCCGGAGAACACGGCTGAGTTGCACAAACCGATAGTGCACAATGATAGGAACACGCATGATGCAAGGAATGTAACAGAGTATGCCTATTACTACCAGTGTAAGTAGTGGGGTTTTAAGCTTTGCCTGGGGTTCAAATACTGTAAAGAGGTTATACAGCATTACAATGATGCCGGTTAAAAGAAGTAAGTCACCGGTAAGGACTATAAATTTAATGGGCAACGAGTCGTCATTAAATTGCTTTACTTTGGATTGATAAAATTCGTCTTTTCTCATAGGTTAAGTAATTTGTACATAAACCGTGAACTGTGTGAAGAGATCAAAGAATAAACAGCTCTTTGTACTATTTTGCTATTGTTACAATTAAAGAGACAACACCAATAAGGACTGAGACAACGGAAATGACTACACCGGTAGCTACACCTACATCGGAACCTTTGGCTTTTGCTTTATTGGGCTCTACATAGACCACATCGCCTTGCTGAAGGTAGAAATAAGGTGAAAAAATTAGATTTTTATCGTTAAGATTGAGCGTGGTAATGGTTTTACTGCCATCGGTAGCCTCACGAAGAATTTTCACTACATCACGGCGGCCATAAATGGTGAGGTCGCCAGCCATGGAGAGTGCCTGGAGCACATTGATATTTTCATTGGCCACTGTATAAGCACCGGGACGCGTTACTTCGCCCAATACGGATATTTTATAATTGGCAAAACGGACGGTGACTACCAAATCGCCTTTTAAATAGGGTCTTAGCTTATCGGTAATTATCTTAGTAACAGCATCGGCGGTTAAACCAATAACAGGCAATTTACCCAAAACCGGAAAATCAATGGTGCCTTTGCTATCTACCAGGTAATCTTGTAATGCAGGTTGAGCTTGTACCGCACTTTGATTATTAGGAACCGCTGTTAGAATATTAAAAGGCATATATGTTTCAACAGCTTCGGATCCGCTGACTACAATACGTAAAAGATCATTGGGCTTGATGGTTGCACTGAATTGTTGCTTATTTTGAGTGAGCTGTGCATTGGATAGAGACTCCACGCCTTCAAGATAAGCGATATTTTTTGTGGACTGGCAGGCTGAAAAGAGCACTATTAGGGAGAAAAGCAATAAGTAAGAAAGCTTTTGTATATTCATGATTTGTGCTATTCAATTTGAGTTACTATGCAACAAAGTTCGTCACTAACACAATTTTAGTAACGATTATATATTTTTTACGATGGCAAAGGTAATAACATTTTTTAATTATGAAATATATTTTAACGGACAAATGTGTTAAATAACATATAAAAATAAACTAAAAAAACAAAAAAACATAAAAGTAAAACAATAACTAGCTAGTAATCAAATCTTTATATTATTGTAATATTTATGTAAACAAAACAAAACGTCACACAAATAAGGCTACATATTTCAATGCAGCCTTATTTGTGTAATGGTTATATTTTTTATATAAATCTATCGGGATATTGTGACTATGAGCGATGCCATACCGATAATAATGGAGGTTACAGAAAACCACACATTGGTGGCTGCACCCACACTGGCTCCTTTGGCACGGGCTTTATTGGGTTCCACATAGACCACATCGCCCTGGCGGAGGTAATAATAGGGGGATAATATAAGGCTTTTATTATTCAGATTGAGGGTGGTGATGCTTTTTTGTCCGTCGGCATCTTCACGAAGTACTTTGACCACATCACGCCGGCCATAGATGGTGAGGTCTCCTGCCAGAGAGAGGGCTTGGAGGATGTTAATCTGTTCATCGGTCACGGTAAACACTCCGGGGCGGTTGACCTCGCCCAACACGGAGACCCGGTAACTGGCAAACCGAACGGTGACCACTACATCGCCTTTGAAGTATGATTTGAGCTTATCGGTAATAAACTGTTTCACCATGCCGGTGGTGGAACCGGTAACACGAATTCTGCCCAGCACGGGAAAGTTGATGGTGCCTTGTTGATCGACCAGGTAATTTTGCAACACAATTGTGGCGTAGGTTGACCCTTCACTGGATGGAGTTGCAACGGTGAGATTGAACGGGATATAGGTGTCGGCATCTTCGGCTCCGCTCACGATGATGCGGAGCAGGTCATTGGGCTTTATAATGGCACTGAACTGTGAGGCGTTTTTTTGCAGCTGGGCCTGGGAGAGTGTTTCCACTCCCTGAAGGTAGGTGACGTTTTTGCCGGATCGACACGAGAAAAGAAGTGTTGCCGAAAAAAGAAACAGTAAAAGCTGTAGAGCCTTTTGCCTAAGGGTTACGTTTTTCATAATCTAGATTTGTAATTGTGTTTGATTATAAACAGTTTAATTATAAATTATGTTCATTTTGATAATATAAATAGAAAGAATATCTTTGTAGCACTTTAATAACAACATCTATAAAAAAGAAATTATTTAATAATGACTAACCATATTATGAGAAAACAACTATCGGCTTTACTTATTACACTGATGCTTATGAGCGGAGCTGCTGTAGCACAAACAGCGAAACACTCTTTTGCCATAAAGGACGGAAACTTTTTGTACGACGGCAAGCCTGTTGAGATTCACTCCGGCGAAATGCACTTTGCGCGTGTGCCGGCTCCTTACTGGCGCCACAGGCTGCAGATGATGAAGGCCATGGGACTGAACGCGGTGGCCACGTATGTATTTTGGAACTATCACGAAACGGCTCCGGGGGTATGGGATTTTAAATCTGAGAACCGCAACATACGCGAGTTTATTAAGACTGCAGGTGAAGAGGGGTTGATGGTGATTCTGCGACCGGGTCCGTATGCCTGTGCAGAATGGGAATTTGGGGGTTATCCCTGGTGGCTGCAAAAGACCAACGGACTGGTGATACGCACTGACAACAAGTTGTTCCTTGATTCATGCAAGGTGTACATAAGTAACCTGGCCAATCAGGTACGTGACCTGCAGATTACCAAGGGGGGCCCGGTAATAATGGTTCAGGCGGAGAATGAGTTTGGTTCTTACGTGTCTCAGCGTCCGGACATTCCTGTGGAAACTCATAAAAAGTACAGTGCTGCCATCCGTAAGCAACTGATTGACGCGGGATTTGATATTCCCATGTTTACATCAGACGGTAGCTGGCTGTTCAAGGGTGGTGCCATTGAGGGTGCTCTGCCTACTGCAAACGGCGAGGATAACGTGAAAAACCTGAAGAAGGTGGTGGATGAGTTCAACGGCGGAAAGGGTCCGTACATGGTGGCGGAGTTCTATCCCGGATGGCTGGACCACTGGGGGGAACCTTTCCAGAAGATATCTGCAGACAAAGTGGTGAAGCAAACAAAGAAGTACCTGGATGGTGGTGTGAGCTTTAACTTATACATGGTGCACGGTGGCACAAACTTTGGTTTTACAGCGGGTGCCAACAACAGCACGAACAAAAATATTCAGCCGGACATAACGAGCTACGACTACGATGCTCCTATCAGCGAAGCGGGATGGGCTACTCCTAAATACATGGGCATACGTGACTTGATGAAGCAGTACGTGAAGTATGATGTGCCGGCTATTCCTAACCAGATTCCTGTGATTGAGATTCCAGACATACAGTTACAGAAGAGTGTGAACCTGATGGACATGGTAAGCAAAATGGAACCGGTGGAAAACGACACGGTGATGACTTTTGAGGATTTGAACCAGGGACATGGCTATGTGCTATATCGCAGACATTTTAATCAGCCAATAAAGGGTGAAATGAAAGTGACCGGCATACGTGATTATGCTATCGTTTATGTGAACGGCAAAAAGATTGGTGAACTGAACCGTGTATTTGAGAAGGACAGCATGGATGTGGATATTCCTTTTAACGGCACACTGGATATTCTGGTAGAAAACATGGGTCGCATAAACTACGGAGCTAAGATTACCGAGAATCTGAAGGGTATCATCTCTCCGGTGATGATAAATGGTAATGAGATTACCGGCAGCTGGGAAATGTTTAAACTCCCCATGGACAAAATGCCCGATCTGGCTGAGTTCACTACCAGTTACAAAGCCGGTCAGCCTGTAATTTATGAAGGTGAGTTTAAGGTAAAATCTGTGGGCGACACGTTCCTTGACATGCAACAATGGGGCAAAGGTATTGTCTTTATCAACGGTTTCAACATTGGTCGCTACTGGAAGGTGGGTCCGCAACAGACGCTCTATGTACCGGGCTGCCTTTTGAAAAAAGGTTCAAACAAAATTGTTGTTTTTGAACAGTTGAATGATGTTAAGCAGGTTTCTCTTTCAGGAGTAAAGGTTCCTGTTCTTGACAAGGTTGTTCTTAGCAAATAGGTTCTCTTTTCTTTTGCCTTGACGCAAAAGAAACAAAAAGTCAAGGCTGCATATTCTACGCTACTACGTAAAAGGGTTACGCTAAAGAAAAAAAACTCGCTGCGCTCAAACAGCTTTTTCTTTTTAACGCTACACCCTTTTACTTCGCTTAACGCTACGAATATGAGGCCAGTCCTTCTGGTTTTTGAGCAATCTGCGGTTGTGGATCAATTAGCTTTGCTGCGCTCGCTTGTCACTTTGTGACGGTTCTTCTTTTCCCGGTAGTATTGGGAGACTTCACCCGATAATAATGGGAGATTTTATTTGTTACTATTGGGAAATAGTATATCTTTGTGATTATATAAATGACAATGAGATGATTACACAGGAACAAATAGCAGGAGTTATAGATTCTCAATGGAATGTATTTCTGAGAAAAGATACTGGATTGAGACGTGATGCTCTGAACAGATTACCGATTATAGAAACATACGCAACAATTGTAACCGGTATTAGGAGATGTGGAAAAAGTACTCTTTTACTGCAGCTATTAAAAGAAAGATTTGGCAGTGCTATTTATCTTAATTTTGAAGATACCCGTTTGGCCGGTTTTGAGATATCGGACTTTGCACGGCTTGGAAATGAAATTATTAAAAGAAAAATAAACGTTCTGTTTTTTGACGAGATACAAATAGTGAGTGGATGGGAAATGTTTATCCACCAGAAACTTAATGAAGGATATCAGATATTTATTACCGGATCGAATGCATCTCTTCTCAGTAAAGAGCTGGGAACGCATCTCACCGGCAGACATATTTCTTGCGAGTTATTTCCTTTCTCGTATAATGAGTTTATATCATTTAAGAAGCTTGAAAATAATTCGGATTCACTTAATGATTATCTGGCACATGGAGGAATTCCTGAGTATGTAAAAAATGGAATGGGCGTGATACTTAATAATTTGATGGATGATATTTTGATTCGTGACATAGCAATCCGTCATTCCATACGCGATGTAAATTCTCTGCGTCAATTGGCAGTATATCTGATATCTAACATAGGCAACCTTGTTTCTGCCAATAAACTGGAAGGGATGTATGGAATAAAATCAAGCAGCACTATTCTTGAGTATTTTTCGTACCTGAAAGATTCCTATTTACTTGAGTTTATCCCTCAATTCAATTACTCATTAAAAGCACAAGCCAGAAATCCCAAAAAGATTTATGCCATGGATTTGGGATTATTCACTGAAAATTCAACAGCATTTACCGACAACGCCGGACATAAACTTGAAAATGCTGTATTTCTTTATCTAAGAAGTAAATATCCTGACATCTATTATTTTAAGGATAAAGGAGAATGTGATTTTATTGCAATGAATAAAGGTAAAGTTCAGGATGTGATACAAGTGTGCTATAAGATTGAAGATACTAATTTTGAACGTGAATACAACGGACTTGTTGAAGCTATGAGATATTTTAATATAAACGAAGGAACAATAGTAACATTCAATCAAAAAGATATTTTCGAAGATAATGAGCTAAAAATAAACATGATACCAGCAACAGAATTCCTACAATAAAAACAAAGCAATGGCGTAGCCAAGCTAACAAGCAAAGCGATGGCGTAGCCAAGCGGAAAAGAAAAACCACCACGAAGTGGCCAGCGAGCGAAGCAAAGCTTATTGATCCGAAACCCTAGCCCATTCAAAAACCAACAGGATCGGCCTCATGGATTTTGCGTGAAGAAATCAGCCGGAATGAAGCGTTAAGAAGGGGCGACTGTTTGAGCGAAGCGAGTTTGAGCCCCTTCAGCGGAATGCAGACTGATTTTAGCAAAATACATGCAGCCTTGACCTTTTGTTTCTTTTCCGTCAAGGGAAAAGAAAAGAACAAGGAAACACTATTAAAAAAAAAGTTTTAAAATCAAAGCTTTTCCAAACAGCTTGTACTAACTGTAGTAAGCGCACAACCAAGCCCTGAGAGACGAATGGCAACTTTGAACTTGCCTTTTGTCTCAACCAGTTCGCCAATGAGACCAGAGAGTTCACCACGGGTGATGCGTACAGGGGTGCCGGGAGCAAGATCGGAAGAGCTGAATTCCACCTCTTCATCAGACTGTTCCACCATTTTGCGGAGACGCTCAATCTGCTCATCGGGAATGGGAGCTGGATGAGACTGTTCGCGCACAAAGGCGATGGCTCCATAGGTCATGAGCACCTGCTTGGCCTCCTGGGGAACGATACGGACAAAGATATAGCCGGAAAGCACAGGCTGCTCAACTTTCTTGAGACGATCATGCCACTTACGGGTCACAATCTGAACCGGCAGATAATGCTCAATTCCTGACTGCAAAAAGCGCTCTCTTACCTTTTTCTCAGCTCGGGGAGCCGTGTAAACGGCATACCAACGTGGGTCTTTTTTCTCTATATCCATATTTTAAACATTCTGTTATTCCTAACAACTATTGTGCAAATGTAATAAGTTTATGTCAATTTGTATCAATTTATACACTATTTTGAGCAAAAAATACATTCTGGTCTCGAATAAATTGATTAATTTTGGTCCCAAGAATATAAATTACTAATTAATTAAATCATTTATCATGAGTACATTCCAGAATGTGAATGAAAAGATGACTCGCTACAGGTGGGTTATTTGTTCCTTACTATTCTTTGCTACGACCATTAATTACATGGATCGTAACGTAATTGCTTTTTTAAAAGAATTTTTCTGCTCGCCGGTGGCTAATGGCGGATTTGGGTGGAGTAACTCGGAATTCTCCTACGTAACAGCGTTCTTTACTGCTGCTTATGCAACTCTTACTGTTTTCTCCGGCATCATTATTGATAAGATTGGATCAAAATTAGGTTTGGCTCTTTCACTTATTATCTGGTCTGTTTGTGGAATAGGAAATGCTTTTGTAGGAAAGACAATTACATTCCACATCATTATAAGAAGTATGTTTGGTTTGGGTGAAGCCGGTAACTTCCCTGCATCTATCAAAACTGTAACTGAATGGTTCCCTAAGCGTGAACGCTCACTGGCTACTGGTATATTTAACAGTGGTTCAAATGTGGGTGCAATGATTTCGGCTTTGTTTGTGCCTTGGTGTCTTATTCACTTTGGTGACGAAATGGGATGGAAAATGGCATTTATCCTGACCGGTGGTATCGGCTTTATTTGGTTGGCATTCTGGTTCTCATTATTCAAACCACAAAAGAAACTGTTGGAAAACGGCACGATAAGCCAAAGCGAATATGACTATATTCACGCTGACGATGCAGAGCTTACTCCTGAACAGATTGAAAACGAGAAGAATGGCATTAAGGAAAAGATTTCATGGGGTAAAATGTTGAGATACCCACAAACATGGTCTTTCTTTATGGGTAAGTTTATGACTGACGGTATATGGTGGTTCCTTTTGTTCTGGTTGCCCGACTACCTGAAAAAACAATTCCACATGACTACTCAAGAGGTAATGTGGCCTACATTTATTGTATTCGGTATTGCTATCATTGGTAGTGTATTTGGTGGTAGTATTCCTATGTTCTTTATGAATAAGGGTATGAACTCATACAAAGCAAGAATGACAGCTATGTTCCTGATTGCTCTTTGCCCTATCACACTGTTGCTTACTCAGTATTTTGGTAATGTGGAACATTTTGGTAAAGCAGCTATGTATATGGCTACAGGTATTATCTGCCTGGCAGGTGCTTCTCACCAGGCTTGGTCGGCCAACTTGTTCACAACTGTATCTGACATGTTCCCTAAGAAAGCGATTGCTTCTGTAACAGGTATCGGTGGTTTGGCCGGTGGTATTGGTGGTGTATTGGTTCAGCTTCTTGCCGGATTTATCACTGACTTATATGCTGCGACTCCTACTGTGGCTTACGGAATTATGTTCGGTGTGTGTGCTTTTGCATACCTTATTGCTTGGGTAATAATGAAATCACTTGTTCCTCAATATAGGATTATTACTGATCTATAGTGGACCGGATTTTAGAATAACCGTTACAGGTTGTTTTAAATAAAACAATTTATAAACGAGGGTGCTCAATACTTAATTGAGTGCCCTCGCTCTTTTTTAACCATATCCGGCAATAATATGCAGATATATAAAATCAAAAAAGGCTGCCCGTGAAGGCAACCTTTCCCTTTTTGATCTCAAAAAAAAGGGAAGTCTCACGACTTCCACAATTCTTCTAACCTTAAATCTAAATCTCTATGAAAAAAACGTGCTACAAAGATAAGCTTTTTATACGTACCCAGATGTTAACGAAGCGTAGGAAGTATTAATTTAATCAAAGCTTCATAGATTTTATTAAGTTTTAATAATTCAGGCACTCCTATTAGGTACATCTGAGTGCGTGCACGTGTCAAAGCGACATTTAGCTTGCGATCAATGAGCACTCCGTCTTCTTCAGTTATATTACAAAGGAACTGAAGCTGCCAGGGGTAGTTTACACTGAAGGAGTAGATAATCACATCTCGCTCACTACCCTGAAAGCGCTCTACTGTATCAACAAGCACTTCATTGAGTGCAGGAATATCAAGGAGAGCCAGTTCTTTCTTTATCATGGCTATCTGACTGCGATACGGGGTGATGATGCCCAACGAACGTGTTACATCAAACTTTTCCGGGGAACGTTTGTAAACCTGAGCCGCGATACCTGCTGCCAGGCGGGCTTCGTTGATATTGCATTTATCAGAACCGCCTCCGGTATGGGGTTGGGATGGGACAAACTGTACCCTGGCCCCGTAAGGAGATGTGGTATCTGTTTGATGAGGCAACCCCACAGGTTGGAGTTTGCCTCCATAGAAGGCTTTATTGGGGAAAAGAGCCACTGCCGGATTCATACGTCCTTGCTTACAAAGCATGTCTGCTGCACTGGGATTAGTGCGGTAGAGGCGTTCGAAAAGGGAATCTTTCAGGTTGGTGATGCCCACGGAAAGCAGTTCTTCACTGCAAACATGAGACTGCTCACTACTTTGCATCACCACAGCGGGAAGCTGCTTATGATCTCCAATGAGAATGAACTTACCAACGGCATTGTGCCCTGCCCTGTCTTTGGCACAAAGGATGCCCAACAGCTGAGGTTCCAGTATCTGGGTAGCCTCATCAACAATAGCTACATCGAACCTTTTGAGGCGGAAGAGGTCGGTCTTTGTGGAGATAGAGGCAACAGTGCCCACAATGACACGGCAACCGGAGATGCGCTGGCTGACTTCTGAACGACGATTACAGGTAGCGAGCACATTCTCAATAAGGTGGGAACGAAACCGTTCTTCACACGAGAGTTCACTGCCCACACGGATATAGTCGATTTCCGGAGCTATGGAGGAGATGGATTTACAGATTTCGTCTACTGCCCGGTTTGTGTAGGCCAAAAGTAGAATCTGCTGGGAAGGGTTCTGATGAAACGTTTCCACCATTTGCTTTAGAGCTCTGGAGGTTTTCCCTGTTCCCGGAGGTCCCACAAGCAGAAAGAAATCTTTTGCAGACTGTGCTTTGAGGGTAACGCGGGTAAAATCGTCCTTGGCGCTGACTATCTGCTCATCCAAAAAGGCATCGAACTGAGGCTTGCGCTGAGCTAAAAGCAGGTCGCGACGATCTTTGTTGGCCTCAGCAAAGAGTGTGAGTGCCTGGAACATGCTTTTAAAGGCGGTGTCCATGCTATCGTGCTCCACTGCATAAGTACTTTCCTGAGGAAGCACGGAAGGATTTTGCTGTGAGGCACGGATGCGCACGGTAATTTCATGAGTGTTGATAGAGGCAATGCTTCCTTTGAAGATCATCTTATTGGTAGCAGTGTCATCGGTTTTGTTTCTTTCGTAGAACAACACCACGTCTCCTACTCTGAAATTGGGCAGGAACTCATCCTTATAATCGGGTATGGCAAACACCACGGTAGCTTTATGAGCATCTGCCGCACGGTTCTCCTTGATGGTGAGATCATAAAGAATCTCTCCGGCTTCTCTTTTCTCATCCAACGTGGCCAGCCAAAGGGAGGAAGATCCCGCACGTCCGTCATATTCCATTTCGCCGGACTTGGATGTATATTGTTCCTTTACAATGAAATTATAGAGTGTAAGGAAATAGTCTTGCTCTAACGGAGACAAGGTAGAAAAGCGTGTACCAAAAGCGGTAATGGAGGGCGAAAGATAACGTTCCCAGAACATTCCCCGCAGGTGGTTTTCATTGAGTACGGCAGGTGTGATTTTATTTAGCACCTGGGCCGTAAATTCGGGACGGTTGTGCAGCTGAACAGCATGCTCACCGGCCACAATAAGGTTGCGCAGATTGATAGCCCGGCGAACCAGTGCCCACGATGGACGGGCAGGATACAGCAACGGATAGCGGGTATAGAGCAGATAAGGATGTACCTTGCGGTGATTCACTCCCATACTATACTCCAACACTGCCATATAGAGAAGCATCTGCACCTTATGGTTTTCCTTGGGTTCCACTTTGCCGGGAATGGCATATTCATCTGCCTTTCCGGATTTCATTTCAATGAAGCTACTCATATCCCGCTGCATATAATCGAGCCTTCCCTGCAGACCGAGTGCCTCGCACACATAAGAGGGTTCAAGTACGGCATCTTCCTTATTCAGATGATAACCAGGAGACAGGAAGGTGTCTGTAACTATCTCTTTGAGGTGCTCGAAATGATTTTTGCAGTCATTGAAGAATTCGAACTCTGTCTTCGGATCAAGCAGATCCTCGCAGGAAGCCAGTTCTATGGGATAGGTACGAAAGGCTTTACGCATGCACTCCATGTAATCGGCCTCTCCATCGGAATGAATCCATTCATCGAGAAAGAGGTTGGCAATGTTACCCAGCAACAGAGCGCGGGTATTGGACATGGATTGCAACCTGCCCAGAAGAAAATTGGCCGGATGGTGTCCGTAATCCTTGAAACATTCGGCCAGGGTACTGATATCAATGAGGTAATCGGGCTCCAGCACTATCATGGAAGGAACATGAACACCTTCCTCATCAACTGTTACATCGAGTAGGTTGAGTTGTGCAAAGGGCCATAAACAGGAAACAGTTTCATTAAATTCCTTGTTTTGGTTATCTGCTCCATAGCGTACTTTCAACGGTTCGTTTACTGTTCTGTTCGCAGGAATAACGTACAAATAAGTCTCATCTGAATACTGGTAACACACCCTCATACGCTTTATGCGTGCACCGTATTGAACGGGAACAGGTGGTAGTGGAAGGTCTGCCTGGCTGGGCAATATATCATAAAGTTCCTGAGGTACAGCTACATTGAGCAAGGTTTTCACTGTTAAAGCCAATGTACGAAGATCACGAAGCAGATTATCAATAGTGGGCTCCTCTCTCCTGTTCATCACCGCATTTGAGGTGAGCCGGAAAGTATGCAGCCTATTCTGTGCATTGCGGGAAAGTCCGGCAACAGAGGCCAGATAGCTGATACGCGCTGAGAGATCGGTCATCTGCAACCGCTCGTTCTGCATGGAGTGGCGGCAAAGGCGTTCGAGCAGATCACGCATTTGCCTGTATTTCATTGTAAGAGAGCTCTGCTCATTGAAGTATATTTCCAGGAGTGAGTTATAATATTGATTTGCTTCTTGATTCATTTCTTCTTTTATTGTAGTGTAAAGTATTGCCCCTCTCTACATCTATCTGCAGAGAGGATTCCCTTTTCCTGATTAAGAACTTTGTTCCAGAAATATTTTACTCTGAAATTACTTTCTTCTTCTCCTTTATAATAAGGATGCTCATCTCATAAAGAAGGCAAAGAGGGATGGCCACCACTGAAAGTGTAAATGGATCGCCGGTTGGTGTAATTACTGCTGCTATTACAAAGATGATGACAATGGCGTGCTTTCTGTATTTACGAAGGAATGACTTGGAAACAAGTCCAATCTTGGCCAGCAACCATGTAACCAGTGGAAGCTCAAAGACCAGTCCCATTACCAGGATCAGTGTCATGAAGTTATCAATATAGGAATTGAGAGATATCTGATTGGTGATGGTTTCACTTAGCTGATAGGTAGCTAAAAAGCGCAAGGTAAGGGGAAAGACCATGAAATAGCCCAGCAGCACTCCCAAAAAGAACATGACTGTTCCTATGCCCAGTGCTGTACGCACATTCTTTATCTCGTTATCATAGAGCGCAGGTTTAATAAACCCCCAGATCTCGAACAGCAGATAGGGCACAGAGGCTATTACCGACATCCAAAAGGAGGAGGATATGTGAATAAAGAAAGGTGCAGCCAGATTGATGTTGACTAGCTTCACCTCAAATTTCTGAGTGAAGAAGTCGCCAGTGAGCTGCAGCAAGTTTCCTATATCATGAAGCAGGGAATAGAAGGCAAAGTCATTGTGACAGGGTGCAAGGATTACCTTGTCGAACAGAAAAGGCATAGCAATAAAAAAGCCAGTCAGCAGGACAAACCATACCGCACACACCCGGAACAACACACGACGTAAATCGTCCAAGTGGTCCCAGAACGTCATTTCAGCCATGTGTTCTTATTTTTTCTTCTCGTCTTCAGAAGGTTTTTCTATTTCGTCTTTGGTGCTTTTAATCTCCTCTTCAGCTTCTTTCATGCCGTCTTTAAAGCTCTTCACACCTTTGCCAAGTCCTTTCATCAACTCAGGGATTTTCTTTCCGCCAAACAAAAGAAGTACAATCAAACAAACTACAAGAAGTTCAGGGAACCCAACATTCATAAAAAGTAATGTGCTATGTAACATATCGGTCGTTTATAAATTTATTTATTATATAGATTTGATGGCAAAGCTAAACAAAAGAAGCTAACCTGCAAATTTTTGGGCCTGTTTAATTTCATTCTTTCAACCAAAAATTAATCCTGGAAATAAACTCTCTTTACACGAGAGGATACGCTTGTAAGAATCTCATAAGGAATGGTGCCCAGAATATCAGAAAGAACAGTGATAGGAAGGTCATCGCCAAAGATTATTGCCTTATCTCCTTCTTTACAATCTATATCCGTAACATCAATCATACAGACATCCATACAGATATTTCCCACATAAGGAGCCTTCTTTCCATTGACCATGCAATAAGCATGCCCATTGCCCAGGTGACGGTTCAGTCCGTCGGCATATCCGATAGGTATGGCTGCAATGCGGGAATCACGATCTATGCGTCCGTTGCGGCTGTAACCAATGGTGTCATCCTTAGGCACATCACGTATCTGAAGGATCGTAGTTTTCAAGGTGCTTACATTGTTGATAATAGAATTATCGACCGCACTGACTCCATAAAGACCTATACCCAGGCGTACCATATCAAACTGTGCTCCGGCGAATCTTTCGATACCGGCAGAGTTACAGATGTGTCGAAGGATTTTATGCTGAAAGGCAGAAGTAAGTTCCAGTGATGCCTTGTCAAATGTCTCTATCTGTTGGCGGGTAAAAGCGTCAAACTTATCACTGTCACTACCTACCAGGTGAGAGAACACCGAACGAGGCAGAACAGCATTCTGCGACTTAAGACGTTTGATAAGTTCGGGCATCTCCTGGGGAGCGAACCCCAGACGGTGCATGCCTGTATCTAGTTTCACATGAATAGGAAAGTTGGTAATGCCTTGTTTCTCGGCTTCTTTGATGAGAGCCTCAAGTAACTGAAAACTATATACCTCCGGTTCAAGTTTATAATCGAACATGGTTTTAAAGGCAGACATCTCAGGATTCATGATAATAATGGATCCGGTGATACCCGCTTTACGAAGATCGGAACCTTCATCGGCCACAGCTACAGCAAGGTAATCTACCCGATGATCCTGCAAAGTCTTGGCCACCTCATAAGAACCGGCACCGTAAGCAAATGCTTTCACCATGCATACCATCTTTGTCTCCGGTTTAAGCTTGGCACGGAAATAATTGAGGTTATCAACAATGGCATTGAGGTTAATCTCCAGAATGGTTTCGTGCACCTTGAGTTCCAGCTCTTCCGAAATCTGTTCGAAAGTAAAGTCACGTGAACCTTTAATCAGAATCACTTCATTACGCAAAGAAGTAAAAACTTCCGATTTAAGGAATGATTCTGTATTGGGGAAGAAATATTTTTCAATCTCGAACTTCTTTGCACAAGAAGTGATCTCAGGACCTACTCCTATAATCTTATGAATGCCCCGGCTGTGAACCAGCTGAGCCACTTTCCTATAGAGCAAAGTATTGCTCTGTCCCGATTCAAGCATATCAGAAAGAATCAGTGTACGTCTCATTCCTTTAGATTCTGAACGACGATAAAGGAAATCGAGCGCGATATCAAGAGAAGCAATATCTGAATTATAGGTGTCATTTATAAGTATGCAGTTATTCTTTCCCTCTTTTACCTCCAGGCGCATGGCAACCGGTTCCAGTTTAGCCATCCTTAAAGCTATCTCTTCATAGGGCACCATCAGGTAAAGACAGGCCGCCAGACAGTTAAGGGAATTTTCTATGGAAGCATCGTCAATGAAAGGAATAGTATAGCCATTATCAAAGCCCAAATAGCGATAACTAATTGTAGTCTTATCGGTTCCTTTATTAATAGCACTTATATAAAGAGGTTTTTCTTTATCGTTTTTTGACCAGGCTATCTCTCTGGAAGCAAGCATTGATTTTGCCACACAATCAGCAATAAGGTCATTGTCACCATTATAAATAATTACATCACAATCCTTGAACAGAGAAACTTTTTCCATACATTTTTCCTGCAGAGAGAAGAAGTTCTCCTGATGTGCCCCACCAATATTAGTGAGTATGCCAATGGTAGGACGAATAATTGATTGCAGGGCTCTCATCTCTCCCATCTCCGAAATGCCGGCTTCTATAACAGCCAGTTCAGATTGCTCATTGAGCTGCCACACAGAAAGCGGTACTCCAATTTGAGAATTATAACTGCGAGGAGAACGGGTAACCACACGATCGGGACTAATGAGTTGATGCAACCATTCTTTTACCACAGTCTTGCCGTTGCTTCCGGTAACTCCTATCACGGGAATCTGGAACTTGGCACGATGCAGTTCTGCCAACTTTTGCAATGATTTCAGGGGATTTTGTACCACAAGGAAATTGGCCTCAGCGAAAGAGTTTGTATCGGGGAGCTCATTGACCACAAAATTTCTTACACCACGGGCATATAAATCGGTAATGTATTTATGTCCGTCATTACGTTTGCTTTGTAAAGCAAAAAAAAGTGTTTCTTCAGGAAAGCATAGAGACCGGCTGTCGGTAAGAAGCCAGTCTATTCGTGATTCTTTTTCACCTGTGCGCTTTGCACCTAATAGCTGTGAGATAGTTTCTATAGAATACGACATAATTCAATTTCTTTTTCAACATCTAAGAACGGACATTTTTCCTTAAGTTGATTAATTTTTAACACTATTTGGCTTAAAAAAAGCTTATGCTGTTCCGAACCAGGATGGAAGGGTTTATGTTGCAGGGCTTTACTAATTACGCCCCATTCTTTCATTATTTGCTTGGTTTCTTTAGAAAAATAACAGTTACCAAAAGATTCCCACAGATAGGTTACTGCCACAGCGGATGGATGAAGCATATCATCGGCATAAAAACGGTAGTCACGCAGTTCGTCGACCACCAGTTCATAAGATGGGAAATAGAAAACATGCTGAGGGAAATGTTCTTTCAGCGCATCAATGGCAAGCAACAGAATAGCCTTGCTCAACTGATTACCGTGCATGCCGTCTTTCACATGACGAATAGGACTGACAGAAAACAGAAGCTTCAGATTATGATTATTTTTCAACATTCCATCAATTAGAGGAATATAGACATCCATGATCTGTTCAACACTTAACAAACGACGGTTAAAAGCACTTTCGGGAAGCTTGTGACAATTGGCCACAGCAGTGCCGGTTTGTTTGTAGTCATAAACATAAGCCGTGCCAAAGGTTATAAGCAAGTAGTTGAGCTCCGGAAACTGACGAACAGCTGGTTCCAGACAGCTATTGATATTTTCCAGGCATTCATACTGAGAGGATGCAGAAAAAGAACCATGGTGCATAAAGCTATGATATAATCCTTTATACTCAAACAAATCCTTTTCAGCGAATGTTCTCTTACTATCCAGACAATGCAGTCCGTTTGCTATGGAAAGCGGATTATAAAGAACACCAAAGGGGTTGACCGTACAGTTAAATTTATTTGTAACCAACAGGTTTCCAATATTCTGAGCAAAGCAGGAACCAAGCAACAGTATCTTGTCAGAATAAGTGATAGCCAACTCTTTTTTAGGAAGTTCTACTAATGTTCTGAATTCCATTTATATAAGCACTAATATTTGACATCAATAAAAATATCCCTGCAAAAGTAAGCATCTTATAAGTAATTTATGCTAATTTTGCCATAAATTTGTCTGATAATGAAGAATAACCAAACATATAGTTTGCTAAATGGCATAAATTGTCCGGGAGATCTTCGCAAACTCAATGTAGATATGCTTCCTGAGATCTGTAAAGAACTGAGGCAGGATATTATTGATGAGCTATCATGTAATCCGGGACACTTTGCTGCAAGTTTAGGAGCCGTAGAGCTGACTGTGGCTTTGCATTATGTATTTAATACTCCTTATGACAGAATAGTATGGGACGTAGGGCATCAGGCTTACGGTCACAAGATTCTGACTGGAAGGAGAAAAGCTTTTTCCACTAACCGGAAATTAAATGGTATCCGTCCATTCCCTTCTCCAGATGAGAGCGAATATGATACTTTTACCTGCGGACATGCTTCTAACTCCATATCTGCCGCATTGGGTATGAGCGTGGCAGCTAAACATAAAGGTGAGAAAGACCGCCATGTGGTTGCCGTGATAGGTGATGGTTCCATGACAGGGGGACTGGCTTTTGAAGGGCTCAACAATGCCTCTTCCACTCCGAACAATTTACTGATTGTGCTCAATGACAACAATATGGCTATAGACCGTACTGTAGGTGGTATGAAAGAGTATCTGCTCAATCTGGCCACTACTAACCGCTATAACCGCATACGACAAAAAGTGGCCCAACTGCTGTTTCGTTGGGGTATACTTAATGAATCACGCAGAAAGAGTGTAATCCGCTTCAACAATAGCCTGAAGACTCTGCTGTCTCAGCAGCAAAACATTTTCGAGGGAATGAGCATCCGCTACTTCGGTCCTTTTGATGGACACGACGTGAAGAACATAGCCCGTGTAATGAAAGATATAAAGGATATGGAAGGTCCAAAGATCCTGCATCTGCATACAGTTAAAGGAAAAGGTTTTGAACCGGCAGAGAGAGCAGCTACAGTGTGGCATGCACCTGGCATTTTTGATAAAGAGACAGGGGAACGGATTGTTACTAACACCAAAGGAATGCCTCCTCTCTTTCAGGAAGTTTTTGGTCATACCGTATTAGAGCTTGCCAAGCAAAATGATAAAATTATAGGGGTTACTCCCGCCATGACTACAGGATGTTCCATGAACATTATGATGAAGGAGATGCCCGACAGAGCGTTCGACGTGGGTATTGCCGAAGGACATGCCGTTACCTTCTCGGGTGGAATGGCGAAAGATGGACTTCTTCCTTTCTGCAACATCTACTCTACCTTTATGCAGAGGGCGTTGGATAATGTAATTCACGATGTGGCCATTCAGAATCTGAATGTGGTACTCTGCCTGGACCGCGCCGGACTGGTGGGTGAAGACGGACCTACACATCATGGTGCTTTTGATATGGCATACTTGCGCTGTATCCCGAATCTGACTATTGCTTCACCTTATGATGAACATGAACTCAGACAATTGATGTACACCGCTCAGCTGCCCGACAAAGGACCGTTCGTAATCCGCTATCCAAGAGGAAGAGGTTCACTGGTTGACTGGAAATGCCCGCTGGAAGAAATACCTGTAGGTACCGGAAGAAAGCTGAAAGACGGAAAAGATATGGCCGTTATCACTATTGGACCAATAGGAACAGTCACTGCAAAAGCCATTGCCAGGGCTGAAGCTGAAGGAGCTACCATTGCCCATTATGATCTGCGCTTCCTCAAACCGCTGGACCAAAATATGCTGAACGAAATAGGACAACATTTCAATAAGGTAGTTACAGTGGAAGATGGGGTTACGGAAGGTGGAATGGGAAGCTGCATTCTTGAATTTATGTCTGATAACAACTATTCTCCACAGGTAAAAAGAATAGGTATTCCAAATATATTTGTGGAACATGGTAGCGTTAAAGAACTCTATAAGCTTTGTGGAATGGATGAAGAGAGCATATATCACACTTTAAAGTCGCAATTATGAAAATTATTATTGCAGGTGCCGGAGCTGTAGGCACACATCTTGCAAAACTTCTTTCGCAGGAGAAACAAGAGATCGTTCTGATGGACGAGAATGAAGATAAGTTGATAGCCATGGACACCAGCTTTGACCTGATGACAGTGTGCACATCTCCCACTTCCATCTCAGGATTAAAGGATGCAGGAATAGCTGAAGCCGACCTGTTCATTGCTGTTACTCCAGATGAGAGTCGTAACATGACAGCATGCATGCTGGCTTCCAGTCTGGGAGCAAAAAAAACAGTGGCGCGTATTGATAATTACGAATACCTGCTTCCTCACCATCAGGAATTTTTCAAGAAGCTGGGAGTTGATTCTCTTATTTATCCCGAAATGCTTGCAGCCAAAGAGATTGTATCATCCATTAAGATGAGCTGGATTCGCCAATGGTGGGAGTTCTGCGGAGGAGCATTGATACTTATTGGTGTAAAGATGAGACAAAATTCCACAATTTTGGATGTGACCCTTAGCGAACTGGGAAAAGAAGATATCCCTTTCCATGTGGTAGCTATTAAACGAGGAAATGAAACCATCATTCCCCGTGGTGATGATACTATTAAATTATATGATATTGTTTACTTTACCACTACTCAGAAATATATTCCTTATATCCGCAAGATAGTAGGAAAAGAAGACTATGCCGACGTAAGGAACGTAATGGTCATGGGAGGAAGCCGTATTGCGGTAAGAACTGTTCAATACGTACCCGACTATATGAAGTTGAAAGTTATTGAAAACGATGCTGCCCGCTGTACCCGACTCACTGAATTACTGGACAACAAGACGCTGGTAATTAACGGAGACGGCCGGGACGTTGACCTGCTGGTGGAAGAAGGGCTAAAAGACACAGAAGCATTTGTAGCACTTACGGGAAGCTCTGAGACCAATATTCTTGCCTGCCTGGCAGCGAAGCGAATGGGGGTAAGAAAGACTGTGGCCGAAGTGGAAAATATTGACTACATTGGAATGGCGGAGAGCCTGGACATTGGTACGGTAATAAACAAAAAACTAATTGCAGCCAGCCACATCTATCAGATGATGCTGAAAGCCGATGTGACTAATGTGAAGTGCCTCACCTTTGCAAACGCCGATGTGGCAGAGTTTAAGGTAAAAGAAGGAACTGCCATTACTAAACGTAAGGTGAAGGATCTGGGACTGCCCAAGGGTACAACCATCGGAGGATTAATTCGTAACGGAAAAGGTTTAGTGGTAACAGGAGAAACTCAGATAGAGCCAGGTGATCATGTAGTGGTATTCTGCCTGAACATGATGATCAAGAAGATTGAGAAATTCTTTAATTAACAGATAAAGGCTATCAGATAGCAAAAAGATTATGATTAATCTAAAGATGATTTTAAGGATAATGGGCATTCTGTCGCTCATTGAAGCCGTTTTATTACTTCTCTGCGCGGGAGTATCTCTTATATACGGAGAAAGCATTATTAATGATTTTCTCATGGTAGCTGCAGGTTCCGTTATTTTTGGGGGATTATTGCTGCTAATGGGAAAAGGAGCTTCCAAGCAACTGAACCGCAGAAACGGATATCTAATTGTAACCCTTTCGTGGTTACTTTTCTCGGCCATCGGAATGTTCCCGTTTCTGATAAGCGGATACGTGCCACGGGTAGTAGATGCATTCTTTGAAACTATGTCCGGCTTCACAACTACAGGAGCCACAGTGATTGACAATATAGAATCGTTGCCTCACGGACTACTTTTCTGGCGTAGCCTTACACAGTGGGCAGGCGGTTTGGGAATCATCTTTTTCACCATTGCCATGCTCCCTCTCTTTGGAATGGGAAGTATGCATCTTTTCTCGGCCGAAGCAACCGGTACTTCACATGAAAGATTGCATCCACGTATCAGTATAACAGCAAAATGGATATGGTATGTTTATTTTGGTCTTACATTGGCACTGACTTTATTCTTGCTTTTGGGAGGCATGAACCTGTTCGACTCCATTTGTCACTCATTCTCAACAATATCTACCGGAGGTTTTTCCACTAAAAAGGCTAGCATAGCTTATTACAGTTCACCTTATATAGAATATGTGATATCTATTTTCATGATACTCTCCGGTATTAACTTTACTCTCTTTTTCTATCTGGCAAAAGGAAAACCCCAAAAAGCACTGTTAAATGAAGAACTAAAGTGGTTTTTGAAATCAATAATTGTTTTCACAGCAATATTCACTGTAACGTTGACTTATACCAGTCCGTATGGGGTTGGAGAATCTTTCCGAAAAGCACTGTTTCAGGTAGCCTCACTTCATACAACAACCGGGCTTGTATCTGCCGACTATATGGTTTGGACACCTTTTTTGTGGGCATTACTAGGTGTTATCATGTTCTTAGGAGCAAGCAGCGGATGTACCTCTGGAGCAATAAAAAGTATTCGTTTACTTATACTAGGTAAAATGACAAAAAATGAGTTCAAGCGTATGGTCCACCCCAACGCGGTGCTGCCAGTAAAGATAAACAAGATAGCAATATCCCCTTCCACCCAATCCTCTGTATTACTATTTATCCTCTTGTATATGATTATCTTTGTAGCCAGTTGGCTGGCTATGATGGCTATGGGAGTAGGAAATGTAGAAGCCTTTGGTACCGTAGTTTCAAGTATGGGAAGTGTAGGCCCGGGGTTAGGTTTATGCGGTCCGGTTCACTCATGGAACTGCCTCCCCGATGGAGGAAAATGGCTTCTATCCTTCCTGATGCTCATTGGACGTTTGGAACTGTTCACTGTATTACTTCTCTTCACTCCACAATTCTGGAAGAAAAGATAAAGATATTGAATGCGCGGAAAAACACCCTCTATTTTTTGTTATTATAGGGGGTGGAAATAATTTTTACGCAGCTCATATTCAGCGCATTACGACAAAAAGTGAAACGTATTGTCAAAAAAAAACCTTATATTTTTCCTATTTCAGGGACTTAACTGAGTTAAAAAGAGTTTCATTGCTATTTATCAGTCATTTAATCGGTTTATATATTAAATCCAAACAGGTTATAATACTAATTTCATCCTGATATATTTCTATTTCCAGACGAAAGAATTTTGGAAAGAGTGACTTGTTCCACTCACACATTATATAGTTATTAGTCCTATACAAGAGAAGAGCTACAGCACATTTAACTATTCACAATTATTACCATTTACTTCACAATTTCAGCTTCTGAGAACAGAAATTATACTAATTCTGATCTTTACTACTTTCTATCATCCAGATAAAAAAGAGAATAAAAAATCAACTTTTTGTTAGGTGCAGTTTGCAAATGATTAATAATAAATTGTATCTTTGCGCTCTTAAAAGCTGAATATCAGCTTCTAATTTATTATTGTTAAATATTTCTATTTATATTATACATTTTTAATGTACATTGAACTATGAATTTTATGATGTTAGTCGTCGCTGTAATCACGGCAATAGCCTTGGTTTTTGCGGCTTTGTTTATCGCCAAAGCGATCTCGCCGCGGTCGTTTAACCCACAAAAGGGAGAAGCGTACGAATGCGGTATTCCTACACGAGGTAAGTCTTGGATGCAGTTCAGAGTTGGTTACTATCTGTTTGCCATCCTGTTTTTAATGTTCGACGTTGAAACCGTCTTTCTTTTCCCTTGGGCTACCATTGTGGGTGAGCTAGGTGTAAACGGACTTATCAGTATTCTATTTTTCTTCGGTGTGTTAATTTTAGGTCTGGCTTATGCCTGGAAGAAAGGAGCTCTTGAATGGAAATAAAGAAGCCGAAAATAAAGTCTATGCAATATGAAGACTTCAAAGATAATGAGTATTTGGAAAACATGGTTGCTGAGATCAATGCCGAAGGTACAAACGTACTTCTTGGTAAATTGGACGATCTTATCAACTGGGGACGAAGCAATTCACTTTGGCCGCTTACATTCGCTACAAGCTGTTGCGGTATCGAATTCATGGCACTTGGTGCCGCGCGTTATGACATGGCCCGTTTTGGGTTTGAAGTAGCACGTGCCAGTCCTCGCCAAGCAGATATGATCATGGTTTGCGGAACAATCACCGACAGAATGGCTCCGGTATTGAAGCGTCTTTATGACCAGATGCCAGAACCAAAATACGTGGTTGCTGTGGGCGGATGCGCTGTCAGCGGTGGTCCGTTTAAGAAGTCTTATCACGTAGTAAACGGGGTAGACCAGATAATGCCGGTTGATGTATATATCCCTGGATGTCCTCCACGTCCTGAATCCTTCTACTACGGTATGATGCAATTACAACGCAAAGTGAAACTCGAAAAATTCTTCGGTGGAGTAAACCGCAAAGAGAAAGAAGAAAAATAAGCTATGAATATAAAAGACAGAATATTAGAAATTGTCCCCGAAGCACAGTTTGCAGAACAGGGTGACTTAACAGCTACCATTCCTGCCGAATCCTTCCATGCCTTAGCAGAAAAACTGAGATATGACGAGGATGCGCAATTTGACTTCCTTTTAAGTCTGACCGGTATGGACTGGGGCGAAACACTGGGGGTGGTATACCATCTGGAATCAACAAAATACGGTCACAGCATTGTACTTAAGACAATGACTGCCAATCGTGAGAATCCTGAATTACCTTCAGTAACAGATTTATGGAAAACTGCCGATTTTAACGAACGCGAAGTGTTTGATTTCTTCGGCATTCGTTTTGTTAACCACAATGATATGCGCCGTTTGTACTTGCGTGAGGACTGGGTAGGCTATCCATTGCGTAAGGATTATGACGATTCATTGAATCCTTTGCGCATGACCAACGAAGTTACAGAAGACACAACCGATGAGCTTTCACTTGATGATGAAGGTAATTTGGTTAACAAAACAAATATTCTTTTCGAAGATAAAGAATATGTTGTTAACATCGGTCCTCAGCACCCTGCAACTCACGGTGTACTTCGTTTCCGTACTTCTCTTGAAGGAGAAAATATTAAAAAGATTGAACCTTATTGCGGATACATCCACAGAGGTATTGAAAAGATGAATGAAAGTCTGACTTACCCTCAGACACTGGCACTGACCGACCGTCTTGATTACCTTGGTGCTCACCAGAACCGCCATGCAGTTTGTATGTGCGTTGAAAAAGCAATGGGTGTAGAAGTATCAGAACGTGTACAATACATTCGTACCATTATGGACGAGCTTCAACGTATTGACTCACACTTACTGTTCTATTCATGTGCCTGCATGGACTTAGGTGCTTTAACAGCATTCTTCTATGGCTTCCGCGACCGTGAAAAGATTCTTGATATATTCGAGGCAACAACTGGTGGCCGTTTGATTCAGAACTATAACACCATTGGTGGTGTACAAGCAGACATTGCCCCTGACTTCGTAAAGAACGTAAAAGAATTCATTGTATATCTTCGTCCTATTCTTAAAGAATATCATGACGTATTTACAGGTAACGTAATTACTCAGCAACGTTTTAAAAATGTTGGTGTTCTTACTCGCGAAGATGCTATTTCATTCGGTGCTACCGGAGGTACAGGACGTGCTTCAGGATGGGCATGTGACACACGTAAGCGCAAACCTTACGCTATGTATGGCAAAGTAGACTTTAAAGAAATTGTTTACACTGAAGGTGACTGTTTTGCTCGTTACATGGTTCGTATGGACGAGATTCTTGAATCAATGAAGATCATCGAACAACTGATTGACAATATCCCAGAGGGAGACTATCAAGTGAAAATGAAACCTATTATCCGTGTACCTGAAGGTAACTACTTTGCATCTGTTGAAGGTAGCCGTGGAGAATTTGGTGTATTTATTGAAAGCCATGGAGATAAATTCCCATACCGTATGAAGTATCGTTCAACCGGACTTCCTTTGGTTTCGGTAGTAGATACCATCACACGCGGTGCAAAAATTGCAGACTTAATCTCAATTGGTGCAACGCTTGACTATGTAGTACCTGATATTGATAGATAAATAAAATAAAAAAGATATGTTTGATTTTAGTATAGTTTCAAGCTGGATACATGGCCTGCTGACAGGATTCATGCCTGAAGGTTTAGCCATTTTCCTGGAATGTGTTGTCATTGGCGTTTGCATTATGCTAATGTATGCTGTTCTTGCTATTATCCTTATTTATATGGAGCGCAAGGTATGTGCATTCTTCCAATGTCGTCTCGGCCCTAACCGCGTTGGTAAATACGGTTTAATGCAGGTATTTGCCGATGTATTCAAAATGTTGATCAAAGAGATTATCACTCTGAAAAACTCGGATCGGTTGCTTTACAACCTGGCTCCTTACATGGTGATTCTCGCTTCTATTCTCTCATTTGCTTGCCTTCCTATTAATAAAGGAATGGAAATCATTAATTTTAATATTGGTGTATTCTTCCTTATGGCCGCTTCTTCTATCGGAGTAGTAGGTATCCTGCTTGCAGGTTGGAGTAGTAACAATAAGTTCACATTAATTGGTGCCATGCGTAGTGGTGCACAGATTATCAGTTATGAACTTTCAGTTGGTCTTTCCATTCTTACAATGGTTGTATTGACAGGAACCATGTCTTTCTCTGAAATTGTAGAAAAGCAGGCTGACGGATGGAATATTTTCAAAGGACATATTCCTGCGCTAATTGCTTTCATCATCTACCTGATTGCTGGTAATGCTGAAACCAACCGTGGTCCGTTTGACTTACCTGAAGCTGAATCTGAGCTTACTGCCGGATATCACACAGAATATTCAGGTATGCACTTCGGATTCTTCTACCTTGCAGAATACCTTAACTTGTTTATCGTATCGGGTGTAGCAGCAACAGTCTTCTTAGGAGGATGGATGCCATTCCACGTTTCTGGACTCGACGGATTCAATGCAATCATGGATTTCATTCCTGGATTTGTATGGTTCTTTGCAAAAGCGTTCTTTGTAGTCTTCCTGCTTATGTGGATTAAGTGGACATTCCCACGTTTACGTATCGACCAGATATTGAGACTGGAATGGAAATTTTTAGTTCCAATCAGCATGTTTAACCTATTACTGATGGTACTCATCGTTGTATTTGGATTACACTTTTAATTAATAGAAAGATATGAATAGTTTTAATCAATATATGTGCTCACTGTTTGGTGCAATAAAGACCTTATTAATAGGTATGAAAACCACCATCACAGTATTCTTCCGCAAGAAGGTCACTGAGCAATACCCTGAAAACAGGGCTACTTTGAAAATATCAGACCGTTTCCGCGGCACACTGGTAATGCCTCATGATGAGAACAACCAACACAAGTGTGTTGCCTGCGGACTTTGTCAGATGGCTTGTCCAAATGACACCATCAACATAACTTCAGAAATGGTTACCGACGAAGAAGGTAAAAAGAAGAAAGTATTAGTGAAATATCAATATGACCTTGGAAGCTGCATGTTCTGCCAACTATGTGTAAATGCATGCCCTCACGATGCCATTAAGTTTGATAATTCCTTCGAACACGCTGTCTTTACCCGCGACAAGCTAGTTAAGCAACTTAATAATGAAGGTTCAACAGTAGTAAAAAAGTAAATGAATATGGATATCACACTTCAACAAGTAGCATTCTTCGTAGTGGCGATCTTCATCACCGTATTCTCGGTGCTGACAGTTACCACCAGTAAGATTCTGCGCTCAGCCACTTATCTGCTGTTCGTCTTATTCGGCACAGCAGCCATCTATTTCCTATTGGACTATACGTTCCTGGGAGCTGTACAATTAATGGTCTATGCAGGAGGTATTGTCGTCCTGTACGTGTTCTCGATACTTCTTACCAACTCTGATCAGAGTCTTAATAAGAAGTTAAATAAAAGCAAGCTCTTCGCCAGTCTGGTTACAGCTATTGCCGGTGCTGCACTTGTTTTATTTATTGTTCTGACTCATGGCTTTGTTCCAACAGCTTCAGCTGAAACTGGTGAGCTAGGTATGAAAACGATTGGTCATGCACTGATGGGCAGCGACAAATATCAATACCTGTTGCCATTCGAGGCAATCAGTATATTGTTGCTGGCTTGTATCATCGGAGGTTTAGTAATCGCACGTAAAAGATAAAAGAGAATGGAAATACATGTAGAATATTATTTAATAATAAGCACCATCATGATGTTTGCAGGAATCTTCGGATTCTTTACCCGCAAAAACACACTGGCAATGCTTATCTCATTGGAACTTATATTGAACGCATCAGACATCAACTTTGCAGTATTTAACCGTTATTTGTTCCCTGCTCAGTTAGAAGGTCACTTCTTCACGCTCTTTGCCATTGCTATCGCAGCAGCCGAAACAGCTGTTGGTATTGCAATTATTATCAATATCTACCGTAACATACGGGGTATTCAAGTAAAGGACATCGAAGAGATGAAACATTAATTAAAGAGACATTATGGAATATACAATATTTATCTTACTGCTTCCGGTGCTGATGTTCCTTTTCTTAGGATTAGCGGGACATAAACTTAAACCGAACGTAGCAGGAATATTTGGAACAATATCTTTGGGTATTGTTGCTGTGTTATCCTACCTCACAGCATGGAATTATTTTACAACTCCACGAGTAAACGGAGTTTTTCAGACGATCATCCCATTCAAAGTTGAATGGCTTCGTTTCACCGAACATCTACACATTGATTTAGGTATCTTCCTTGATCCTATTTCTGTTATGATGTTAGTGGTTATTTCCACAGTATCACTGATGGTACACATCTACAGTATGGGATACATGCACGGAGAAAAAGGTTTTCAACGCTACTATGCGTTCCTTTCACTTTTCACCTTTGCAATGCTTGGACTAGTTTTAGCTACTAATATCTTCCAGATGTATATTTTCTGGGAACTTGTAGGTGTATCTTCTTATTTGCTTATTGGATTCTATTATACCAAACCAACCGCGATAGCAGCTTCTAAGAAAGCGTTTATTGTTACGCGTTTTGCCGACTTAGGCTTTTTGGCTGGTATTTTGGTTCTATCATTCTTCTCTCAAACTTTCAATTTCACTGACCTGATGAACGGATCTTGCAGCACACTACTTCAAAGTGCTGCCGGACAAACATTCCTTGGTGGAAGTGTAGTTGCCTGGGGATTGGGACTTATGTTTTTAGGTGGTGCCGGTAAAAGTGCCATGTTCCCATTCCATATTTGGTTGCCAGATGCAATGGAAGGTCCAACTCCTGTTTCTGCATTGATCCATGCTGCAACAATGGTTGTTGCTGGTGTATATTTAGTTGCCAGAATGTTCCCACTTTATATTGGCTATGCGCCAGATGTATTGGCAGGAATTGCTTATATCGGAGCATTCACAGCTCTATTCTCGGCTACCATCGCTTGTGTACAAACAGATATCAAACGTGTGCTTGCTTTCTCAACCATCTCTCAGATTGGTTTCATGATTGTAGCATTAGGTGTTTGTACCGGAATGGATCCACATGAAGGATTAGGTTACATGGCTTCCATGTTCCACTTGTTCACACACGCCATGTTTAAGGCTTTATTATTCCTTGGAGCTGGTTCTATTATCCATGCAGTTCACAGCAATGAAATGGATCACATGGGTGGTCTTCGCAAATATATGCCTATCACTCACATTACTTTCCTTATTGCATGTTTGGCTATCGCAGGTATTCCTTTTTTCTCCGGATTCTTCAGTAAGGATGAAATATTGGCAGCAGCGTTCAAGTTCAGCCCTGTTATCGGATGGTTAATGACATTTGTTGCTGGTCTTACAGCATTCTATATGTTCCGTCTTTATTACAATATATTCTGGGGTAAAGAAGCAGAACACGAACACACTCCTCACGAATCTCCACTTGTAATGACATTCCCATTGATGTTCCTTGCAGCTGTAACTTTAGTTGCCGGATTCATTCCATTCGGAAACTTTGTGAGCAGTAACGGTGAAGCTTATCATATCCATCTGGATATGCTTGTAGCTTCAATCAGTGTATGTGTTGCAGTAATAGCAATTATTATTGCTACCATCTTCTATCGCAAGCCGGAACAAACAATTCCAAACATGTTGGGCAAAAAGTTCCGTGGACTACATACAGCAGCTACTCATCGTTTCTATATTGACGAGGTTTGGATGTTTATAACTCATAAAATTATCTTCCGTTGTATCTCCACTCCTATTGCCTGGTTTGACCGCCACGTAGTAGATGGATTCATGAATTTCCTTGCATGGAGTACTCAGGAAGCATCATTTTCTATCCGCGGTTTCCAATCGGGACGTGTTCAGCAATACGCTTATGTATTCCTGATAGGTGCGTTAGTTATTATTGTAGGATTACTTCTATTTATCTAAATAAAAAACAGAATAGATATGAACTTTTTAACATTATTCGTACTCGTACCTCTCTTAATGATCGTTGGGCTTTGGCTCAGCCGCAACATTAAGCAAATCAGAGGTGTGATGGTTGCAGGTTCTACACTACTGCTAGTACTGGCAGGTGTACTAACCTACATGTATCTTGCTGAACGGGGAGCCGGCGATACTGCAGAAATGCTTTTCAGATCAGACATTATGTGGTATGCACCACTAAATATACAATTTTCTCTGGGAGTAGATGGTATTTCAGTAGCAATGCTGTTATTATCTGCTGTAATTGTGTTTACAGGAACATTTGCTTCCTGGCAAATGGCAGTACAAACTAAGGAATATTTCCTGTGGTTCTGCTTATTGTCATTAGGAGTTTTTGGATTCTTCATCACAATAGACTTGTTTGTCATGTTCATGTTCTACGAAATTGCTCTTATCCCGATGTACTTACTCATCGGAGTATGGGGTAGTGGTAAAAAAGAATATGCAGCAATGAAGCTTACATTGATGTTGATGGGTGCTTCGGCCATGTTGTTGGTTGGTATCTTAGGAATCTATTTCTGTTCTGGTGCAACAACCATGAACATTCTGGAAATTGCAAAACTGCACAACATTCCTTTGAATTCCCAATTGATCTTCTTCCCACTTACATTCCTGGGATTTGGTGTTCTTGGTGCTCTGTTCCCATTCCATACATGGTCTCCTGACGGTCATGCTTCAGCCCCTACGGCTGTATCTATGCTTCATGCCGGAGTACTTATGAAACTGGGAGGTTATGGATGTTTCCGTGTTGCAATGTACTTAATGCCTCAAGCTGCAGATCAACTGGGCTGGATATTCTTAATCCTGACTTCAATCAGTGTGGTTTACGGAGCATTCAGTGCTATTGTTCAAAAGGACTTGAAATACATCAATGCTTATTCTTCAGTAAGTCACTGTGGTTTGGTATTGTTCGCTATCCTAATGGCAAACCAGACAGCAACTACTGGTGCTGTGATTCAAATGTTATCACACGGTTTAATGACAGCCCTCTTCTTCGCCTTGATCGGTATGATTTACGGACGTACTCATACTCGTGATATCCGTGAACTGAGCGGTTTGATGAAAATCATGCCATTCCTTTCTGTTTGTTATGTAATTGCCGGTCTTGCCAACCTTGGTTTACCAGGATTAAGCGGTTTCGTTGCTGAGATGACAATCTTCGTTGGTTCATTCCAACACACAGATATGTTCCACAGAACAGTTACTATTATCGCAACAACATCAATTGTAATTACAGCGGTATATATTCTTCGTCTGGTTGGAAAGATTCTTTATGGAACACCTGAAAACAAAGAGCATCTGAAACTTACAGATGCAACCTGGGATGAGAGATTCTCTGTAATCTGTCTGATAATTGCTGTTGCCGGAATTGGTATTGCTCCTTTCTGGATCAGCAATATGATTAGCGATAGTGTATTACCTGTAGTAAACGCTCTGACCAATTTATAACGAATTAAAATCTGAAGAAAATGGATTATAGTCAATTTCTATATATGAAAGAAGAGCTGTCGCTCATTGCAGTTATTGTTCTTTTGCTACTGTTCGATCTGCTGGCAGGAGAAAAAGGACGCAAATACTTTTCATTGACAGCTTGTTCGCTACTTGGCGTTCACACGCTGATAAATCTGATCCCCTCTGCACCGGCTGAGATGTTTGGCGGTATGTATTATTATACCCCAATAATGACCATCGTGAAGAGTATTCTCTCTTTTGGAACAGTGATTGTGTTTATGCAGGCACACACATGGTTGCAACGTGAAGACACTAATATTAAACAAGGAGAGTTCTATGTACTTACATTATCTACTCTGCTGGGTATGTATTTCATGATTGGATCCGGAAACTTCCTGATGTTCTTCATCGGACTGGAAACAGCTTCTATCCCAATGGCAGCTTTGGTTGCCCTTGACAAATACAGACACAACTCTGCAGAGGCTGGTGCTAAATACATCCTTACTGCCATGTTCTCTTCAGGACTGTTATTGTTTGGTTTATCCATGATATACGGTTCTTGCGGAACACTTTACTTTAATGACATACCTGCAGCTTTAAATGGAAACATGATGCAGATTATGGCATTTGCATTCTTCTTCACTGGTATGGGATTCAAGATTTCATTGGTTCCTTTCCACTTGTGGACAGCCGACGTTTACCAAGGTGCACCAACAACTGTTACATCTTACCTTTCAGTTATATCTAAAGGATCTGCAGCATTTGTGTTGCTTACTATCCTTACTAAAGTATTCGGTCCAATGATTGCTCAATGGCAGGCAGTACTTTACGGAGTGATAATTATTACAATCACAATGGCCAACCTGTTCGCTATCCGCCAACAGAACCTGAAAAGATTCCTTGCATTCTCTTCTATCTCTCAGGCTGGTTATATTATGCTGGGTGTAATTGGAGGAACAGCAATGAGCATGACTTCTTTAGTCTATTATGTACTTGTTTACATCGTGGCCAACTTAGCTGCTTTTGGTATCATTTCAATTATTGAACAAAAAAGTGATAAGGTAGAACTGGATGATTACAATGGTTTGTATCTAACAAATCCTAAGCTTTCATTCATCATGACTTTAGCCTTATTCTCACTGGCAGGTATTCCTCCTTTCGCTGGATTCTTCAGTAAGATCTTTATCTTTATGGCTGCATTCAAGAGTGGTTTCTACTTACTTGTATTCATTGCATTGGTAAATACTGTTATTTCTTTGTATTACTATTTATTAGTAGTTAAAGCAATGTATATCAACAAGAACGAGAATCCTATTGCAACCTTTAAAAGCGACAATTATACTAAGGTAAGCTTAGCAATCTGCTTAATTGGTATTGTTGGATTAGGTCTTGCAAGTATCGTATATGAAACAATCAATGCTTTCAGCTACGGTCTGTAAATTCAGATAATCAAGGTTTAAGACCTTTCCCTATAAGTAACGGGTTGAAAAGTATTTCTACTTTTCAACCCGTTACTTATTTTATTTGCAAGATAAAGAAATTAAAATAGAGAGTCTACATGACTTTGTCACAGCAGACTCTCTATCAACATTGGCATTGTTTAGCAGAAAATTTTATCTAACCAATAAAACAAAAGTTATCGATGCCGGTGTTTCTCCAATGTCTAATCATCAGTAGGAGGTTTTGGAACAACAGGCTTTAAAGATATTTTTATTATAGCTGGTGACAGTCCTTTAGAAGTAGCAGTTAAAATTATTTCGCCCTCATTCTTTGATGCTTTCACTATTACCTGAGCCAAACCATTAAACGTTTTACGTTTCCACTGAGAAGCCGGATTACAGATTTTTATTATCCCAGGGTTAGTACTAATCTCCTCCCAGCTATTATGCTTAACAAGTGGTTTCCCTACAAAGAGCACTACATTCTCTCCTTTATGCAAATAATTATGATCAAGTACAAAAAACTGATTAGGATCATTCCGCTTAATATTTTTAGCCAGTAGCTTTCCATTCATATAGATGGACTGATTATCAGACAAACTTTTTGCATAGAATGTTATTTCTGTTTCTTCATTGAAATCAGATAAATTAAAAGAGCCTTTTATAATAAGATTTTTAGTAGCATCATATTCACCATAATTTTTCTCGAAAGCTTTTTCCCAGATAGAATCATTGTTATTCGCTTCCAGTTCATTAATCTCTGGTATTGAGTTCGATTGCATAAATTTCATTCCGCTTATAGAACTTGTTTCCACTAATTCTACGAACTGTTCAGGATCATGAGATGCAGGATCTCCATTACCAACACCGATGATTTTACCTAGTCCACTGAGCGTAAACTCAATTTCATTGTCAGCAGTAGGAACCATCCGATTCTTTTTATCCGCCACCTGCACTGTAATAATGGCAATGTCCTCACCATTAGAATTCAGTTGTGTACGTTCAGCAGAAAGAATAACTTTTGACGGAACATCAGTCGTTTCAATTTGTTGGGCAACAACCTGTTTATTCTTTATAAATCCTTTTGCCTGAAGAGTTCCCGGCTGATAAGTTATATCCCAATCTATATGACCATTTTTAGGCATGGTTTTCTTCCCTAAGCTTTTTCTATTCAATATTAGTTCAACCTCATCAGCATTACTGTAAATCGTCACTTTAATATTTTTCCCTTCGCTGCCTTTCCAATTCCAGTGCGGCATAATATGCATCACAGGTTCGTTTGCCCACCACGATTTAAGGTAGTAGAAAATATCTTTGGGGAAACCGCAAAGATCAACGATTCCGTATTGTGAGTTAACAGCCGGCCAAACAAGCGGATTGGCCTCACCACGATAATCAAAACCAGTCCAAAAGAAAAGACCTGCAAGAAATGGTCTTTCCAGATAGAACTTCCATCCGGATTCTGTTCCTACATTTTCTGGCATACGATTAGTTGCCGCCATACGTCCATTGGCTAAATCATCCTGATATATGCCACGAGTACCAATAGTATTACTTTCTTCAGTACCAATGCCACATTGCCAGGGGAATTTCTTGTGATGAACATCAATATCGCCCTGCACAATATAATTATAACCCATCACCTGCATCGTTTTACCACTACCATTATCCCATCCGCCTGATACTGCAGCAGTGAAAGCACGTGAAGAATCAACTTTTTGTGCAAAGTCCTGCATTGTTTTAGTTATTCTTGCACCTTTCTCATTGCCTTCAATAGCCCATTCTTCATTACCTAAAGACCATATTACTACACACGGATGGTTACGGTCACGAATCATAAACCGCTTGAGCAAATCAAAATGTTCCTGGTTTATTCCCATTAATCTGTTTTCGTCAAGGACTAACATACCTAACCGGTCGCAGGCATCGAGAAGTTCAGGTGTGGCAGGATTGTGGGAAGTACGAATCGCATTACTACCCATCTCTTTCAGCCTTTTTATCCTAAATTCTTGCAAAGCATCAGGAATTGCAGTACCCACCCCGGCATGATCCTGGTGATTGTTGGTTCCTTTGATTTTTACATTTTTACCATTAAGCAAGAATCCTAAGTTCGGATCAAAGCGTACGGTTCGAATTCCTACATTGGTATTGTAAGAATCTACAGTCTTGCCGTCAACTTTAACAAGTGTTTCAAGATGATATAAGTAAGGAACCTCAATTGACCATAGTCTGGGATTTTCCACTTTTAATTTATGATATAGGGTAATTTCCTTATTTCCTTCCAATGAAAGAGAATCATACCTCTGACTCACAACAGGTTTATTTGAAGCATCAAATAATATTTGTTCTATTGAGAATTTAGAGGTTTGGGGATATTGATTCTCTATAGTTGTGCGAACAGTTAGTTCTGCATTATCTTCATTTATCTGCGAAGTGACGAATGTACCATACTGAGCAACGTGCAAACGATCTGTTTTGTTGAGCCACACATGTCTGTATATTCCGGCACCTTCATAGTACCATCCTTCTTCTATACTGGCATCAACACGTACTGCAATAACATTTTCTTCTCCGTAATTCAGATAATCAGTAATATCATAAATTGAAGAAGCATAACCACTTGATTCGCTGCCTACATAAAACCCATTGACCCATACCGTTGAATTACGATGGATGCCATCGAACTGAATACTTATTTTGCGTCCAAGATCAGATGCAGGAATATGAAACCTTTTACGATACCATCCTACCGACGTTTCCGGGTATTTCCATCCTATTGTTTTGTAACCATGACTGTGACTTGCTGAAGAAGAAAAAGGAAGTTCAACAGCCCAATCATGAGGAAGATCAACTTCTCGCCAAGCGCGGTCTTCGAATTGTTGAGCGGCAGCTCCATCTCCATAACCAGTTTTAGCCAAATACGTAAAGTAACTGGTGCCATTGGAATAATCTTTCTCAAAGTTTTTTGCATTGCCTAATGCAAAACGCCATCCAAAGTCCATTAAAAGATGCTCTCGTCCCTTACCAGACAGATCATTCGGATTATTCTGATTCTGCGAAAAAGATGGTAGAATTAATACAAATAAGAAAAGTGCTTGCAGTACTGATTTAAGTTTCATCTTTTAGTAGTATTTTAAGGTCAACTATAACTATTTAAACAGTTAAGATCAAGAGCTTAGAACCCCTGATCTTAACAACAAATCAAAACTATTCTTACTAATAACGTTCAATTATCTCCATACACATACGTCCGTTGTGATACGGGCATTTCCAGAAGCCGGCTTTATCATCGGTTATGTTAATTGTTCCATCCGCTTTCAGACTCCAATGCCACTCACCGTTTTTCTTATCTATAAGATTGTTCTTTATGAAGTTCCAGCAAAGTGAAGCCTTTTCCAGCCCATCTTTCCGATTGAAATGCTGATACAGGTTAACGTACCCAACCACTGTTTCTGCCTGAACCCACCAATGACGATCGGCATCCATATGATTCGTTTCAAGATTCCTTTCATAAATCATTCCTCCATCCGGCAGGAGTCCTTCGGCGGCGGCATCAGCTATTCGGGGAACCACCTCTTCTACCCTCTTCAATAACTCAGCATCTTCAAGCACCAGTGCAGCTTCGTAAATAAGCCATGAAGCCTCAATATCATGACCGTAAGAGATTATATGATCCTTCCCATTCCAATCTTCGTCAAAGAAGAGACGCAGATGATTGGTTTCCTTGTTTAAAATCTTATCAAGGAATACCTCTACCAAATTCCTTATTTGCTTCTTCAGTTCTTCATCTTTCCACACCCGGTATAAGTTGGTATATGGTTCCAGAATATGAAGATGCGTGTTCATTGTCTTCTTTTCATTGGCATCTTTCTCACTTAAACGCATATCAGCAATCTCGTGCCATTCACGGGTCAGTGCCTCCAGATAACCATTCTTTTCTTTATCAAAACTATGTTCCTCAATAGAGTGAAACAGTTTTATGGCATATTCCAAAGCTTCTTTATCACCGGTTGCTCTGCTAAACTCACTCAATCCGTAAATGGCAAAGCCAAGCGCATAAATCTGTTTCTTTGTATCCACCGGATTACCTTTATAATCGAGCGACCAATAGATACCGCCAAATAGATTATCATAGAAATGTTCAATCAGATACCTTTTAGCCCGATTGGCCATTTCAAAATATTCATCTTTCTTAAGCAAACGGTATGCAGAAGAGTAAGTCCACAGGATACGTGCATTAAGAATAGCTCCCTTTTCTGCTTCGGGAATCAGCTCTTCCTTACCGGTTATTTGTCCATAGAAGCCCCCGTTTTCTTTGTCCTGCATCCTATTTCCCCAATATGGAAGAATATTATTCTGCAACACATCAAGCACTTCCGCCTTTAATTCATTTATATTGTTCATTGTTTCTACTTTAAATCTTTACGACGTTCTTCAAGTTGCAAGGTAATGTTCTTTACTTTCTTCTCGCTGAGCGGATAGAAAGAGATAAAGATTACCGAAAGAACTGTACCTATTGCAGGAAGGAAGCTCAACATCATCTTGATTCCTGTAATGGCATTCTCGGATTGTGCCACATTTGCCTTGAAACCAAAGTAAGAAAGTAACCAACCGGTTAAAGCACCTCCCAGTGTCCATCCCAGTTTCTGAGACATGGAGGAAGATGAGAAGATCAATCCTGTGGCGCGGCGACCGCATCTCAATTCAGAATAATCGGCAATATCGGCATACATAGACCATAGAAGTGGGAAGATGATTCCGGCACAAGTACTAATCAAGGCTTGGAATACAAATATCATCACCAACTGTCCGGGAGTAAACCAGAAGAAAGCAATGCTTAGCAAAGTTGCAATAGCCATTGCTCCCATATAAGTCATTTTCTTTCCAATGTGATTTGCAACAGGAGCAGCCAAAGCCACACCCACCATATTAGATGCCTGACCTAGTGCCAGATAAAGAGAAGTCCACGTAACCGTTACTCCCAATGATGCTATTTTGAGGGAGTTGTCCTCCAAAACATAATACTTGAAATAATAGATCGTTGCTCCGTCGCGAATAGAGTTAAAGATCAATGCTGCAATGCCTGCTCCCAACAGAATCCACCATGGGCGATTATGCCACAAATCGAGTAAATCTTCTTTCAGAGTGCTCTTTTCTTCCTGCTTTACCGGCTTCACCCGTTCTCTTGTCAGAGCAAAACATCCTATAAACAGAGCCACGCACATTACAGCAATCACAGCAACGCCGTAAGTCCAGCCCTGTTGAGGATTAACTCCCCCACCAATTTTTGAGAAGAATTCCACCAACGGCTGAATAATCAGTAAAGCGATGAAACTACCCAGATAGGCGAAAAACATTCTATATGAAGAAAGGGTGGTTCGTTCCTGCGGATTAGGTGTCATCACTCCAAGCAATGAAGCGTAGGGCACATTGATTGCAGAATAAACCATCATCATTAGCGTGTAAGTGAGATATGCATAAGCAAGCTTCCATTCAGTACTAAAATGGGGCGTTACAAAAGTAAGCACACCAATTATTCCAAAAGGGAGAGCTATATAGAGCAGATACGGACGGAATTTACCCCATCGGGAATCTGTTCTGTCAGCAATCACTCCGATTACAGGGTCAAGAAATGAATCCCATACACGAGTGATGAGAAACATTGTTCCAACTGCTGCCGGAGCCAGCCCGTAAACATCTGTATAGAAGTAAAGAAGATACATTCCAAAAATCTTCCAGAACATGGAAGAAGCCATATCTCCGAAACCGTAACCTATTTTCTCTGTTAGTTTTATCATGATATTATTTCAAAATTAAATCTAAAGTAAACTTTTTATGCGAGTATATTAACGATTCCAACTATTATTTATTGGCCAGCTTACTAAGATTCTTTTCTACCTGTTTCTTTATTGTCTCCACAGATGCAGAAGTAATGAAGCCGTCTTCAGGAGTATTCATGCAATAATCCACCAACTTATCAACAGTTGAGGTGGCTACATGCATGCGTGTATCGGAAGATGCGTAATAGATAAACACAGTTCCGTCCTCGTCGGTAATCCAACCGTTACTGAATAGCACATTAGACACATCACCAATTCGTTCTTCTCCCACAGGAGCCATGAAATATCCGCCCGGAGAAGCAATCAGTTTGGAAGGATCTTCCAGAGAGGTCATATACATATAGAGCACATATCGCAAACCGGCAGCGCATCCTCTTACTCCGTGAGCCAGATGAAGCCAGCCTTTTGGGGTTTTAATAGGATGAGGACCTTCGCCATTCTTAACTTCTTTGATAGTATGATAATAACGGTGATCTATTATCTTTTCTTCTTTGATTACGGCATTTGTCATGTCATCTACCAATGCCCAGCCAATACCTCCGCCACTTCCCGCATCGATAAAACTATCTTGCGGACGGGTATAGAGTGCATATTTACCATTCACAAACTCCGGATGAAGCACCACATTGCGTTGCTGGCTCTTTGTTTTAAGATCCGGCAATCGTTCCCAGGTCTTTAAATCTTTTGTGCGTGCAATTCCGGCAGTAGCCGTTGCTGTAGAAAGATCACCCGCAGGGGCTTTAGGATCAAGACGTTCGGCACAGAACACGCCGTAAATCCAGCCATCTTCGTGAGCTGTAAGGCGCATGTCATAAATGTTAGTCGCAGGATCTTCCGTATCGGGCATAGTTACGGGATAATCCCAAAAGCGGAAGTTGTCTATTCCGTTAGGGCTCTCGGCCACGGCAAAGAATGATTTACGATCGGCTCCCTCCACTCTTACAACAAGGATATACTTCTCGTTCCATTTAATAGCGCCAGAGTTTAAAGTAGCATTCATTCCAATCCGCTCCATCAGGAAAGGATTTGTTTGCTCATTCAAATCATATCTCCATATTACTGGAGTATGTGCAGCTGTTAATATAGGGTTTTTATATCGGGTAAACAGACCGTTTGTTTTCTCTTCGGGTTCGTTCATTCTGGATAAAAGATTCTCATGATCAGCAAATATTCTTGCTGATCTATTTTTAAATTGATTCATAAGTCAAGTGATTATTTAAAATGGTTAGTCAATTAGAACATTATTTATATAAACTTTTTATGTCTTTGCAGAATAAGGTCTTTGATTGATTATAGAACTCCACAAAGTTGTTTGCAGATGCCTGACCCGGATAAGGGGCATAGTAATGATTTGGTTTTTCGCGGGCATTGCGCCATACAAGTACATAAGATATTGGATATTTATCTAGCAATGGGAAGAGAACTTCCGTCCACCAGGTTGCCATTGGTAAAGCTTCCAATCCTGTTTCTGTTACGGCAATTGGTTTGCTATGTTCTTTGCCCAGCTGAGTGAGATAGGTCAATACTGTGGTCATTAGGGTTCTGTACTCGTCCGTTCCTTCTGGTTTTGCAGAAGGATAGCAGTCGAATCCCAGCAAGTCTACATATTTATCTCCCGGATAACGTTCCATATACTCATCCACCGTTTTCTCGCTGCCGGGAGAATAGGCATAAAGCAAGTTATTAACACCATGTGAACTGAGGTAATCGTGTGTCATTTTCCATAATTCTTTGTACTCCTGTGGTGTACAGTGAGATTTTCCCCACCAAAACCAGCTGCCTGTATGTTCATGCCAGGGGCGGAAAAGAACCGGAATCTTTTTCCCGTCGGGGGCAGTAAGTGAATTGAGGAAAGTAGCCAATTTGCCCATCCAGCTAAGGAACAATTCATGTTTTGCTCCGCCCGGAAGTATAGATGTAACTACACCTTCCGTCTTCACATCCCACGCATCTCCTCCGGTTAGCGGGTTATTCAAGTGCCAGCTAACGCTGTTGAGTCCGCCGCGAAGGTATTGCGCAATGATATCCTGGCGAATTCTTTCGAAAGGAATCTTATCCAGATTCTTATCATCGCCCAGTTCAATGTGGCCCAAATCCCATCCGCAGACAGCGGGATAGTCGCCGCATACACTTTTCACGTCGGAACGATCGGCATCTCCGTCCCAGCCTATGCCATAAGCCGTGTCATCCTGATGACCAAACATAAATCCTTTGGCAGGCATACTCTGAAGACTTTTCAGCAGATGCTCTGTCTCAGTAGTTCGTATCGAGCCAGATCTGGAATCTACTTCAGTAACTTCCTTTGCCGATCCGCAAGATACTAGTCCGGCAACCAGTACAGTACCCATTGCCAGGCTTCTTATTTTCTTAATCATAACTATATTATTTTAATTTCTTCGAGGAATCTTTTTAGCGACCTGCGCAGGTCATTAAATCGAGTTGCGCAAGTCGATTAAGCGAGCTGCGCAGGTCGCTGTTTCGAGTTGCGCAACTCGCAAAAACAAGCTGCACAGGTCATACAAAACATCCCATTACTTAACCAAAAAACTCTGCTTTAATAATGAATTATCTTCCGAGGAAGATCCAACCATCACAATAAACTCTCCCGGTTCCACCTGCCAGTTCATCTTCTTATCATAAAAGGCTAGTTTGTCAGGAGTAATGGTGAAGTTCACCACTTTACTCTCGCCAGCTTTCAAAGCAACGCGGGCAAAATCCTTGAGTTCCTTTACCGGACGGGTAACACAACTAAACTTATCACGGATGTAAAGCTGAGCAATCTCCACTCCATCGCGATCTCCGGTGTTTGTAATCTTAACGCTGACGTTCACATTGCCGTCTTTTCCTATTTCTGTCTTATCAAGTTTCAAATCATCATACTTATAAGTAGTGTATGAAAGCCCGTAGCCAAACGGATAAAGCGGCGTACTTGGTTTCACTACATACGGATGGAAATATTGAGAAGGTTTATGATTATAAATCATTTGCAACTGACCTACACTGCGAGGAACGGTAACCGGCAGTTTAGCCGAAGGGTTCACCTTTCCGTAAAGGATTTCGGCAACAGCCTGACCGCCATACATTCCCGGTTCCCAAGCTTCAACGATAGCAGGAAGATGTTCGGCTGCCCATTCCACACCCAGTTGACGGCCATTCACAAGAATCAGAATAGTAGGTTTGCCAGAAGCCTCAACTTTCTTAATCAATTCGTTCTGCAATCCAACTAAATCAATATCCGAGCGGTCGGTATCTTCACCTCCGGTACGGTCCTTCCAGCGGAAACGCATCATGTATTCTCCGGCAACTACAATATTCAGATCGGCATCTTTTGCTCTTTCAGCAGCCTCATCAACCTTTTTCTGATCCATATTTCGGGGATCCCATCCCTGATCTACAAAGTCAAAGTTTGTTTGCGGAGCTGTCATTTTCAATCCCTGAAGGATAGTTATTACATTCTCTTCTTTCTGAACCGCACTCCAATCGCCCAGAATATTCATATCATTGGCATTGATGCCTGTAACCATTACTTTTTTATACTTATTCTGTGAAAGTGGAAGTACACCGCTATTCTTCAATAACACGATACCATTGCGGGCAGCTTCAAGAGCTGTAGCTCTGTGCTCACTGCACAAACGGATTTTCATGCTCTGTTTCTCGTCGGCATAAGGGTTTTCGAACAGTCCAAGACGGAACTTCACATCCAGAATGCGGCGAACAGATTCGTCAATACGTGATTCGGGAATACGACCTTCTTTCACTAACTCAACCACATATTCGTTCCACTTAACGCCATGCATGTGCATATCCATGCCGGCCATAATACTTTGATAGAAGGCTTCTTTTATATTCTCTGCCGTAGCGTGTAAATCATTTATATGTTCAATATCCATCCAGTCGCTTACCACAAACCCAGGGAACTTCCATTCCTTGCGAAGAACATCCTCCATCAGCCAGTCATTGCTGTGACATGGAATACCATTCAGTTCATTATGAGCAGTCATCAGTGACATGGCACCGGCCTCAACGCCAGCTTTGAAAGGTGGGAAGAACACTTCACGCAATGTACGCTCAGACAAATCTGCCGGAGCGCCATTGGTTCCATTTAGTGGCTCACTACCACCAACAAAGTGCTTGATACAAGCCAGCACATCTTCCTTACTATTCAGTTTTTCCTGATATCCCTTAACAGACTGAACGCCCATCAATGATACCAGATAAGGATCTTCTCCGTAAGTTTCTCCTACCCTGCCCCACCGAGGGTCGCGGGCAACTTCCACATTCGGGTTAAAAGTCCAGTGCATATTCATGGCACGCATCTCCTTTGCTGTCTGGCGGGCAATCTTGTATGCCATATCCAGATCAAAAGACGAAGCCAGACCAATGTTTGTAGGGTAAACTGTATTATCAGGTGCATTTGCATTGCCGTGAATAGCATCAATACCAAAGATTATAGGAATCTGCAACCGGCTTTTCATAGCCAATGATTGCAGGTAATTGGCCTCTTTCAACGTCAGCACGTGCAGGAAAGAGCCAATTCGCCCGGTTTCGGTCCATTTCACAATATCGTCAACAGTAGTACCCGGATAGAATGCATTGGCAGTATTAGTTCTTAACTGATCAGCAGTAAGCGTAGCCTGAGCAGACTTAATATGTTCAATACCGACAAATTGATTCATCTGTCCCACCTTTTCCTCAAGAGTCATCCGTTGGAGTAAGTCCTCCACCCTGTCCTTTACCGGAGCCGAAGCATCCTTATAGACCTCTTTTTTTCCACCGGGGCCAACGCCCACCGAAGCCAATATTGCCATTGTAACTAAAATATTTTTCATGGTTTATAAATTTGAAGCATAACATGCATTACAACTATACAAAAGTAAGCTTGATAGCCGAGGCAAACAAGTACAATTTTATCCAAAGATAATATTCTGCTAATTTAATAGTATCGGGTATCAGGTAAATAATCTACTAACAACTAATTCATTATAAAAATAAGTACTATTCACAACAATAAAAGAATTAAAATGCATATAATGCAATAGCCCTGCAGCTGTTGATTCTATTTTAATTGTGAATGCATTTATCCTATAGTGCATAGGATGATCAATAAATAAAAAGTTTACAGTTCCTATTCAAATAATATTATATCCATAATAGCTGATACTTTCGTTTCACTTTATTAATAGCAGAACCGTTTATACAAAATAAGAGCCTCTTAATCATCAATCTGATAAAGAGGCTATTGTTATAAGTCTACAAAAGTAAAGTTTAATATCTTAGAGATTAGTAAATTGATCGTTCTTATCTTTCCGCACAGCAATACATTCAATTTCGATAAGCCAGGTAGGACGGCAAACAGATGCAAGCACAAATTGCTTAGGAACTTCAGGGAATTGTTTCTCAAACATCGACCTGATAACTGAATAATCGGCAGCATCACGTAGATAAATAATGATTTGTGCTAAGTCTTCAAAATCTGCACCTCCTTCTTCCAGTAACTTCTCAACATTTTCGCATGCCCTGTGAGCCTGAGATACTACATCACCTTTGTATAAAACCTCACCTTTGCTATTAATACTAGCTGTTCCGCTGATATAAAGCTGCCGTCTATCTCCATAAAGCAGACTTGTGCCTCTTTCAAATGTTACACCATATGCAGCAGTTGGACTTAGATGAGTCAATGCACGAAGATATTTCATTTGACCGGGCTGCAGCCCTTTTACTGCATAAGCATCTAATAAGACATAAATATTAGGGTTTGCATGACGCCCTTCAATGCCTGTACTAGCAATATAATGAGTATGTTCTGTAAGTCCTTGTTCAACAAAATTCTCAGACCGGGCCTTTACCATACCGGCATAATTAACATCTACATTTTGCACAAAGAACCAGGTGCGAACACAATTACCTTCTAACGTACACTCCTGGTTATATAATTCGGCCTCATAAGTTTGTAACAATGCATTGGTTTGCTCTTCTGAATTGTCCAAAGCAATTCCGGCACCAGCCATCCAATAATGTTTATAGACAGGATTAGTGTCAGTTACCAGATAACACCACAATGCAATCTTACTTCCATCCAGCGGAGCCTGTTGAACAATGGAAGTTGCACAAAACGGGAACTTTTTCAATTCTTCCTGCAATTGTTCTGCCTGATTAGCAGCATCACTTAAAAAGTAACGCTTCATAACGGGCTTTGCGCCATTCAATGATTCATCTTTCAATAACTCCGTATAAGCACGATGCAAATTCTGTAACTGTGTCTGATAATTTAATTTTCCTTCTTTCACATGAAACATGAGGTGATGCTCCATTGCATACCCCGGTTCACCAAAAGAAGACAGTTCTACATTTATATTATCAAATGAATATGACCAATATTTCATTTCTATTTTTTAATTGTTACTTGTGTTCGTTTCTTAGATGTGAGTCCATTTTCCATCTCTCGGAGATCCCACTTTACCGGTGAAGATACAAATTCGGGCACATTATAGGAATAAACAGATTCATCATAATAACGGAAAGGATCTTTTTGAGGTAAAAGGAAAGGCTTGCCCACCACTCCTTTTTCATCTATTGAAGCTATATACAAACGCGTATACAACCCTCCGTCACGACGACTGCTAAACACAAACCAATGTGAATTACTACTCCAGCTATGATAACTTTCCGTATCATCACTATTCACTTCATCTAGTCTTCTTACACTCTTATCAGCCAGGTTAAGCAACCATAGATCGGCCTCCTTATGCCAGATAGAAAAGTTTCCATAATCAGACAAAGTGAACATTATATATTTCCCATCATAAGATGGGCGAGGGAATGAGACACTTTTATTCATATCCTTTGCAGATACAAGCGTATCTATATGATCACCGAAAGTTCCTTTCTCCGGATTAAAAGCAATACTGCATAAACTGTATTTTACATCTTTATATTCTTTTGTCATTTCTTTCTTCTCTGCAGAACAGAAATACAATGTACGACCATCGGCAGAAAAAGCAGGAAAAGTCTCGAAAGAAGCTGTTTTTAAAAGTCCTGAAGTTAAGACTTTATTTGTTCCCGGTTGGTATACAATTACATCAGATTCCAGATCAACTACTTCTATGCGTTGATCTTTTGCCACATGAAAAACCTGACGGGTTTTATTTACTGAATAAGCAACGTATTTGCCGGAAGGATGCCAATAAGGATACACAAAAGATCCTATCGTTTTGTCTGTCTTTGTATTCAGAAACTCAGATTGTCCATTAATATTCATGTAAGTTGCCCCGTTATTTCCACGTACATGCAAGCTGGAATGATTAGGATTTGTCCTGTTAAAGCTATGGCAATTGACACAAGAACCTGTGACTAAAGTATTCTTATACAATGCAGTCTGATTATAAGATGCCAGTTCACGCTGATAAATACCCATCTTACTATATACCTCATATCCGGGAGCAACCAAACGATAAACCAGACCATAATCAATAGGATATTTACTTATATAAATAGGGAAAGATTTATATTGCTTCCACTGTCCGCTTTGCTTTAAACAAACTGTGACTAAAAGACTATCTCCTTTATTGCTTTCCAGTAGACTTCTCCATTCAGAAGATGAGAAAGATACGCAATCACCATTAACATGTATTTCATTCCCCTTCTTTCCTTTCACCACAACATCTATCCTGTCAAAAGCTTCTTCGGGCAATATAAAATTCAAAGGAGCAATGGTAGCAGGTACTGTTACACCTACATAATCTGGATAGATGGAAGGATATTTATCTATTTTAGTAGGTGAGTTTACCTGATTATTGCAAGAAGCCATAGCTATTCCAATAAGGAACAGACAAATTATTTGTTTCATTCTTTTCATCATTTCTTAGCACCAAAATGTAAATAATACCAATATGTATCTCCAAACCGTTCTTTTAAAATAGGTTCAGCATTCTTTTCCTGCATATATATCGGAGCATAATCAAGCAAACGTTGTGTAACCTGAGTATCAATAGGCCATGGAGCCTTCTCATTTAATGGATTATGTTTCAAGCTCCAAATAAACAACAATGCTTCCTGATAGCTCTTAGGTATGTGATTATATCCAACATCTTTTCCTAAAGGATAGTATTTATTAAATTTCTCAAGATCCTTACTAAGCAAAGTACAGGCCATCAGATATTCATAAGCCATGCGATTACTCTTATTTTGTTGAAAAAGGATTCTTAACATTACGTCAAGTTCACCTTCACTGAAAAGAAAATCATCCTTATAACGCAATTGCCTTAATCTTCCCCATTCAGGATGCGCATTTATTCGTTTTTCATCATATAGATAGGTCAATGTTTCTGTTGCCCACTTGCGATAAAACAATGTATGTTGCAAAGTTCTCAGATATTTAGCGGCAACTTTGTATTGTCCGTTTATTAAGTTTGTTTCAGCCAAGCGCTTATAACAGCTGGCACTCTTCTGATAATCAGGAATGGACTCCATAGCTTCAAAGACTAAACGCTGGGATGAATTTATCATTCCTAATTGATAATAGACTTCACTTGTTGGAAGTGGAGCTGTAAAATCTGGTTTAAATGGAGGAATTAGCCCCTGCACTCCATTCTGATAATAGCAAAACATTCTATCACTTAGAACTCCGGTTTTAGCTAGAGCCAGATTTAAACAAGCAACTGACATTGGAGCTGTTGGCGTTTTTTTATCAGCCATAGCTATTATTTTGTCCCATTCCTGCATCCTTACATAATGAGCGTATCCCATAACTTCTTCTTTATCCCAACTGGCTGCATTTCCTATCAGGTAAATTCCCAATATGACTAATAACAAGACTTGTGATGCTACTGCTATAACATATTTCTTTACTAAAACAATCTTTGGCATGAAACGAGGTAACAGCGATACAACAAATACCAGCAACCAGACGATTATTTGTCCGTAAGGTGATATTTTAGGGAAACGATAAAAACCAATGCCCAACCACAAGCGTTCCAATGGATATTGATAAAAATATTTAGATACAAAAGGAGAAAAAACGACCAGTAGTGCTGAACCTATAACCATCATCCACCAACGGATATCCATCTTTTCTCGCCAATAAAAGATTTCTAACAGAATCATAAATATAGCAAAGAGCCAAAAACAGCCGCTACAGAGGACATAAAGTATAGGTGTTAGGACTATTGTAGATATAAAACGAATTATACGTGAAGGGATAGCCGTACAAATAATAACCGTTGCTAAAACCATAATCAATAAGACTAGCCCTGAAAGCATATAATTTTCATCGCATAACAGGGTCCAATAAACTATAGAAGGCAAAAATGTCAATGGATAAAATGCATTATTGCAACCTAACTTTTTTGTAATCCAGACTATTTCTCTTTGCAACAAGACTAATAAGGCAGCTATAATGAATGCACCAGCCCAGGCATAATAAAAGAACTGAACTAAAAAGTTACCTATATATATAGCCATTCCACCCGGTTCTGACACTCTTTCAAGAAAATAATCAGGAGTAAACAAAAACATTTGAAACAGTTCATGGTATTGAACATGGAAAGGATAATAGAAATTAAAGAAAATAAATACAAATACTCCAAATAGCAGGGATAACAGGATATTATACCTTTTTATGTGAGCGCTTGATAATTCTTTCATCGTGTTTTATTTAAAAGATTCAGCAGGATAAACGTTATAAACGATTATATATATTAATGCATTAAACGGTAATAACCAGTCGTGTTTTTATCAATAAATAAGCTCTATGCACTGCACAAGCAGTAAAATAAACAGTCAATGAATTATTCTCATTTATTAATTTTCCCAGTTATCTTTCTTACGAAAGTACCAACCGTATTATCACCTTGTTCTTTGAGAAATTGCTCATTATTGGTATGTTCTCGCTTGATAAATATCTCTTTTTGAGCTATCCAACGAAGTGAATCTTTTCCAGAAACAGTTTCCAGTCCTTTTCTAATAAACTTATAACCAAGCATAATCTTTTCCTTTTCTTCTTTCCACAATTGGAGTGCATCATTTTGTGATGTACCATGAACAGAACTGACTGAATCAATAATTGCCTTTGTAGTACCCGGCTCGGTCACTAGTAATAACTCCTGCAGTTTTAAGCGTAAAAGAGGACGAGTACGAATAATACTCATCTGTTCTTTATTACCTTCAAAAGTGAAAGATGCATTCGTTATTTTTACCGAATCAACATTACTTGAGTAAGTTCCTTCAGCCGGTACTAAATAAATCCATTCACCATCATATTTCGTTGATGGAACTGTTCCTTCTATAGTGAATTTCTTATTTTCTGATTTGCAGCAGGTAAGACAAGTTAAAAAGAGGAATGCGTATAGTATTTTATTTTGCATTTTTATTATAGATTAATGGTATCGCAAAGATAATAAATTGTTTGAAAAAAGGCACTTTTAAAAGGCCTAAATGCTCCTATTTAAAGAAAAATTCCATTGCTTATTTTATCATTTATTGAGGCATAAAAATCCGGGGACTATTCTTCACAAAGAAAATAGCTATTAAGGAATAACATATGAAATAATGCCATTAAATTAATAATAAGACTATCTCACAAAAAAGAATCACACAAAAAATTGGGCGAAACCTATAAAAGTTTCGCCCAATATATAAATCATAATCTGTTAAGATTTACCTAAGGTAAATTATTTAGCTTTAAAACACCAGAACCAACAACCACTTCCAGCATCGCCAGCTGCGCTTTCAGGACAAGCTAAATACAAATGGGTAGCATCTAACTTAAGAATATCATATTCGTTAATTATTGCGTTTGATTGGTTAGGTTGAATACCCAGAAGAACATTCACACTTTTAGTATAAAGTTTACCTATACCCCATACACTTCCATCAGCGACAGTTGTCTTTTTAGACATATCAAAAGAGAAAGAACCTGTAGTACCATCACTTTTTGTTAGCTTCATACCCTTAAGAGAAAATAACATAGATCCATTTTTACCATCACCGAGATATCCTTTTCCAACAGCTTGCGTCTCTATATCATCCACACTACATTTCCACCAGCCAGGACTAGTGTTACCCTTATAACCACCATTACCCCAAGGAGTACCCATTGTATCATCCCAAACCCATGTTTTAGTACCTTTATCGCCACATAACAAAGCAAATTCAGGTTCTACATCATACAATTTATCAACATGAACAGTTATCTTTTTCGTAATGATTGTTCCATCCGGATTCATACCACTATAGACTATTTCATTATCACCAGCCATCATCACTTTTACAGTTCCTTTGGTATTAGCTAAGATACCAAAACCATAATCCCAAGAAGAAAGGCAAGGATTACCTTCACTATTCAATTCGATATAATTCGAATTTACACCGTCTTTAACCACTGGTTTAGCCGAAATTTTCAACTGATCAGCAGTAATAGCTCCGGTCATTGTATCACGGTCTTCAATGGGGTCACAAGCAACTAACAGCGCAGCTCCCACTAACATTGAATATATAATTGACTTTTTCATTCTTATTACCATTTTAATAATTTATATTATTAGTTATTCCAACTAGAGAAGTTAGCCGATGCATCCCAACCCGGGTTTTGCTTCAAAGTACCATTAGATAAATCGATCTCTGTTTTTGGAATCGGGAAGAATCCTCTTGTAGCTTTATATCGAGCTACATATCCTGCACCCTGATCTTTCATTGTAGTCTCCAGACCTTTATTCCAAATAGTCTGACCAACTTGCTTAGCTAAAGCTGTTTCAGCATCATGCCAACGACGAATATCCCCCCAACGAAGGCCTTCGAAAGCTAATTCAAAACGACGTTCTCTTTTCAGAGCATCCAGAGAATAATTAACAGCAGGAAGACCTACACGTGCACGAACCTTATTCATACCATCAGCTGTACCCATCAACTCAGATTGCATCAACAAAACATCTGCAAAACGAATCAATGTTAAATCCTGAGAACTAGATACCTGGAAGTTTCCTAAGGAAGTTCCATCACCATAGTAATCAGATGTAGAACAGAAGCTAGGATAATCTTTATCACCTACAATTGCGCGAGTTGCAACAATTTTAGATTGCCACAAGCCAGTTTCTTCCATCTGAGCATCACGACCATATTGGAAATTATCCTTTACTTGATAAATAGAACCTTCACGACGGATAGTATCATTTGGTTCTTCAGTTTTCCAGTCATTCCATAAATTGGCAGCTACAGGACCCTGTCCCCAGCCTTGTCCAATTGGATAAGTGCCATTCAATCCATAATCAGTACTTTGATCACGAATGCCAAAGTATAGCGCATATTGATTAGAGAAACCTAGTTTTTCACTAACCCAAGCTGATTGATAACAGAACTTAAGAGCAAAAACCTGTTCAGGATTTTCACCATCTTTCAACCATGTTGGAGCACCTTTCTGGTAAGTTGAGTTTTTCTTTGTAACAGAATTTGTGTAAGGCCACAAGCTACGGAAGTCAGATGCAAGACTATGTCCTGAATTAGTAATACAATCATTCAATTTAGTTATAACATAGTTTTTATCCAATTTAGTTCCATCAATTAATGGAAGTGCATCTTTCTGATAGAAACCAGTATAGAACAAATAAACACGAGCCAATAATGCTTCCGCAGCCCAACGGGTTGCTGTACCTGAAGCAACTTCATTCCATTTATAATCAGGCATAATTTCAACGGCCTGTTTTAAATCAGAAGCGATATGCGCATAAATTGAATCAGCAGGCATCTGTACGGGAGCTTTCTGAGCTGCTGAAACATTTTCAGGAGCTACAGAAATCAAAGGTATATTTTCAAACATCTGAGTCAACTCAAAATAGAAATAAGAGCGTAAGAATAGAGCTTCACCCTTCTTTTGATTTCTAATTTTTTCATCTGCTACATTATTGAGATTAGCCAATGCCATATTAGCACGGTTAATACCTTGATAACGTGCAGACCAGAAATCTGCAAAAAGAGAAGCACCATTATACATTATGTGGTCCGAAGCCTGAGCGTCTTTGTCATTTTCACCACCACCACCATAACAGTCATCAGATGCCACTTGTGCAATATAGAAATAAGTCTTATTTACACCCTTTTGAACTGCAATATTCATAGTTGCGTAAATTGCAGTAATCATCTGGGTAGCATCGGTTTCATTCACAGGAAAATTCCCTGAGTTTTTCTGTGTTAAGTTCTCTGTTTCCAGGAAGTCATTACAACTGGCAAGCATGAGAGCTGCTACTACTAAGTATATTAATTTCTTCATGTTATTAACTATTAAAATTTAAGATTAGCACCTACCAAGAATGTTCTAGGACTTGGATAGAAACCTAAATCGACTCCTGATACCCATGAACGATCATTTCCATAACCAATTTCCGGATCCATTCCTGAATAACCTGTAAAGGTGTAAAGATTCTGGACTGTAAAATACAGACGAGCTTGTTGAAGTGGTAACTTAGAGAAAAGCTTTTTAAAATCATAACCAATAGTTACGTTTTGGATTTTCAGATAATCACCATTTTCAATATAGATATCAGAAATATTCTGCCAGTTAGTATGAGAACCTGAAGTTAAACGAGGCAATTTATTAGATGTACCTTCACCTGTCCAAACTCCAAAAACATCTGTTGTAAAGTTTTGAGTCTTAGCATCAGCAAATGAACGATATGATTTAGCTATTTGTTGACCAAATGCACCAAAAGCAGCAAGATTAAAATCAAAACCCTTATAGCTAAAATTAAGTCCTAAACCTAGTGTATAATCAGGATGAGGGTCACCAATCTTAGTTTTGTCATTATCATCAATCACACCATCTTTATTATAATCAGTAAAGATAACATCACCAGGTTGTGCTCCAGCTAATACACCTTTTCCTGCATCTTTATAAGCTTTAATCTGATCATAATTTTGGAAGATACCATCTGTTTTATATCCATAGAAATAACCAATAGGCATACCTACCTGAGCACGATACATTTCATCTGTTCCCTGACTCAAAACATTTGCATCACCATGGATAATTCCCTCAGCATTAGCAATACGAGTAACCTTATTACTATTCTTTGAGAGATTAAGATTTACTCCATATTTAAAATCTCTACCAATTTTATCATTCCAGTTCAAAGCTAACTCGAAACCTTCGTTTCTAATATCACCACCATTAATATATGGAGCTTTTAAACCATAAGTAGAAAGAATAGGAGCTTCAACTAACCAGTCCTTTGTGGTCTTTCTATACCAGTCGAAAGCAACACCTAAACGAGAGTCAAAGAAACGTGCATCAAGACCTAAGTCAAGCTGTTCTGAAGTTTCCCAAGTAACATCAGGATTTTTAAGAATATTTGCATAACCACCTGTAGTTTGAGAAGCTTTGTCTTTACCGAAATAATAACCATTAGTTATATCAAAAGCAAAAGTTGTTAAATATTGGTAGCCACTAATATTACAGTTACCATTCTGTCCCCAGCTTCCACGAAGTTTCAAGAAATCCATCCAATTTTTTGTTGACTCCATCCAAGGTTCACTAGTCATTACCCAACCAACAGATGCTGAAGGGAAGTAACCCCACTGTTTACCAGGAGCAAAGTTTGAAGAACCATCGGCACGTAATGTAAATGAAGCCATGTATTTTTCGTTGTAATCATAGTTTGCACGACCAAAGAAAGAAGCCAAAGTACCTTCGCCCCAAGGACTGCTGCCAGCTGTTATTTGATCTAATGCATTAGGTTTAGTATTGTCTACATATGCATTTTTCCAGGATCCAAGGAATAAAGTGTTTTTTCCTGAAGCACTGACATTATCTCCTAATCCCCATCTTTCAGCCGATTGACCAATCATCATGTCAATAGTATGATGATTTACAGTTAGCTTATAAGCCAATGTATTATCTAATGTCCAAGAAGCTCCTAAACCAGCATTCTGACTAACTGATTCAGTTGTTGTCTCATTTGTTGAGCTTAATTTCTTTATTCTATCATATGAACGATAAGTAGAAGCACTCATCTTATAACCAAATTGAGATTTGAAAATCAAATTTTTAATTGGCTGAATTTGTAAATATGCACTGGCTTGTAAATTATGACTCTTTGAAAGATTCAAACCTTGAGAAGAAAGAGCTGTATTTGCAATAGGATTTGCTGCACTAGCATCATAATTCCATCCATTTCTTTGTTTAGCGTAATAGTCATAATAATCACCATTTTCATCATAAACAGGCATTAATGGATTAGCTGTTAATAAACTATGAATTGAGTTCCAATAAATATTACCAGTAGAAACACCAGACTTAGTACTATAAGAATAGTTTAAAGTTTCACCAATCTTAATAGCATCAAAATCTTTAACTTTCAAAAGAACATGATCTGAATTAATACGAGCTGTATAACGTCCATAATCAGATTCAACAGGTTTTCCAAAAATACCTTCCTGAGAAGCATAAGAAAATCCTAAAGAAAATTTTGAAGTTTCATTACCACCAGTCAGGTTTATAGCATGATTCTGAACCGGAGCAGCCTTATTATAAGATTCTTCCATCCAGTTTGTTCCATTCCAAGTACCGTCATTAATAGACTTATACAAAGCAGAAGGAAGTAATTTTGACCAGTTGTTTACAGGATTACCTTCATTATAGTTAATCATGTCTTCAACAGCCATATACTCCTTAGCATTTAATAAGTCCGGCATTTTATATGCATATTGTGAACCATAGTAACCATCATATGAAACGGCAACTTTGCCAATCTTACCTTGTTTTGTTGTTACCAGGATTACACCATTAGCTGCACGTGCACCATAAATTGCAGCAGAAGCAGCATCCTTCAAAACATCAATAGATTCGATATCTGAGGGGTTTAAGTTATCAATGCTACCACCAGCTACACCATCTATTACATATAGAGGAGCCGAAGAACCAACTGTACCTAAACCACGGACAGTTACTTTAAAGCCTTCGCCAGGTTGACCTGAGCTTTGAGTAATGTTTACACCCGGAGTCTGACTCTGTAAAGCTGAAAGAGCACTTGTTGTACTCAGCTTCTGAAGATCGTCGCCCTTAACCTGAACTGTAGCACCTGTTAATAACTTTTTCTTTTGAACACCGTAACCAACGACAACGACTTCATCAAGTAATTCAGAATTTTCTTCTATAACTACATTGACGATCTTCTGATCACTTTTCAAATGAATTTCTTTGGATTTGTAACCCACACTGGAAACAACCAGCACAGCATCCTTTGTGGAAATATTCAAGGAGAACTTTCCATTGATGTCTGTAATGGTCCCATTTGTGGTTCCTTTCACTAGAACATTTACGCCAGGCATACTGGAGCCATCCTTACTATCGGTAACCGTACCGGTAATTCGCCCTTGCTGCGCCATGACATGACAACTCATTACAAGTGCCACTAAAAACAAAATGATGTTTTTCATAACTAATAATTAGATTTATAATATATGAACACAAAAGTATTTGTTATATATATTCATAACAAATGCAATTTTATCTTTAAATAATACTATTTTATCTGTTTGCTTATTTTTGTTATTTCTTAAAATGATCTCAACTATAGCTTTCTTTTTATTATAAAGATAAAGCACTAATTCTCATTATCAAAATAACATTCTTACCTAAATGCTGATGCAAAATTAAAGTATTAACGAGATGACAAGGCTACACAATGTTTCCAATAAGGTATGTAAATGTTTCATCACATAAATTCATACGGTTTTTATTATGCATTAGTGTTAACATTCCATACTTATTTCATATATCTTCTAAAGAAGTTCATACGAATATTCCACCATGTAGGCGGTACATCATGTCCGTATGTTGGATTAATATGATATTCCTTTTCTGAACTGATACGATTATAGCCTGAAAAATTTGTGTGAGGAGGACAAACTTCATCCTGAAGTCCTGATGCCATTATAACCGGGCACTTAATCCAGCCAGCCAGGTTCTTGATATCAAAATAGGATAACATTTCATACAATTGAGCTTCCGTCATTGATGATTGCTTTGCCCATACTGCTTTAACTGTGTCTCCGGGCCAATGAACAATCTTAAAATAATCGGGATAATCAGAAAGGAATGGAATGAAAGGAGCAGCTGCAGCAATACGATGATCGAGTGCACATGCAGCAAGCGTAAATGCTCCACCCTGGCTGCCTCCCTCTGCGAATATATTTTTTGTATTCACCTCTGGTCGAGATGCTACAAAATCAATAGCACGTACCAAATCCATAAAGGCACCACGATAATAGTAATTTTCTTTTGACTGAAGCCCGTACGTAATCCAATCTCCATAAATGTTAGTTGGCTGTTGCAGACCTTGTCCGCGAACAGATAATACAAATTCCACAAAGCCTGAATTATCGTTGGGTTTTGGTGACCACGGTTTTGAACCATATCCCATATAGCTTATTATTGCCGGATATTTCCCTTTCTTTACCGGAGTACAATAGTATCCTGAGATTTCAACACCTCCGAAAGATCTCATGCTTACCCTATATAGCTTACGCGCATTCGTTGAAGAATCGGGAATCAGAGTGAGCTTATACTCTGGGGCTACTTTGGCCAGTTCAGCCAAACTTTCGTCCCAGAATTTTCTCAGATCGCTCTGATTATCGGGTAAAGAGACTATATTCTCTGGTTCATAACCAATATTAAACTTCTTTACTTCTTTTCTAATACCATTATTTTCCTGAGACACTATGCATCTATAGAATCCGGGAGCCGGAGCAATAAAAGAAAAATCGACCTGTGTGGAATCTTCCTTATTCAACATTACAGATTGTGCAAACTGGTAAACCTGCTTATAATCATCAGTAGTTACCCTCAAACTAATTGTGGAAGATGTTTTCTCATCATTCTGATTCTTTACCACCACCTGTATCCTAGGATTTTCAGGACTATAGAAAACCCAATCATTTGTCTGCTTAACACTACAAAGAAATGCACCTTCTTTTTCATTTGTCTGTGCAGACATTGAAAGTGAAAAGCAGCATGCAATAATTAAACTAATCAGACTTATTCTCATTTTCTTATCTTTCAAAATTAGATTCATCCTTATTTTAATTTTATAGCTAATTATTTATTCCCTATTTTCTTATTTGCCTCCTTTATTATCTTCACTGTTGAATCAGAACTAAAAACTGAGTTTAGTCCTTGTTCTTCCTGAGCTGGATCGCCGCAATAATCATCTCCCTTTTCCCAGTAAATATGACTTTTATTCTGCTTTGCAAAACCACCCCATCCCCAGAAATTACATCCTGCAAATAAACCTTTTGATTCTTTTTCCTTCGTAATCAGGTCAAACACAAATTTATAATATGAATCACGTGCATTTGTTGCACTCTCTTTCGAAAATTTAAAACCATCCCGAGGAAAGCCAAATTCTTCCATTACTAATGGCTTATTATATTTCTTTGCAATTGCCAAATGCTCCAAAATATATTCCTTTGTATTTTCTTTAGCTGTTTGCAATTTCTCAGAAAGATTCTCTTTATTCACCCATCCCCAGTTATAAGGCCATAAATGAACATTCATATAGTCCACATTCTTTCCAGCATGTATCGTCTCAAACAATTTAACATCGTCTTCACATCCGTGTTTACCTTCGCTACCTGTAGACACAAGATGGTTCTTATCCAGTTTTTTTATCTGAGCAGCCACATCTGCAATCCAACTAGCGAACGCCTGTTTATTATCGTTAGAAAAAGCGCGTGGCTCGTTACCAATCTGCCAGGACATAATAGCCGGATCTTCTGTATACTTTTTACCTGTATAACGATTTTTACGGGTTATGATGTATTTTACATGATTACGAAACAGAGCTTTAGCAGAATCTGATTTTTGGTATTGTTTTACATATGCCATATAAGCCGGCCATCCGTCTATTGCAGGAACAGGTGCTTTACCATATCCAGCCCATTGTAAATACAAAGAATATCCTCCCGACCATTCCCATGAATTATTCAGATAAAGAACAGCATACATTTTACGTTTACCCATTTCAGCCAACAAATAATCAAGTCCGGCTAAAATGGTATCATTATATACTCCGGGAGCTTTCTGAAGAGTTGGTTCCACTTTCGATTTTACGCCATTTGAGCCATCAGCTCCAACCAATATCCTAAGATTATTAATACCAATAGATTTTAGATAATCTAATTCTTTAATAAGACGTACCCTATTTCCACCTTCTCCTTCAGAAGCTAAAATGGCTCCGTACCAAAAATTAGTACCTATATAATAATAAGGTTTACCATCAAGTGAAAACTTACCATTTTCAACACGGACAAACAAGGATTTACTTTGCGCAGAAATAGGAGAGATAAAACACAATAGAAAAAATAGAACAGATAAAATATTTTTCATAACTGCAATTAGATTTATTGTAACAAAGCAACAGACTTTATACAAACACAAAAGTAATTCTTTTCTTTAATCACATTACACACTTTTTTATCTAAAAATAATACAATTTTAGCAGTCGGTTTAAAAAGAGGATAAGTTTGAATTATTATTTTGTGGTTTCTGCTTTCATTCAAAAAGGAGATTGCAGAAAGTTAAATTCGTAGTAATTAAAGATAGAAGAAACTTTTTTTGTTATACGAACTAATAATAAAACAAAAAAACCGTCCAAACACTTTTTAAAACAGCATTTGAACGGTACCTATATAAAAAAGTCAAACCTATTATGCTACCTTTTTCCCGCTTTTCAACATATCACCCAACAAACCATTTAGTATCATATCGATGTTATAATCCTTGCAATATTCCAACAGCGAAGAAGTAACTTCATTGCAAATCTCGTTCTCATTTTTGAGTTTATTTTTGTTCTCTATCATATATTTTGCAAGAAATGCTATATATATACTTAATAAAGAAATATTAGATTCCATGATTTTGCAGACTGTTTGATTCATACTAAATGAATAATCAGGAGTGCCATTCATCCAGCGCAGCAAAAATGTTTCAGCATGTCCACTATTTATGTTAGTTATATCTAAAGATTTTGATGTTAAATATTCTACGCAATTAAGAACCATATTTTCTGCATTAGAATAGTCGACACTACAATTAAACTGAATTCTGCTAAATTGGGAAAAATCAAGGAAGTCGCTTTGCGTTGGAAAGCTAACAGCCAGGAGTGATGAATTAAGCATTGCTGATTTCACTTTAACTTTAGTATTTAGTTTCTTTAATACAGAACAAAATTGTTCCTTTCTGATGATTACAAAAGTAGGGAATAAAGGCTGGACAATCAAAAAAAGCGTTGGACAAACAGTCATTAAGATAAAGGCATGAAAAACAAGTAATTGAATCTAAGAAAGGCACATTTGAAAGACTTCAGTATTGGACAAATATATTTTAAGTTTCCATTTTTGTCGTTTTGAAGTAAAAATTGAGTTTTTATATATAAAATTCATGCTGATTAGATCAATACTAATCCAAGAGAAGAGAGGTCTCACTTATTCTATTCTTTCTTCATTATCTTAATTTACCATTTTAGTATAAAAGTGTAGTTCCTATTGTTTAAAAGATAATTAATAATTAGCAATAAAAAACAGAAAGAAAGCAATTCGAGGTGAATAGCATTTTTTTATCAGACATGTAGTCTTTCATCCATCTTCTCAACTAAGAAAATGGATGAAAGAACTAGCACATAACCAGAAGCTAATAACTTATTTATATCATGGCTCGGAGATGAATGGACGAATGGCATCTGCCCAGATTTGATATCCTTTTTCCGTAGGATGACAAAAGTCGGATGCAATATCTTTGGGTAGTGTACCATCAGGTGCCAGCATTTTGGGACCAATATTTAAAAGAGTGATATTATTCTCTTTCGCGAAGAGTTCTAGATTCCGGTTTATTTCGTTGATTAGAATTCTCCGCGGATGTGTTGGGCTTTGTTCGCGCGGGAAAACAGACATTAGAACTATTTTTGCTCCGGGCACTTTTGAGCGAACACGCATGCAGATAGCACGTATACCTTCCACTATTTCCGGTGCCGTATTCATTGGGGCATTGGGAGTTTCACTGGTATTATTTGTACCTATATGAATAATAACCGTACGTGGATGAAGTCCATCAAGTTCTCCGTGATCAAGTCGCCAAAGCACATTCTGAGTGCGATCCCAACCAAAGCCAAGGTTAAGCACGCGATATTTACCAAATAACGAATCCCAGACTTTTGGCCCATTAGGAGTTCTGAGTTGTCCGTTTGCATATTTCAATTGTGGTAAACCACCCCAGAAATGAGTAATGGAATTGCCTATAAGAACAATCTCGGGGTTAATAGAATCCTTGATACTAAGCACATCTGAATGGCGGGTCCACCAATCATAACTATCATTTTCCAGCTTTGGCACCGGTACAATAGCTGTATTTGAAGGAATCTCTGTGTCTAATGATTTGTCACCCATCAGTTCAGAAAGTAAAGGTTCCATAGCCTGTGCCCAAGCTTTTGCTCCTGCTGGAGTAGGATGTAACCAATCAGACATCATTTCGTGATTAATCGACCCATCCATATTAAGAAACACATGGTTCACATCGCAATAGAAAATATGTTTCCCATCAGCAATCTTAGATACAATATCAGAAGCCCGCTCAAGAATCAGACGATGCGAAGTCGGATTTGGTCCGCCGTAGCAACCAGGAAAGCAACGTAGTAATATAATCTTTGCATCAGGCAATTTTTCACGCATGAGCTTAACAATAGCCTCTATTCCTCCAGCAAGTTGGCCGGCAGTATGACGTGTAGGATAATGCTTCTCATCAATATTATTGGTACCGATTTCCAGAACAACAACTTTTGGGGATTGTCCTTCGAGCTCACCATTTTGAATATTCCAGATAAGATTCTCGGTACGGTAACCGCTGAAACCAAGATTCACAGCTTTACGTGGAGCAAAGAACTGATTCCAGACAGGTTGATACTGAGGCTTTTCAAAATTGTTGGTAATTGAATTACCAATCATTATCAGATCAAACTTTTCCTTTGCTACAAGAACAAGCTTTTCAGCATGACGTTTAGGGTTATATCCGGCTACTGGAACACTAGCAGGATTAATACCAGCTACCTGTATTTCTGATTTAGCTTCAAGTGAAGTTTTAAGGATTCGGGACAATTTATATTTCTTGTCCATCGGATTTTGATTCTTTTCAGAGATATAAGTACTATCTGTTAACAACTGAAACGTTGCTGAGCCATCATATCCTTTCCATGTTTTAGCATATTCCTCACAACTTGTGGCCAAAGCTTTATCTTCATTAACCGGAATAACTGTGAGTAATCTGGCTAATGGTTTTACCGGAGGCAATACTGCAGGATACACTGTACCGCTTATCTTTTCGTCTAAATATGAAGGAGAAATAAGAATCAAATCGTTAGGTTGTTCCTTTTCACTAAGTCTTTGAACCACTCGTGCTGCAAGATGGCCACCAGCCGAAAATCCCATAATACAAAACCGATCACCACATAAACCTAAATACTTACAATCTTTCTTTAGAAGCCGGAATGCTTTCAACGCATCAACCAAAGCCAGATCACGGGTTTGCAAACCAGATGCCACATGATAATCAAGAATGGCAACATCAAAGTTTTCTGCATTAAGAAACTTAGCAGTCATTTGACCTTCGTTTTTTACTTTCAAGACTTGATAATCACCTCCAGGAATTAGCAAAATAGTACCTTTGGGTGATTTTGACTTTGTACGAATCAAGCGAAGTAAAGGATCTTTGAATTTATGAATATTTCCATCTGCATCAAGAGAATTTCCTTTTGAGACGGCTTGCCCGTTGAGTAATATGTAACTTACATGGACTGCCCTCTTCGAATTATCAATCTTATTTATGCCTTTAGAAAAACATGGAGCCGTAAAAAAGAGTAATATAGCTACTGATAGTTGGACAAATGATTTCATTTGTGTTTTTTATATTATTAATTAATATTCAACAGATGATTCAACATTTATTTCTTGAATATAAAATCCCTCCAAAGTTACATTTAATGTTTTATTCTGATGCTGTTCAGATAAATAAATATCTTCACTAGAAGCTATATTATCCGTTGTAACTATGCATTCCACCTAGAAAATAATTCACACCAAAATAAGTCATCAATACAGTCAGAAAAGAAAAAATCATATAAACATGAAAGAAAAGAGGTTTACTCATGTTCTTAAATGATTTTGTATGGAGTGCCAATGCATAGACCATAAAAGAAATAAGCGCCCACACCTCTTTTGGATCCCACATCCAATAACTGTTCCAACTCTCATTGGCCCAAACAGCACCAATAAAAATACCTAAGCCTAACAAGAATGTTGCTGGGTAAAGTAACAAACGAGAAACTAGTGTGAGACTAGTTACTTCCTCTTTGAGGTTATAAAGATTTAATATAAGTGCAGTAACAGCATTTATCACTGTAAATGAGAACAATGCATAACTCATCATTATCAACGATACATGCAAACTGAGCCAAGGTGATAATAATACAGGCATCAATGGGGTGATTTGTGGATTCATCTGACCCAAAGAAGAAACCAGTAAAGTAAAACCTGACAGTAGGAAGCCGAAACTAGTTATCAAAATAAACTTACGACTAAAAATTAATGAGAACAACATTGTTAGCCAAGCTATAAACTGCATAATCTCATAGCCATTACTTAAAGGTAGCCGATCACTTATGTACGTACGAAGCGCCAGAGAAAATGTATGAAATATAAATGAGAATGATAGTAAAACAACTAAGGCGATCTGAATTTTGTGTATAAATGAATAAGAGCCAAATCTTGAAATGTCACCAGTAGTTGCATGATTGGAGACTGTTTCTTTAGCAACTCCTGATCTTTTCATTTTTATAATTGCAAATAGAAAAAGGATAAACCCTAGTAACCCTAATGTTAGATTAAAAGGAAACAATATGCTTGAAGCATTCATTCTATTATAAAGCCGTTCTGCATCAATACGACGTTCAGACAAAACAGTTTGCCCTCCTTCATTAATTTGAAATCTGCGAAGCTTGTCAATGTATTGAATCACATCATCAGATTGATGTTTCATTGATACCCCCCGTATAACAGAGAGAAGCTGATTTGAAAATGCGACTTTAGCCTTTGAATAGCCTACAGGAAAATCAGATTTAGGAGATAACCATTGTATGCGCCCTCTCCAATTGCAAGGAAACAACTTTAGCATCTCTCCACTTTGCAACATTTTTATCAATTCAACTCGCTCATCTGTTTCTATTATAGCCTTGGAAAGTGGATTTTGTTGCTCTCCTTGATTTATCGCATTGTAATATTGCTGCAATTTATATTTTTTATCAGTAGTAAAGAACTGGTTTAATGATGCCATTTTACCAACACACAACATTTCTTGCAGTTTCACACTCTTCACTTTAATTATTGATTCTGAAGACCACTGATCAGGGAAGAATATCCATGCTGTAAATATCTGCTCGGCAGTGAATCCATTATATGATGGCATGCCACAAAGCTTCAGAGTAAAATCTCTGGCCACAGTTTGTAATGGTGCCATTCTATCGTTGTAGAGAATTTGTACACGTCCAAACTTAGCAGCCACATCTGCTGGTAAGACTGGTAGTTCAGCAGCATTAGAATGACCATAAGTCAACAGTAATATAAAGATAAAAGTGAGTTTCTTTAGCAGCGGATGTTGTAAAAGTCTGCGGAATTCACCTTCTTTTGAAACTAACACTAAAATCATAGAAATGGCTAGCAGCAAATAACCGCTATAAGTAATGAGTATACCCCAAGGATCATAGTTTACAGATAAATAAGAGCCTTTCCCATCATCATCGAAAGAGCTTTGTAGAAACCGATAGCCACGATGAGTAAGAATATGATTCATTGAAATATCAGCTTTGGTCTGAGAATTATTTTCTGTCACAGTAACTAGTGAAACGTAATCCATCGGAGCTTCAGTACCTGGATAATTTTGAATCCTGAATTCATTCAGCATGATAGAAAATGGCAAAAAATGAATTATATCTCCTTTCTTTTCCATGAATATTTTCGTTGGCAAATCTTTCCTTAAATGGATTATGCCACTTACGCTGGTAAGGTGTGTTACCAGTGCTCCTGCAAGTATCAACACTAGCGAACTGTGCAATAAGAAAGGAGCTTTACATTTATAATGTAATTTCTTTAGCATATAAAGAAATCCGGCAATCGTAAGAAAGATCCACAAACAAATAAACCACCAGGAATTATAAATCAATGAGAATGTAACATCAGTTCCATACACTTTCTCTACAAAAGTAGCCATAGCCATACATACAATGATTGCAATATATATTCCAAACGGTATTTGTTTTTTCATCTATTGATTTAATTATTCACTTTCCACAACAATCAAAATATCTCGCTTCTTTATCTGACAGAGCAAATAAAGAAAGCGAGATACAAAAAAAAGAAAATCAACCTGTACCTATTGTTTTTGTTAACACTAATTATATAACTTATTATTTCGCTTTACTTAATCGGTATAAGACAACGTCCTGAGAAGGGACTAACACTTTTTTATCTTTGCTGGTATTCCCTTCTGATTTCTTTGTCCACAAATTATTTATTGCATATGTTGTGTTATAAAAATTAGTGGAACGTTTAGATACTTCATCATCAAAATTAAATTTCTGCCAGTGGATAGAATATTCTTTATCTACTTTGGAACGATTGAGTAAACAAAAAGCCCAGTCGCCTTCTGCAAGAGGTTTAAACCAAACTTCAATGCTGTCTTGAGTAGCCACCTTCAGGCCTTGCACTCCCAATGTATCCTGATCAAGAGCAATAACATCTTTGTTCATCACTATTTTCTTTGTTTCAGCAGACATATTACGGACATCATTTCCTAAAATAAGTGGAGCAGCCAACATACACCACATGGTAAAATGTGCGCGATCCTGGTTTACAGCTTGTCCATTACCAACTTCAAGCATATCCGGGTCATTCCAATGGCCAGGACCGGCATATTTACGAAGACCTTCCTGCATATCCAAAATCTGCATCACACCAAAAGCCTTCCAACCCGGATGTTCATCTACGCAATCAAAACAATTATAAATATCTCCGGTTGTACGCCACATGTGTCCTGTATCTTTTGCCCAAGTCCAGGGTTTACTGTGTCCCCATTCACACATACTGAACAAAATAGGACGTCCGGCTGCTCGAATAGCATCACTCATAAGGTGATAAGCACCAACCGGATTTATATCTTCGGTGGTACACCAGTCGTATTTCAGATAATCTATTCCCCATTTTGCATACATCTGTGCATCCTGATATTCGTGACCGAAACTTCCAGGACGGCCACCACATGTTTGCCGACCAGCATCTGAATAGATACCAATTTTCAGACCTTTTGAATGAATATAATCAGCCAAAGCCTTAATGCCGGAAGGGAATTTCACTGGATCAGCTGTAATAAAACCCAGACTATCACGCTTGCCATGCCAGCAATCGTCGAGATTTAAATAAATGTATCCGGCATCACGAAGTCCGCTTTCTACCATCTTATCCGCAACCCCACGGATAATTTCTTCATTAATATCACATGCAAACCGATTCCAGCTGTTCCATCCCATAGGAGGAGTCTTTGCCAATTCGTCAAATTTCTGGGCTTTCAAAGAAGAGATACTAGTAAGACTGAATAGAAAGAATAAAAGAAAATACTTATTCATCACTTAATAAATTATAGGTTATTCATAGATTATTGATTACTAAAATTTAAGATTGATTCCTTTATTGCTCCAACGCTCTTTTCATAAACAGAACTAAATTCAGTTTCTATACTTTCAGAAAAGGATCATCACAATAATTGTCTTCTCTTTATATGAAAACAAGTTTCGTGAAGAAGTGAAAAATCTGCCATTTTTGTAGTTACAAATGTAGAGGTTATAAAATAAACATTCTGTTCATTATTTATCTATTCGTAATACAATTTTAACTTTAAATAAAAGAAAAAAAACAGCTTGTACAAAAGATTGCATTCTTCTGTACAAGACAATAAAAATGTATCAGCAATGGAGAAACTGACTAATTAATATGATATATAAAGTTCCTATATCATTTGTAATGAAATTAATGTCTCCTCTATGAATTAAATCAGAATATAGCGGAGTCATAAGTTGAGCAAAGATTAAGTAAGGTTTACCCGTAGTGCATTTGGATAAAAAGAAAAGAAGTTGCTCATTATCAAATAAATGACTATATTTAATTGTCTACCAAACGATTAAATATATGAGCAACTTCAATGCAAATTACGGAAAAATATTAGAGATATTGCAACAAATAGAGTCTAAAATGAATTTTCTTAATCAGATTCGTAAACCCAGGTTATCAGATATCGAATTGATTGCTATTGATTTAACCTCAGAATATATGGGTATTGACTCTGAATATCAACTATTCAGGATTCTCCCTGATAAATTGAGTTTAAGGATTGAACGAAGCGTTTATAATAGAAGAAGACGTAAATTATTTTATTTCAAAGAACAGTTGCGTAAACGAATAGTTTTTCAGATTAGTTCGAGCAGGGATTATTTCATAGTAGATAGTATGCCTTTAGAAGTTTGTAAATTAAGTCGCAGTAGACGAGGTGGCATTTGTAGGGAAACTTTTGAAACCTCACCTGATAAAGGTTATTGTGCAACACAACGGATGTATTACTATGGTTATAAACTGCATGCAATATGTACTATTGATGGGGTTTTCTCGGATTTCGACTTAACAAAAGCATCCGTACATGATATTCATTATCTCGAAGATGTTAAGCAGAATCATTATGACTGTACTATTCTGGGAGATAAAGGATATTTGAGTGTTAATTATCAGTTGGATCTATTTGAAGAAAACAACATTAAACTAGAAGTTCCCATGAGAAATAATCAGCATGGGTATGCTAAGCAATATATTGTTTTTAGAAAAGCCAGAAAAAGAATTGAAACGTTATTCTCTCAGTTATGTGATCAGTTTATGATTCGTCGGAATTACGCTAAGTCTTTCAATGGATTTAAAACTAGAATTCATTCGAAAATTATGGCTCTAACTCTTATTCAGCTAATTAATAAATTAAATAATAGAAATATTAATAACATCAAAACATGTATTGCCTAAATGCACTACGGGTTAAGGTTTATATTTTTTTATTGCATTTAGTCTTCTAAGTGTGCCAGAAATATGCGACAAAAACTGGCAAGAAACTTATCAAAATCTGTTATCGGCTTTTCCCGAACCAACTTCCGGGCTATTTTCTTATATTGTTCCAACCGTTGGAAATCAATGTCCTTCAGTGCCAGTTTGCCACCAAAACGAAGCTTATAAAAATCTACAAGCATGTCAAAACCTGTCCAATCGGCAGCTTTTACTCCTTTAATGCCTGCATAAGCGAATAGTTCTGCAGCCGTCATCGGAGCAAAACAAGTTCTTGCCTCAGTTTTTAAATCGTTCGGAAGATAACGCAGGCGAGTTAACTCTTTTAAATGAGCTTCGCAAAATTGTCGATAGGTCTTTGAATCAAGTATCGACTCACTCCACAAAGGTTGCTTACCTACTTTACGCAAAGAATCATGCTCTGCCCGGTAACGAGGGAAAAAACTATTAAATCCTTTTACAGAGTCCAATGAAACAGTCTCAACTTTAATTTTTCCTTTTTTATCCAATGTAAGAATCTTATAAGCAGGAATATAGCCAGCAGTAGAGGGAACCTGCACATTCAACAGGTGATTACCTTTCTTCGACACATACACTTCTTCATTGTTCATGTGGATATGACCGCCAAAATGAATTGTCACACCAGCATCGGCCAACAACTCAGCAATGGCAGGATTTGGGAAACGATACACATCGAACTTGCCGGGAGCGGCAATGTCGGTAATATATTTAGCCACCCCGTCATTATAGTCCGCCATTGGATAATGACTGAAAGCCACCAGTTTCTTTCCATACTTTTTAGCCTCGGCAGCGACCTTTGTAATCCAAGGCAAAAGATAAGATTTTATTTTCAGCACATCATTATATCCCCCCTTTGCTCCATCAAAAGTCTGTATACTGTCACCCACAACAACTTGGGGATTGTAAACTGAGGCATCGATAGCCAATACCCATAGTCCCTTTACGGGTTCTACTAGGTAGCTACCGTCGGGAATAGCCGGCTTCTTTCCTTTATAAACATAAGTTCGCTTACCCCAGTCAGCTTGTAGGACAGCCTCTTCATAGTTGTAATTTTCATAATTGTAAGTACTGAACGGAGTAGCCCAAAACAGATACTCTTTTTGCGGCCAGAACCCAAAAGAACACCATTCACGGTGTATATCCTTATATCCCAACCGTTTCATTTCACCTAACGAATCAGAAGTGATGAAAGGACGTGACGGGTCGTGATTACCTGTCATCAAAAGAAAATGCATATCATGACGAGCTGAATAAGAATCGAGTATTTCACGCACCTTGCGCACATTCATCAATTGTCCATCATCGGTCAAATCACCTGGTAGAAGAATGTAATGGATATCTCTTCGCGCTACATCATCAAGAGCTGCCAGAAAAGCTAAATAATTTTCGTTGAACAAGCGGGTGGAATGCAACTGAGAGTCCATAGAACTAACATAAGTAGTGTCCTGTAAATGAACATCCGACAATACAGCGAACCTTATTTTCTGATTACCATCACCAGAAAGGTAACAACCTCTACCCGAAAGTTCCGAGCAGAGGCTTACCAAAGAGAATAACACAAACGCATATCTTTTCACAGCAGACACATCATTTAAAATTGAAAGTAACTAAGCCATCCACATTCTGGCTAAACATTGTGTCGGCAAAATAAGCCGGACGAGTATCTCCCCAACGTACAGAAGAGTTACGTATAGTTACATTGGATGCATTGTCAAGATAGAATCCATAAGTTTTTCCCTTTACAAATTCGGTACCATTGCAAGGACGCTTGTCATAAATGCCACCTTCAAAGTTGGTACGCTTGCAAATCATCAGATCCACCTGGTCAAAATAAAGATTCTGAATCTTATCCTTTTTGTCGGCACCCACAAATACACCATTTTCACTCTCGCACTTAATATTGTTGAAGCTGATGTTAGTGACAGCACCCACCTCATAGTCGGCCATTCCCTTAGGAAAACGCCAACCAGCATCCTTATGATCACCTGCTTTACGAGTATAGGCCGTCACATAAATAGCTTCAGATTTTCCCCACCACACATTTGAAAAGAGCTTGCAATCAACTAAAATATTAGAGAATATCACATTTTCCACTGTACCCTCATCACGGTTCTGAATTCCGATACCTCGGTTACTATTTCTAATAATACAATTATTAACCACTACATGACTGATGCGATCCATATTCTCTGAACCAATTTTGATGGCACAAGAACGAGAGGTCATTGTACAATTGGTCACTAAAATATTTTCACAAGGACCCAGTTCCTCATATTCGCGGCGATTCTTCAGACAGATACAGTCATCGCCCGATTCTATGAAGCAATTGCTGATACGTACATTCTTAGAGTGATCAACATCAATGCCGTCTCCATTACGAATTTTCAGATTATTCAGAATGCTAACACCGTCAACAACCACATCATTGCAGCCCAACAAGTGTACAGTCCAATAGGCTGAATTACCAATAACTACATCCTTAATACGAATATCCTTTCCATTAATCAGGGTCAGCAAATGCGGACGGGGATCAAGTACATGCACTGGTTTCAATTCATAAGAATCTTCCAGTTCCTTACCCATAAAGGCTACACCATTTCCATCAATCTTACCCTTACCGCTAATAGAAAACTGTTCTATATTCTTTCCACTAATCCACAACATCCCTTCACCTTTGTTGTCGCGAAAAGCGCTTGTTTTATAAACTTTCTCATCCGGGTTAGCCAAAAGTTTGGCATTAGCTTCCAAGTGCAGATCTACATAAGAGGCCACGGTAAACGGTCCTGCCATGTACACACCATCACCCGGAACAATTACGCGCCCGCCCCCTGCGTTATTACAGGCATCAATAGCTTCTTGAATAGCCTCTGCATTATCTGTGATGCTATCTCCTTTCGCCCCATAATCGCGAATATCAAAATCAGTGCGTTTATTGTTATGACAGGCTGTCAAAAGCCCTAATCCCAAAATGGCTAATAATAACTTTATTCTCATCATATTATATTTTTAGTTGTTTACTCTTATAATCTGCTCTTTATTATCTGGAGGAAGAGAGACTTGCTCTAAACTATCCCCTTTAACATCATCCAAAATAATAGCCGGACGATAATCGGGTTCCGACAAATTCAACCGCACATTCTTTAATGTAACATCCTTGGTATGGCGGATATAAAATCCCCATGAAGGAAGCTCGCCAAACATGCTGAATTCAGGATATTTATCAATTTGCTCGGGGACTTGCTTCAAACGGTTCAACGGCACATAAGCCATACCTCTCGTGGCCCTTCCCGGACAGGTGATTTCAATATTTTCCAGATGAACACCCTCTATGTAATATCCTGGTATGCCTGCAATAGATGAAGGGAACGGGTTGTGAAAGGAATCTACCTCCGGACCGCGAAGATCATAGTTGATGTCTGGCCGACCGAAAGGGATCTCCACGTTCATGTCCTTTATAAAGATATTCTTTATTGTTCCAACTCGCTTGCCATCCCGGCGTCCCAAACGTATAAAGAGGGCATTACCCGTATTTCTTGCCGTGATTCTACTAACACGTATATTCTCGATGTCTCCTCCATCAACAGATTCAATGGCAATAGCAGAACGGAACGTGTCAAACACACGTATATTATCAATAGTTATATTCTTAAAACCTTCCCATGAGGCGGTTCCAAACTTAATGGCACTCGCACTGCTACGAACTTCGCAATCAGCAATATAAATGCTATCATTGCAAGCATCCGGATGATATGATTTCAAGCAAATACCGTCATCTGCTGCATTTACATTACAACGGGTAATTCTCACCCGACGACAATCCGTAATATCGAAACCATCATTATTCCAATAAGCCCGGTTTTCCATACACACTTGATCAATGACCAAATCAGAACAAAGATCGAATGTCAATCCCCAACAAGCACTATTTCTTAAATGCAATCCAGTGATAGAAATGTTCCCGCATTTCGACAAAAGAAACAATTTTGGTCTAACCGTTTCACTAGGACGCATTCTACGCATATTGTAATGTGAATCGATCTTTACCCCAGAATGATGCAAACTATCTATATTCAAAGCAAGTTCAAGCCCTTGACCATCAATACTACCCTCTCCATCCAACGTTATGTTTTTAACATTATATCCAAGAATCAGAGCCTGCTTTGAATTATCATTAGCATTTGCATTGTCTTTGTCTTCCTCTAAAGGATAATAATCATCCGGATTTGTGCTTCCCAGCAAGACAGCCTCTTTCTCTAAATTCAAATCTACACCTGATTTCAATTGTATGCAACCAGTAAGATAAATTCCTTTTGGAAAAACAATTCTTCCGCCTCCTTTTTTAGCTAACTGATCTATTACCTGCTGGATTAGTTTTGTATTTAGTGTTTTGCCATCGCCTATAGCTTTCCCTTGGGTCACAATATTATAATCCCGTCCCCATGCAGAAAAGGTAAACAACAAAAATACACTTATAAAAACATATCTCTTCATAATTTACATACAATCTATTTCGACATGGATAGCGGACAATTCTCTTTTTTCGCAGCCCAGCTTTTATTAGGAGTAGCTCTCATCACGAATACGAGTGTTCCACCTTCGAGTATTTGCTTATGAGTTATATAACTCTTATCGAATCTTTTGCCATTAAGCGTTGCCGACTGAATATAAATATTCTGATCAGAAACACCGCAAGCCTTTACTATAAATTCCTTTCCATTCTCCAGTTTGATAGTCGCCTTTGCAAATGCCGGCGAACCAATTACATAATATGGATTACCCGGACAAACAGGATAAAAGCCCATTGCTGAAAAAACATACCAGGCAGACATCTGACCAGCATCATCATTTCCAGACAATCCGCCTGGCGCATTCAGATATTCTGTGTTACGAATATGGCAAACTTGCTTCTGAGTTTTCCAAGGCTCACCCACATAATTGAATAAATAAGCTACTTGATGACAAGGTTCATTGCCATGCCAATAACGCAATTCGCTAAACATGGAATCCAGTTTGCTGACAAATTTATCCTTTCCTCCCATCCAGTTAGTTAGGCACTCCACATCTTGTGGAACGTACCAAGTATAGTGACAAGGTGCCCCTTCAGTAACAAACCGGGCAAAGTTAAATGCATTATCTTCATTAAGGAATGTACCATCAGCATGTCGTCCTTGTGCATATCCAGTTCTTGGATCAATTACATTCTGCCAGTTTTTTGCCCGCTTAGTCAATACTTTATAATCTGCAATTTTCCCAAGTCCTTTAGCCACTTGTGCCAGCACATAATCATCATAAGCATATTCCAGCGTACGAGATACCTGCTCATTCATATGATATGCCTCCGGTACAGAGTCCTCTAAAGGAATATATCCATATTTCAGATAAGAAGTCAAAGCGCGACGTCCCATACCATTTTTATAATCTTCGAATGAAGCTGGTGTCTGAAAAGCATTTTTTCGCATAGCTTCATAAGCAGTTTTTATATCAAATCCTTTTATTCCTTTTACATAAGCATCACCAATAACAGAGATACAATGGTCACCAATCATGGCTGCCGTATAACTATTCCAGCAAGGAAAGATAGGTAACCACCCACCCTGCTTATATTTCTCCACCAAGGATTGTACCATCTCTCCCTCTCGTTTGGCATCAATGATTGTGAATAGTGGATGCAAAGCCCGATAGGTATCCCACATACTATAATCATCATAATAATCACCCGTCTTTGTCTGACGGATAGGAGTACCTTTGGCAAAAGAGGGATAATGTCCATCTACATCATTGAACACACGCGGCAGAAAGGAAGTACGATACAAAGCACTATAGAATTTCTTCTTCTCTTCTTTACTTCCACCCTCTACTTTCACTTTGGAAAGCTGATTTTCCCAACACTGTTCCAACTGCTTGCGGGTTCTGTCAAAATTCCAATCAGGAATCTCTTTATCGAGATTCTTCAATGCACCCTGCATATCAGTAAAAGAAGATGCAGCTTTCACCAATACTTTCTCGTGCGAAGCAACTTTGAACCCAACAAACGCACCTATATTTTTTTGTTTTCCTATTGATTTCTGTTTTGAATAAACCAAGTTGTCTTGGCAAACGCCATACGTTGTAGGTTCTTTCTCAAACCTTACCACGAAATAGCCACTGAATCCAGTGGGTTCTCCCCACCCTTGATAAATACGATGAGCGGGATTGTAACCCCGAATCTCATGTTTCTCTAAATCTATTTCAATATAACCCTCCTCTTCATCACTGTTTGGATTGACCACCAGATAGGCCATACCTTCTTCATCATAAGTAAAACGGAACAAAGCAGAACGAGATTGGGCGGTCATTTCTGCCTGTGTGTGATAATCTTCCAGATAAGTTGAATAATAAGACGGAGTGGCAATTTCTTTCTCATGAAAAAAGACTGAAGCTCTTTCTTCGGGAGTAGTCTTCAAATTCCCAACCACGGTCATCAAGGTCATGCTGCCATAATCCTGCGTACATCCTCCCACAATCCAATGTGAATTGCGGAATCCCTGTAACTTGTTATCCCTGTAGTAATAAGGAGCAATACATTTTCGCTCTGTATCCTGAGTCTGTGGTGTCCAGAAGTTCATACCATGCGGCACCAATACAGCGGGCAATGTCTGTCCATATTCCTCTGTGTGTTTACCGAACTTGCCGGCTGTTTGAGTTATGCTGGCAGCTGTGCCCACACGGGTATCAACATATTGTTGCAGCAGAATTTGAGCCTCGACTACACTGAAACGACATAAAAAACACAGTAAAAAAATAGATAAGCTCCTCATAATTGATTAAAGGTAAAAGAAAAGGAAAAAGAAAAATAAAAAAAGGGAGAAGGCCTAAAATCTTTTAATAATAAACCAATAAGAAATTTATCATAAGCCTTCTCCCCATAAGGTCAACCTTATGGACTTACCTTTATTTGTTAGTATCCAGTGTTTTGTTTCCAATTAGTATTAGAGTTCATAACACCTCTAGCAATTGGGAATATACGACGCCATTTCTGAGTTTTGGCAGCAGGATTTACAACATGTTTCAATCCCCAATCATTTTCGAATTGACCAAAGCGGATCAAGTCATTACGACGCCACATCTCACTAAAGAACTCACGTCCACGTTCGTCAAGAATATCTTGCAAAGTAGGAGTTGTGGTTAATGTAGGAGCTTTTACATAACTACGAATCTGATTAAACAAACTCATAGGAGTATCACCGTTGGTAGCAGTTGCACCTCTAAGAATAGCTTCAGCCTTCATCAGAAGAATATCTGCATAACGGAAAATAGGCACATCGTTACTTTGGTTACGACCATAAGTGTCATAATCAGCAGACTGAATGCCCCACTTGATACAACGGTAACCTTGATTCCAACCATTAAAGTTATCACCTACATTCATAGAAGCATCACCCGGAATGAGTAAAGTAATATTTTTGGTAAGTACTACACGCTGCCCATTATACATATAAGGCGTTGTGGTTTTATTAAAGGTTGAAATATCATAAGTATTAAGCGCATCTTTCAAAATGATATCATTACGTTCGTCTCCTTGAAGAGAGAAGCGATCGGCTGCTTCAGGTGTAATTGTAAAAATACCACCTGCATTCTTTGAAATTGATATGCCAAGCAAACCAGCACCGGTTCCTCCATCATTATTGAATTTAGGCCAGTATTGGAATCGAGCGTATGTCATACCTTGTGCTGATGCATTATCATAAGGCATTGCATAGATAAAATCCTTAATCTGATAGCCATTATTCGGCATGAATTTCTTGCGATAACTATCACTCAGATTAAACTTACCGCTATTAATTATATCATCACAGTATTTCACTGCATCATTAAGTTTAGAATTTGCCAAAGTAGGCGCATAATTAGCTACATCACCGCAAGTGTAAACAGCCCAATTTAGATACAGTTTTACAAGAAGAGCCTTAGCCATCCATTTAGTAGGTTTTCCATAAGTCGAAGCATCAACATTTTCAGACAATCCTCCGGAATTAATAGCACGAAGTAGATCTTTCTCTATAAAAGCTGCTACATCAGCACGTGGTGAACGATCAATAGCCTCATTAACTCCAACAACATGATCCAAAATAGGCGCATCGCCAAACATATCCATAAAGATGAAATGATAGAAAGCACGCATTGTCAAAGCTTTTGCGATAGATTCATCCTTAGCATTATCACCTCCAAGGTCTACAATTGCCTGATTACACTTGGTAATGGTTCCCATGATATCACCAAGCCAATCGATATGTGCATCATCTGAATTAGTCATGTGAAGCGTAGAATGAACATAATTACCACCGTCATACCAGTTAGCACCATAAGTAACTGCTGTAAATTCATCAGAAGATAACCATGCTGCTTCAACATAACGACGTCCCAAAGGGCCACGGAATCCATAGTACAAATCCGCCATCTTTGCCTCGGTTGCAATTTCGGAACTTGGATAAGAAGTATAGGTAGACTTGACATCTACATCCAGATTAGTGCAGGCCGTTACAGATGATAGCAGCAAACCTGCAAATAAGGTATTTTTAATATAGTTTTTCATTGTAAGTTCAATTTTTAGATGATTAGAAATTTACATTTACACCTAGCATAAATGTGCGGGTGCGAGGATAATAGTTAGTACGTCTATCTATTCCTGGTTCCAATCCACCGAGATTAATTTCAGGATCACGACCGGAATAGCCAGTAATTGTAAACAAGTTATTGCAAGTTGCATATAGCTTGAGTGAATTAACCCAATTTCCCAATTTTCCAAATGAATAACCTAAAGACAGAGTTGACAAACGGAAATAATCACCATTTTCCAACCAACGATCTGAAGGGGCCTGTGATTGAATATCTGTAGCTCTTTGTTCAGTAGCTACTGATTTCAATACATTTCTGCCTTCAGTAACGAAGCCTACATTACTATATTGTTCACGAGTTGCATTATAAATTTTATTGCCTAAAACTCCTGTAAAGAACATATCCAAACTCCAATTCTTATATTTAAAATTGTTTGTCCAACCAAAATTTAACTTAGGCTGTGCACAACCTGTAATGGTTCGATCTGTATCAACCGGGTCTTTTGTCGTTTCACCAGTACGTTCACCAGTTTCGGATCATGTTTGTAGAATACTGATACGCCGTCTGAATTATAACCAGCCCATTCATAAGTATAGAACGTTCCAAGTGGATGACCTTCCATAATACGTTCTACTTGTGCGTTTGAAGAATAACCTGCAATTTCCGGATCACCGGTCTTAATATAGTCTACAGAATAATCACTATTGGAAATACTTTTCACGTTATTTTTGTTGTGTGAAAGGTTCAAGCTTGTTTCCCAAGAGAATTTCTTTGTACTGATAGGAGTTGCATTGATTGTAAATTCAATACCTTTATTGTCAATATCACCCACATTTGCATACATGGAACCATAAGGATAACGGTTTGTTGATACATCATATGAATAAATCAAATCGCTTGTACGCTTATCATAATATTCGATTGTACCACCTAGACGTCCTCCAAAGAAAGTAAAATCAAGACCTACATTAAGCATTGCAGTTCGTTCCCATTTCAAATTAGGATTTGCATTTGATTGAGCAGCTATTGTACGATAAAGACTGGAATTTCCATTAGCATCTGTATATGTAAACCATCCTGAAGGACCATAAGTCTGAATTGCCTGGTAAGCGCCAAATCCCAAAGAGTTACCACTGACACCATAACCTACACGGAATTTCAAATCATCAAATACGTTTAAATCTTTGATAAATTTCTCTTCGCTCATACGCCATGCAAGAGATGCAGAAGGGAATGTTCCCCAACGATTATTTTTACCGAAAGCCGAAGAACCATCACGGCGGAAAGTAGCCTGAAGCATGTATTTACTGTTATATGAATAATTCAAACGACCATAGAAAGAAATCATACGGAGAGTTTCCAATCCATAAGCCGTTATACCACTCATGTCCATTTTGTTGGCAAAAGCAAGGTTATAGTATGAAGTAGCATTACTATAGAAATTATAAACATTAAGGCCAAAGCCATCGTTGTTGTCCGATTGCTCATAAGAATAACCGGCCATTAAACCTAATTTATGAACATTAGCAAATGTATGATCATAATTGAAATAGGTTTCCAATACTTTCTTTTTATTTTCAACAGTTCCACGGTAAGCATTTCCATTAGTATTAACGATCTGAGACTGTGTAGTATTGTAATTATTATAGTTGATTTGCTCGTTTTCATAAGAAAGATTCAAGTTCCAAACTAAATCCTTATTGATTTGTAGAGTGGCCTTACCCGTTCCCTGAAGATCTTTCTTAATCGTTTCATAAGTGTCCTCATGAATCATAGATAGCGGGTTGAAATATTGATTTACCGATGTGTAATTATACCACGTACCATCTTCATTTTTTGTAGGAAGTAAGGGTGAATAATAGTTCATGGCATCAAATACGCTTTGACCATCTTTACTTGATGAAACATTCTTACCTTTACTCTGTGCGGCATTAACATTGAAAGCCAAAGTCAAACGATCATTCAAACATTTTGTCTGCGCATAAGCACGACCTGAAATACGTTCAAATCCAGTGCCAAGCACAATACCTTCTTTATTCAAATAACTCAAGCTGGCATTGTAACTGGAACGTTCATTTCCTCCGTTAATAGAAACATTATGATTGTGGCTGACTGCTGTACGAAGCACTTCATCATTCCAATTCGTGTTGCTGCCTTTATCATTAGGAAGTGTAATATTGTTAGCTGATGCATAAGAATGCAAATCACTGGCTGACATCATATCAAGACGTTTGGCTATTTTATCAAATCCAACATAACCACTATATGAGACAGTTGAACGATCAGTTTTGCTTCCTTTCTTTGTAGTGATAACAATCACACCATTGGCAGCCTTAGAACCGTAAATAGCAGTTGCAGATGCGTCGCGAAGCACATCAATTGATTCAATGTCATCTGGAGCTATAAGATTCAAAGACATACCAGGAATACCGTCAACAACATAATAGGGTTCCATTGCTTCACCTGTACGCAGAGAAGATGCACCACGAAGAGAGATAGAAGCTGTTCCTGATGTAGGGTCACTGCTCTGAACTATCGTTAATCCAGGAACCTTGCCTTGTAACAACTGTCCGGGATCGGTATAAACACCGGTATTCAGTTTGTCAGCTTTTACTGTAGTAATAGAACTAGTGACATCCTTACGGGTCATACTGCCGTAACCTACAACAACGACTTCATTCAAAGTCTTGCTGTCTTCTTTCAATATTACATTAATAACTTTTTGATTACTCACCTTAATATCTTGGGATGTAAAACCAATGTAGGTGAACGAGAGAGTACTTCCTGTAGGAGCTGAAATGGAATACTTTCCATCAAGATCCGTAACGGTTCCTGTAGTAGTTCCCTTTACCAGGACATTAACACCAATCAGTGATTCGCCCTTACCGTCGACCACTTTTCCAGTAATAATGCTTTTTTGAGCAAATACTGAAATGCTACTCATCAAGAAGATGAAAAGACATGCTAAATGTGTTTTGCGCATAACTATAAACTTAAGATTTAATTAAAAATTTCACAGCGCCAAAGTAATATCTTTGCCGTTTAAGAAGGATGAATTTTGAAAAATAAAGGATGAAAATTAAGCAAGCCTCTGTTTTTAACTAAATCTGAAACAATTAATAGTTAATAGTCCAAAGAAGTACTAGGTAGAATACCGAATTTTTTCAAATAGCATTGACTGAAGTATTTAGGATCGTTAAAACCTACTGAATAAGCAATTTCAGAAACATTCATGTTCTTACTTACCTTATTTATAAGAATTAGTTCCTGTGCCTTTTTCAGACGATAGTTCCCAATAAACTTGGATGTCGAATTCCCCGCTAAATTTTGCAATTTCTGGTTAAGCAAGGTTTTACTTATACCCATGGCATCTGCAAAGGCATTCACATCAAAGTCCGAATTTGTGTAACTATTCTCAATTACCTGCATTACATTATTCAGGAACTTACTATCACGCGATTCTTCATCTATGCGCAGGGTCCCTGGATCCATCTGCAAGTCAAACTGCTGTTGTGCAGCCTTACGAGCATTGAAAATATTGTGTATACGAACCAATAGTAACTCTTCATTAAAAGGCTTTTGCAAATATTCGTCCACACCTATACGGAAACTTTCCAGACGAGCCTCATCTGAGACCTTAGCAGTAAGAATCAAAATAGGTATGTGAGAAATAGATAAATCCTCTTTTACCCTTTTGGATAATTCAATACCATCCATTACAGGCATCATCAAATCACTTACTATAAAATCTATATTTGTATTCTTGAGCAAATCTAATGCTTTAGCTCCATCTTCAGCTTCTACAACATTATATTCAGAGTTTAAAATGGAACGAACATAAACACGCATATCAGGATTGTCATCTACAATCAATATTTTTTTCTTCATTTTGTGGTACTCACTTTCAGTTTGCACTATATATTCAGAGGTAACACTATTCTGTGTGTCTGGAACAAGAATCTGTTGCGTGTCTTCAACTATTTGTTCCTCAGAAATATCCATTGGCATCAGGATCCTTATTGCAACCCCGGCACGATGGTTGTTCCGTGCATAAATGCGTCCCCCATGTTCATTAACAATCCGTTTGCACAGATACAAGCCTATACCAGTGCCGCTCTGTCCGTATATATGGAATTTTACATTCTTTCTAGATTGGTAGAAACGATCGAATATCTTGTCCAAATCTTCATTCAAAACACCTACTCCTGTATCCGATATGGAAAAATAGATGTTATTTTGTCCTTTCTTATCAATGTAAGAGCAAACATAAAGATTAACCCGTCCTCCGTTTGGAGTAAACTTGATTGCATTAGAAAGTAAATTGACCAAAACCTTTCGCATCCACTCTTCATCATATTTATAGAAAGAGTCTTTGGCACGGATAATGGTACGAACCTCAATTTGTCTATCCCTGGCAAAAGCTTCAAACGGCATTACAACATTTTGAATAAAAGCAGGCAAATTATTTTGCTTCTTTGTTATCATAATACGCCCTGACTCCACCTTACGAAAATCCAGCAACTGGTTAACCAATGACAACAACGACTTTGAATTTCGCTCGGCTAGATTTAGCTGTTCCACCACCTCAGGATTATTACTTAGTTTCAAAGCACGATCTATAGGTCCAAGAATCAACGATATTGGGGTTCGGAACTCATGGGTAATATTTGTAAAAAAAGATATTTTATCAGCAGTTATTTCCTGTATTCGTTTTGAGAGTTCCAGCAACTGCTTCTTTTGTTGAGTCAGCAAGTCATTCTGGTGCGACAAGACATCCATTTTTTCTTCTAACTCTAATGTACGCTCTTTTACTTTTTGTGTCAGAACACGTTTTTGTTCCTTATAAGTTGAAATACGCCATTGGTACCAATAGAAAACAGCGAATGCCGCAACCAATATCATCAGTGAAAAGAACCACCAGGTTTTATAAAAGAAAGGAGACACAACTATAGAAAGCTCAGTAATCTGACTATCATTCATATTCAGTGGATTCTGTACTTTCACTTGAAAAGTATAGTGCCCAGCTCTCAAGTTGGTATAACTTGCATAATGTCGCTTGATGTCACACTCTATCCATTTATCATCGAAACCTTTCAGTCGATAGTAATATTTCAATTTACCAGCATTCTCATAATCTAAAGCTGAAAACTCCAATGAAAATGATTTGTCGCGTTCGTGGAGGTGAACTTCTCTGGCCCAGGATATACTTTTATCTAAATAGTCATTTCCACTTTGCATTATATCATTGTCCAGAACAGAAAGACGGGTAAAAACGACCTTATTTTCATGTTTTTTATATTTTGTGAGCATTCCATTCAATCCCACCATACCATCTAATCCTCCAAAATAAAGAGTTCCATCCTTTGTCTGACAATATGCATTCCAATAAAACTGATCGGATAGCAATCCATCTTTCTGATAATAGTTAGCAAAACCTTTCGACTTTGGCGTATAGCAAGAAAGTCCGTTGTTAGTGCTAAACCAAAGATGGTGCTGCCTATCTTCTGCTATTCCAAATATTGTATTATCACACAACCCATTTCGAGTGGTCAGATTTATAAATTTGTAAGGATATTCCTTATCTCTTTCTAGTCGATAAATACCGTAACCATTACTTCCAAGCCAAATTGTTCCATCAGATGCCTCAAAGATGCAACATATTTTCTCTATCAGTTTACTCTGTGGGTTATCCAGCTTGCATTCCATGTAATGATAATGCACATTTTTGTGGTTTCTGGCAAATGAATAGAGATCAATAATAATCAAGCCATGATGTGTTCCAATCCATAACCGCTGTTTCCTATCAATAACCATCTTTACCAATGAATTATTTGGCAATCGATCTGTCGGCAATACAATATTGGTAATAGTATTTCGATTCAAATCATAGAAAGATAGCCCTTTCGAAGTACCTATCCACATGCCATCATTCAACTTATCAAAACAAAGCGAACCCACATAATTGCTCCGTAACGGAGTATTTAGAGTATTAAATTGCGTAAAAGATACATTAGACACATTTCCAAGACTGGCACAACTTACTCCACCTCCCCAGGTGGCAAACCAGAGTTGATTTCGATTATCCTGTGCAATATCACATACCGAATTATGACTCAAGCTATTGTTGTTTGCCTGATGACGATAATGTACAAACTCATCAGTCCCTTTCCTACGCAAGCTGAGTCCCTGTTCCACATTTCCTACCCAAAGATTTCCATAAGAATCCTCGAAGATACTATTCACTGGATTATCTGATAAGCTACCAACCTCATATCTGTTATTTGTATACAGACGTAATTTCAAACTGCGACTCTCCATCTTATCCATGCCACCAATCTCCGTTCCAAGCCACAGGATTGATCCGTCAACAAAAAGACAATGAATAAAGTTGCAACTGATCATGCGTTTTGAATCATAACTAGAATTTTCCAGCTGTACAAAATCATCGGTTACAGCGTTATAGAAATTCAGTCCTTTAAGAGTAGAAACCACCAATTCCTGATTATGTGTTACAGCCACATCCGTGATATAGTCCTGCGTCAGAGAATTAATGTTTCCATCCTGAGATGTGTACAGTTTACACTTTTTGCTGCGCATATTACAACGGTAAAGTCCTCTATCTGTTCCTATCCACACATCACCTCTAAATGAACAAAAGCAATGAATACGAATCTGACTATCAAATGAGCATGCCGGTAGAACTTTTCTTAGCTTCAATTGCCCACTTCTTTCCTGATTGACTTTATATACATTGTTACCATATCCCACCCATACTTCTCCATTAACTTGCTTCAAAGCTGTAATAGAGGCAGAATGTCTTTCATATTTAGAGGTAAGTGCCACGCAACGTTCTATCCGTCCATCTGAGGTAAAAAATAAATGATACAGATTGGTCTGTGTTGCCAGCCAGATAGTTTTATTCTTATCGCAAACTATAAAGTAAACAGGTTCTTTTGAAAGATCCTCACTCTTAAAATGAGTAAAATCGATGGATTCCAACCAGTTAGTTTTCAGATTCAATAAATCCAGCCCTGCTTCGGAAGCAATCCAGAGGCGGTTAAATCCGTCCTCACATACCTGATTGATAAAATTAGAGCGTAAGCGTACAGTAGGCGACGTTATATTATAGTTTACAAAGGAATATCCGTCATAACGTGAAAGTCCGTTGTGTGTAGACAACCAAAGGAATCCCTGACTATCCTTGTATATGTCATCGATATAATTGTGTGGTAAACCATCATTAATGGTTATGGCAGAAAAGTTATACTGATCAAGAATCTTTCGAAGTGATACCTGTGCAGAACATGGGAACACTATTATCCACAAAAAAGTCAGCCATAACAATCCAACTATTTTCCTATACACAATCTTATTTGTCGTTTTTTTCATTTATGAACCGGTAATCAAAAGCATTAAAGGCTTACGGCACACAAATATATACTCTTTTTTGTAACCAACAGCAAATATATACAGAAATTGCTTTTATGTAAGAAGCTTCTATTCTACACTCCAGTCTATTCCCAGTGGATTATCGTTTACTTTATAGATGAGTGGTAGCGCTTCACTATCAACAATCCACATATTCGTGGACTCTACATCAGCCAATACATGAATTAGTTTTTTGCCTTTAAACTCCTGCAGATCAGTGGCCTCACTTTCAGTTCTACGATAAGTCGTTTTGTTATAGATAAACCAACCTTTCTCCTTAAGCGATTTTAAGGCTTTGCGGGAAATAAGACCGAACGTTTCACCAACAGGAAGCACCACTTCACACCCGTCAACAGGTTGTAACCAGCTCAAGTCATCACCTTCCTCAACATTCTGGAATCCCATTTTATATATTCCCTTTTGCCAAAGGGAATTACGCAACGTGCTCCATTCAAAAAGGACCGTATCTTTTCGCTCAGTAATGTTCACTTCATAACGACGAGTCTGTTCGTGCAACTTGAACACGAACGTATATTTTTCATTGATTTGTGCTTTCACTGCTACACTCAGCAACAGAGCAATCACACCCGTATATAGAATTTTCTTCATTCTTTACTCTCCTACATTTTTACCGGAGGCAACTCTTCCATACCCCACTTTGACGGTTTATTTCCCATCTCCATCACTAGTTCACCACCATTCAACAACTCGTCATGATTTATCCATGCCCTGCAAAGTTCCTTTCCATTCAGGATCACACGCTGAATATAAATGTTCTTCGAAGAAAACTTCTTTGCCATTACGTGCAAACTTTTTCCATCAGCTAACCGAATGGTATATTCACCAATCAAAGGTGAATGTATCAGATAATAGGATTGTCCTGCATTGGGGTAAAGTCCCATCATGTGAAAAGCCAGCCAGGATGACATAGCTCCGGAATCATCATTACCTGGTAACCCACTTGGTGTATCGTTATAGTTTTGCGTTATAATTTTCCGTATTCGCTCACCGCTTAAGTCGGGACGGCCAATCCAGTGATACAGACAAGGAGTTAAGAAAGAAGGTTCGTTGTTCACATTGTAATACCCCTTATCGAAGAAAGTATCTAACCGATGCTGGAAGGCATCCTTTCCTCCACTCTTTTCAATCAAGGTTGGAACATCGTGAGGTATGCTCAATGAATATTCCCACGAAATACCTTCATAAAAGAATGTGCCCCACCAAGGTGTGTACCAAGGAGCTTCATTTGTTGCGGGAGTATAATGGAACGTTGGATGTTGTATTTTTGAATGGCCAAAAGGAACATCGTCAAGCCATTCACCCGAAGCCGAACGAGGCATGATGAATCCTTTTACGTCGTCATATTCATAATCATCACGCCACAGATTCTTCCAGTTTTCCGCTTTGCGGATGTATTCCTCGTAAACATCCTGTTTCCCAAGCCCTTTGGCCACAGTCGCTATGTTGTAGTCATTATAAGCATATTCCACTGTACGATTCCCAGCTCTGTCAATTCCAAAAGGCACATAACCCAGTCGGTTGTATTCCGTCAATCCGCCACGCCCTTCCTGTTCTTCATTTCCTCCTGGAGGAACAGTCGCATCCTTTAGCATCGCCTTCAGTGCCAGTTTGTAATCTATACCTTTGAGCCCTTTTACAAAGGCATCGGCAATAATTACTTCTGCATTTGAACCTCCCTGGGTACGACCATTCGCATTGCCGCTACGGGCATCTGGCATATAGCCATCTCTTTTATAAATGTTTATAAGTGCATTAACAATATCAACTTCTCTTTCAGGAGAAAGGATCGTGATGAGTGGATTGGAAGTCCGATAAGTATCCCAGATAGCATAGAAATCATCGTAATAAGGGAGATTATCTATCCAAAGAGGATTCTCACCAGTACGGTCAACAGGCATAATAAGTGTGTGGTAAAGTGCTGTATAAAACATACGCTTTTGTACTTCCGTAGCATCTTTTCCTAACTCAATGCGTTCCAGAAGCTTTTCCCACTGAAGACGAACTGTTGCCAATTGCTGCTGAAAGTCCCAGTGTGGAATTTCCCTGCGTACATTCTCTTGCGCCTTAAGAGAACTAAGAAACGAAATGCCCACTTTAAAGCGGATGGTACTTTTCATATTTTCCTCTCCCCAGGATAGCACAGCGCCTGTCTTTTTCCCTTCATCACATTGTACTTTTTCTACTAATGAAGAGATCTGTCCTTTCCAGGTTAGCGTTTTTGTAAAAGGTTTATCCGCCACCGCATAAAAGTAGACTGTATAGGCACGTCCATTATTCCATCCTCCACGGATGCGGCTATATCCACGGACTTCCGTATCCGACACAATTTCTACTTCCGAGCCTACAAACTGCTGGGCTTCACGAGCATCAGGAACAATATTCTCTCCCAAAAAGAAACCGGCATCCACCCGTAAAGAGCGTTTACTCTCCTTGGGATAGGTAAACTGATAAAACGAGCACCGATCAGAAGTAGTCAACTCTGTTTGAATTCCACTTCCCTGAAAACTAGTTTTATAGTATCCCAGTTCTATCTTTTCATATTCCCGTTTGGCTTCGTGGCTATCACTATCCAGTTCTCCACAATAGGGCTGTACAAGAATGTTTCCATATTTAGGGCCTCCACCTGTACCACTTACATGTACCTGAGAAAAACCAGTCACAACTTCGGGCATAGGTAACCAGCCGCTGTTTGGTTTGCAGGTACAATCCGGACCTGGTTTCACCATTCCAAACGGTGCCGACGGGCCAACAAATACCCGCCCCAAACCTTCTGAACCAATTTTAGGATCAACATATTTTCCATATTGTGCATACGTCATCAGAGTGATAACCAACAAACATGCAGACAGACAAACTTTTATCAGTATGTGTTTCTTCATCACGTATTCTTTATATCTTGATATAGATCTTCTTTTTGTAAAGTGGATAACCAATAGCCCAGTTAAGCAGCACAAAAGTAACTGCATAAATAAGCGAAGAAACATAATCATCGGGCACTATAGCATGAATGCCACCGAACAAAGCTTTGGCAATGCCAAAATCTCCAAATACAACATTCATCAGTTCACTCATTACATAGATAAAGAGTGGATTCACCCCAAATGATACAAAGAATGGTGTCCAACCTTTATTCCCTTTATCATCAATAATATAGATAAACCACGCCAGCAGACTTGTGGCCAGTCCACAAGTAAAAAGCACCAAAGTGGGCGACCATATACGTTTGTTCATAGGTAGTCCGTAGGTGAAGAGCAATCCAACACTCATCAATACAAAACCAAATATAAACAGGTGAAGCATTTTATCTTTCAGTTCAGAGTGTTCAGTTAAAATCTTTCCACACCAGAAACCAATAAGCGTATGTGCAATAGACGGAATAACGCCCAACAATCCTTCAGGATCAATGGGACTCTTGTGATAAAGATGCACCGCTCCAAATACGCTGCGATCTACAATACACAGAATATTAGTTTCATCACATATATAGCCATTAGCGACTAGTAATAGAAAAGTATAACCTACCAACAGAAAGCCTGCCAGCCACGGAAGCCATTTATGAGAAACCGTTACTGCCAGCAACGAAACAATGCCGTAACACAGCGCAATGCGGGGTAACACACCAGGAAGGCGTATATGATCAAAAGGCAAAAAGTCGCCCTTACAGCAGCCTTCAAACCAGTAGATAGCCCATCCTAGAAGTAATATAAGGCAAGTTCTTTTCAATATCTTCAGAGCTAATGGGTTTGACCACTTAAACTGAAACTTCCGTAATGAAATATAGGTTGATATTCCCACCATAAAAAGAAAGAAGGGGAACACCAAATCGGCCAGTGATAAACCATTCCATACTGAATGACGTAAAGGTGCGTAAGAAACCTTGCCACCACCATTATTCACCAGAATCATCCCTGCCACCGTTAGTCCACGCAGCACATCAAGTGATAACAAACGTTGCTTCTTTGGTATATTGCTTTGTGTGTTTTCCATTATTCAGAGTTTAAAGGTTAATTATTTACAGCGAAAGCCTTACTAAAAACCTCCTTAGCCACCGTTACACAATCATTTTCAGGAACAGCAGAATACGGATTAGTAGCCTTTGTCCATGGTTCTTCCATGGAATAATAATCTAGTTCCACCATTGGTTTACCATCCAGTACATCTGAAAGAGTCTTCCAATATGCCGCCCAACGTTTGTAATAGAAATCCTTCAAAATACCGTTCCACTCTTTGTGTGCATAATCACGGAGACCTCCATCATTAGCTGAATAACGATTACCCCATGTGGTAATCTGCACACGTGCGTTCCATTCGTAAAGATTCTTTTCTTCTTCGTTATTACCCAAATTACGTGCCTTTTCAATCCAGTTACCCACCCGAAACTCGCGACGTGTTCCCAGCAACTTATCCTGCAAAAGCAGTAAATTAAGGAACTCTTCCGAATCTTTTCTGAATGCTTTCTTGTCGAAACTCTTAAAATCGGCTATCGCATGGTTATAAACAATGCGACCACGGTCGGCTAAAGACTGACGAACGATATCCACCAAGTCATATTCAAAATTGTTGTTTCCTTTGTACTTATCTGCCACTTGCAACATTAACCGTGCAGCATTTTCTGTTGTTGTTGGATCATAATAATTCTCCATTTTCGACCAACTGGAAACCTGAAAATTATTCAGTGACGGACGGCCACAGAATATAGACTCATGAGTTCCCTGTTGGTTATTTCCCTGCGGACAATTTAATATGCCGTTAGCTAATGCAGTCCAAGCCTGTTCTATTGTATTGTCTTTCACCCCATATCTCGCCTTCAAATATCCTTTCAGCCACTCCATTCTGGTGAACTTCTCGGAACGCCATGGCAATTCAGTCATCAGTTCAAACATCATCGGATTATTTTCAATACCCTCCATGGTTAGCCCGATGCCTTTCAAATGTTCAGCTTGTGGATTATTCTTTGTCAGATAGAAATTATCAAGCAATTGATCCATGCGACCATGCAGACCTACTTTAGCACCAAAATTCTCAAGCATACAGAAAAGCCAGTCATGCTGTTTATATCCGCCTTCTCTGTACCAGAGTGAAGGTTTCATTCCCCACATAGGGCGACATTCACTGAAAAGATCAAGTACCAAAAGGTCGCCATTCTTCATATTCTTTATCATATCCTCGCGTGGATTTTCAGTCCATCCCTGAACTACCCACACAGCTTTGGCATTCACTATTTTCATAGCGTCCATCACAGCCTTCCCTGCAGCATCAAGATCTACTTTCTCAATGCCTTTTGCCTCATGGAACGGATCCATTGAATAATAGTTCGCTTTACCGAAAAGTGCTTCCTGCTCTTTGTAGTACAAGGCTGCAATCTCCTTGAAACGACTGTCCGTTGGTTGCAAGAAAGTAGGACGTAGATATCCGTTCCACAATTCCGCATCAGTCACATTCAATCCCAGTTTCTGCTTTGCATCGTGAGGCATCATTCCCGAATATCCAGGAAACACAGGCTCAATTCCATACTCCTTCATGCGCTTCAGGATCTTCTTCTGTAAAGCCGTTTGTTGTATGTACCATGAATCAGGATTAGGGCCTCCCCATCCTTCCAGATTATTCATTTCCCACCAAGCCATGAAAGCCGGTCCGGAGATGAATTTATTTATTTCTTCCTTGTTATAACCCAGTTTTTTGAGCATATTAAACCACACACACTCCTCGCCTACTATGGCTAGCGGCAAATTGATACCGTGCAATGCCATCCAGTCAATTTCCTGCTCCCATCGTTTCCAGTCCCAGAAAGCCATGGAGTAAGAGTATGTGCAATAATTGAAATCGTAACGTAGTTTCAACGAAGTTTCATGGCGTTCCTTATTGATTACTCTTGGTAATTTGGCTGGTAATTTAGCCGTCATACCATTCCACGAAAGCTGCACTCCGGCATAGTATTTCAAATACCAGTTGATTCCTGTGGCCACATTCACGTAATTATTACCGCGAATAACCACCTGGTCACCTTTCTGGTCGAGTTCAAAATAATCGTTGTTCCCGCTTTTCTTTATTTCAATAGCAAACTTTTTGGAAGCACCTTTATCGATACGTTCCAACATTCCAGTAATCGGATTGGCAAACAGCTGGCAGGTAATCCAGCTCATCATGAGTATACTGAGTATCCTTTTCATAAGTATTAACATTTGAGGGCAAATATAAGGCTTTCCCTATATATATAGGATGAAAAATAAAAAATAAAGGTCGAAAAACAAACACTAGACATGAAAGTAGGCAAGAGTCTTTTTCCGGAATTCATAAGCAAAACAACTCGGATATCTTCAAAATCTTCCGCCAATAAATAAAAATTATAAATCAGTGTTTCGTCAAAACAACCTTTTTTTGGGAAATAGAACATATATTTTTTTAAAGGCTAGCTGCTCAGGGAGCAATCATACAAAAAAAGGGAAATATTATCTCACCCCCTATAAAAAAAATGGCATAGTTGCCCGCGCAGAGATTTTAGTACTAAATTGCACTTCTAAGTTACTCTATAATTTTATGTAAGTACATGCTAAATTAGAATTTCCACTCGTCCGAGACAGTAGCCATACTCCCGATGGGTTGCAAAGACTAGAGCTATATTTAAACAATAATCTTTTTCTTTCTGTAATTCTCCCGAAATTCTTTTGGAGAGCAATCTTTCTTCTTTTTGAATATACGGTTAAAGTTGGAAAGGTTATTGAAACCGCACTCATAACATATTTCAGCAACAGACTGAGTTGAATCTACAAGCAGACGTGTAGAATAGCCTAAACGAATATCGATAATATAATCTGAAAGATTTTTGCCTGTACGAAGTTTGAAAAAGCGGCTAAAGGAAACAGGAGTCATCCCTGCAAGATCGGCTAATTGGGAAAGCCTGATTTCATCTTTATAATGTTCATTTATGTAATCCTGAACCTTCTGCACACGACGACTGTCTGAATGAACTCCAACCTTAGCAAAAGAAGAACTTGAAAGAGTGTGAACATCATCACAAAGAGACAGTTCATAAAGTATTGTCATAAACTTAATCACTGCATAAAACCCTTCTTTCTCGGAAGCCAGTTTATCGAGTAAATGATATACTTTCAGGATTGCCGACATAGGAAAGCTAAGCCCTTTCTGAGCTTTTTCAAGCATTTTCTGTATGCTGTCAAACTGATTTTTGTTTATGAAACTCTTAAAGAATACATCGGAAGAGAATTGAATTGTTATTTCACGAATCTGTTCAGAAGTACACTCGTGCTGTTCCCATACATGTTCCAGATCTTTTCCTGTAATGAGCACTAAATCATATTCTCCAATAACTTCTGCTGAATCACCAACAATACGTCTCACGCCGGCAGCTTTCTCGGTAAAGTTAAGCTCGAATTCCTGATGACTATGAATAGGATAGGTAAACTCTTTTTTATAACGTTCAGCAATATAAAAACAGTCCTTATCAGATAAAGGAGTTATCTCGTGGATAATGTTATTTGTGTTTGTGTTCATTTAGGCATAGGTTAATAAAGTATCACACAACAAATATACAATACTTTATTAAATATGCAACATCCTATAGATTAATTTTTTAGTGAACGAAAATCGGCTCCTGTGGGACTTTGGAATACAGCCAAATCAAATTCGGAAACAACAGCAAGAACATGATCCATTACATCTGCTTGAATCTGTTCATAAACGGCTGATTCTTTTGAATAGGTAAAGAAATAAAGCTCCAGAGGAATTCCCTTTTCAGTAGGTTGCAAATGTCTTACCATAAGAGTCATATCCTGATTCACAGAAGAAAGATTTCTTAAGTAGCGCTCCAGATAAGCACGAAATACACCTAAATTTGTTTGTCGGCGTCCATTCACAAGGACAGAATCATCTACGCCACATTCCTGATTATAAGCTTTTAGCTCCTCTTCTGTTTCTTCAATATATTCCTTTATCAAGGATATCTTTCTAAATCTCTCCAGTACTTCCAGCGTACAAAACCTTACGCTATTCATATCAATATTAATGGAACGTTTCACGCGGCGACCGCCAGACTCATGCATTCCTCTCCAGTTTTGAAAAGAATCACTGACCAATGCGTAAGGTGGTAACGTAGTAATTGTATTATCCCAGTTACGTACTTTAACCGTATTTAAAGTAACCTCTAACACAATACCGTCTGCATTATATTTAGGCATGGTAATCCAGTCGCCCGGCCGAAGCATATTATTGGCAGAAAGCTGAATGCCGGAAATAAATCCCATAATACTATCCTTGAATACCAATATAAGAATAGCTGCCGAAGCACCTAACCCAGCTAAAAGTGATGCAGGAGATTTATCAAACAACACACTGATGATAAGTATACCACCTATAAAAAACACGATAACCTGTGCAGTTTGCAATAATCCTTTTAATGGCCGGTCATGATACTTTTCATTTTCGTTATAGGCTATATATATTGCAGTACAAAAGGTTACTATAAAACGCATTGTCACCGCAATAATATAAATCTCGGTTGTTTTGAGTATTAATGTATAAAGTTCCGAGCTTTTAGGGAAGGCAATTGGGAAGAAAAAGTAAATTAACACTGGAGCCACAATGTGACAAAGCTTAGTCATCACCTTCTCGTCAAAGACTATATCGTCCCATGTGGCTTTTGTTTTGGTTACTATCTTCTTAACTACTTTCAACAATATCAGCCTACAAGTATAATCAATCAATAAAGCTGTCCCGATAATTAAACCGAAAATAACCCACTGATCTAAACTATTCGCCTCCTCAGGCGTAAGTCCAAGGAGGCGAAGAAGATTATTCATCCATTGAGTAATCACATTTTCCATACTTATCAAATTCGTTCTGAGATAGGAATATATTCCTGTACTTCAAGTACATTCTTGTAAGCAGGACGGATTATTCGTTTACCTTCAAAATTAAGTTCTTCTATGCGGTGAGCCGACCATCCCACAATACGTGACATAGCAAACAAAGGGGTAAATATTTCCTGAGGAAGCCCTATCATTTCATAAACAAAGCCCGAATAAAAATCTACATTACTGCAGACCTTTTTGCCACCTTCGCCTTTAAATTTGTTGAAACATTCAATAGCGCGTTCTTCCAACAATTCAAGGAAATTAAATTCTTCCTCGCAGCCTTTTTCTTTTGCCAAATCACGAGCCATCTCTTTCAGCAACACTGCACGTGGATCTGATATAGTGTAAACAGCATGCCCGATTCCGTAAATAAGTCCTGTTTTATTATATGCCTCCTTATTTAATATACGGTTCATGTATGTATCAATTTCTTTTATATTTGTCCAATCCTTAATCTGATTTTTGAGGTGATTGAACATATCTACCACCTGAATATTTGCACCACCATGCAAAGGGCCTTTCAATGATCCAATACCAGCAGCAATGGAAGAATAAGTATCTGTGCCGGTTGAAGATGTTACCCTTACAGTAAAAGTAGAGTTATTACCACCACCATGCTCTGCATGTAAAATAAGTAGCAGGTCGAGCGTGCGTGCTTCCAGATCAGTATATTCTTTCTTCAGCATATAAAGGAAGTTTTCTGCAATAGAAAGATCCTCTCTAGGATGACGAATGTGCAATGAAAGTCCAAAAGTTGCATGTCTGAGTATATTATAGGCATAAGCAATAATCGTAGGAAACTTAGAGATCAGTTCAATACTTTGACGCATCAGATTATCACGTGAAGTATCATCCGGATTAACATCATAGGTATACATTTCGAGCACACTACGAGCCAGAATATTCATAATATTATTCCCCTCCAGATCCAGAATATTCATTTTCACTTTCTGTTCCAAAGGCATATTTTCGTTAATAAGCTCTTTAAACGAGGCTAATTCTTCTTTATCAGGAAGACCACCTGAAAGCAAAAGATAAGCAACTTCTTCAAATCCAAAACGACGCTCTTTAATTACGGCATGCGAAATATCTTCCAAATCCAATCCGCGGTAGAATAGTTTTCCGGGAATGGGCTGCAGCCCACCACCAGGAATGCGTTCGTAACCAACCACATTACCTATTTTAGTTAGCCCAACAAGTACTCCTGTACCATCTTCATTACGTAAGCCACGCTTTACTCCATACAGTGTAAAAAGCTCATTATCAATTTTTGCCGTGTTCTTTATAGACTCCGATAATTTGTAAATGATATATTCCTTTTTCATAAGCGTACATTTTTATTTCTCAATGATTGAAACAATTAAATCGCGAAACTCAGTTGTTGACAAAGAAACCCCATCCGGCATAAAACGAGCCAGATCGTTTGTTGCTTTACAGCTTTCAAAAGCATTTTCCATTGCTGAGGTAATGAGACCAGCAGCTTCGTTCCATCCAAAATATTCAAGCATCATCACAGCCGACAGCAATAATGACGATGGGTTTACGCAATTCTTACCGGCTATATTAGGAGCTGTTCCATGAGTAGCCTCAAATATTGCATGACCGGAATTATAATTAATATTTGCTCCGGGTGCTATACCAATACCTCCAACCATGGCAGCCAACTGATCGGAAATATAATCACCATTAAGATTTAATGTAGCAATTACAGAATATTCTTCCGGAATCAATAAGGTGTTTTGCAGAAATGCATCGGCTATAACATCTTTAATAACAATTTTCCCTTCGCGTAGTTCATTTGCAAACTCACGTTCTGCTAATTCATATCCCCATTTCTTAAATCCACCTTCTGTGAATTTCATGATATTTCCTTTGTGAACAATAGTCACACTTGGTAATCCATTTGTCAAAGCATAGCTGATAGCGGCACGAACCAAACGTTCTGTTCCCTCTTTTGAAACCGGTTTTACACCGAAAGAAGATGTTTCCGGGAAACGTACTTTTTTCACTCCCATCTCATCACGAAGAAAACGATAGAACTTTTCAGCCTCAGGTGTACCTTGTTCCCATTCTATTCCGGCATAGATATCTTCTGTGTTTTCACGGAAAATATGCATATCCACTTTCTGGGGCTCTTTAACCGGAGAAACGACTCCCTTGAACCAGCGAACCGGACGAAGACATACGTATAAATCAAGTTCCTGTCTGAGTGCCACATTCAATGAGCGGATTCCTCCACCTATAGGAGTTGTCAGAGGGCCTTTGATTCCCACATAATAATCCTTGAACGCTTGCATTGTTTCTTCAGGCAACCATGATCCGGTAGCATTAAATGCTTTTTCCCCGGCAAGTACTTCTATCCACTCAATTTCTCTTTTACCCTGATAAGCTGCTTTTAAAGCTGCATTAACAATAGCCTGAGTAGCAGGAGTAATTTCTGCTCCCACTCCATCTCCCATAATAAAGGGAACTGTTACATGGTCGGGTATAACAAGTCGACCGTTTTCATTCGTTATTTTCATACCTATTTACCTATTTCACCTATTAAATTATTTACTATTCAAAGCAGATCCAGCACGGAACCAACCTATTTGTTGTTCGTTATAGGTGTGTAATACCTCAAAACTTTCCTGACTACCATCTTCGTGCTGTACAATTGCCATTAATGATTTTCCAGGAGTAAAAGAGCCAATACCAACGATTGAAATCTTATCGAGTTCCTGAATCCGGGCATAATCTTCTTTATTTGCAAAAGTGACAGCCAACATGCCTTGTTTCTTCAAATTTGTTTCGTGAATACGGGCAAAACTCTTTGCAAGAATTACACGTACATTCAAGAAGCGAGGTTCCATAGCCGCATGTTCACGTGAAGAGCCTTCTCCGTAATTCTCTTCGGCAACAACTATTGAAGAAATATTTTCCGATTTATATTGTTTTGCCACAGCAGATACTGCATCATATTCTCCAGTCTGGAGGTTATAAACAGAATTTGTTTTACCGTTGAAAGCATTTACTGCTCCCATCAGCATATTATCCGAAATGTTTTCCAGGTGTCCGCGGAAACGAAGCCATGGACCGGCCATTGAAATATGATCGGTAGTACATTTCCCTTGTGCTTTGATTAGCAACGGCATGTTCAGCAGTTCATTACCATCCCAAGCCAGGAAAGGTTGAAGAACCTGCAAACGTTTTGATTCAGGATTGATCTTTATATCAGCTGCAGCACCTGTTGGAGCTACATATCCGTTATCACCCTGAGCAAAGCCTTCTGAAGGAAGATTATTTCCTTTTGGTTCTTCCAGTTTCACTTGTTCACCATCAGCATTTGTCAATGTATCCTTTAACGGATTAAAACAAAGATCTCCCGCAATGGTTAATGCAACAGTCAGTTCCGGAGAAGCAACAAAAGCATAAGTATTTGGATTACCATCTGCACGTTTGGCAAAATTACGGTTGAAAGAAGTCACAATTGCATTCTTGCGGGTTGAATCATCAGTGATTCTTTTCCATTGACCAATACAAGGTCCGCATGCATTTGCCATAATTGTTCCACCCACAGATTCAAATGTATCAATCATTCCATCTCTCTGAGCAGTAAGGCGGATCTTTTCAGAACCCGGATTAATAATAAGCGGAGCCGAAACCTTTAATTTCTTATCTATCGCCTGACGAGCAACTGAAGCCGCACGGCTAATATCCTGATAAGATGAGTTTGTACAAGATCCTATCAGTCCTACTTCCATCTTTCGTGGATAATCATTTGCTATCACTTTCGCTGCAAATTCAGAAATTGGTGTTGCAGCATCTGGAGTAAACGGACCATTAATATATGGTTCCAAAATAGATAAATCTATTTCGATAATACGATCGTAATATTTTTCCGGAGCTTCAAGAACTTCCGCGTCTGCCTGCAAATCGGCAGCAATACTATCAGCCATGTCAGCTATTTCAGCACGTTCTGTTGCACGAAGGTACTCAGACATTTGGACATCATAAGCAAACAGAGAAGTTGTAGCTCCCACTTCAGCTCCCATATTACAGATAGTTGCTTTCCCTGTAGCAGAAATAGATGCCGCTCCTTCTCCAAAATATTCAATAATGGCATTGGTTCCGCCTTTTACAGTCAGGATTCCAGCCAGTTTTAATATCACATCTTTCGGTGAAGCCCATCCATTCAGTTTACCGGTCAGCTTAACACCTATCAGTTTAGGCATCTTAAGTTCCCACTCCATTCCGGTCATCACATCAACCGCATCAGCGCCACCAACTCCAATGGCAATCATACCTAAACCACCGGCATTAGGGGTATGCGAATCTGTTCCAACCATCATTCCGCCTGGAAACGCATAGTTTTCTAATACCACCTGATGAATAATTCCGGCACCCGGTTTCCAGAAGCCAATTCCATATTTAGAAGAAACATCGTGAAGGAAATCATAAACCTCCTTATTTGTATCTGTAGCAGTAGCAATATCAACATCTGCACCTTTGTATGCCTGAATTAAGTGGTCACAATGCACAGTTGCCGGTACTGCCGACTTAGATTTTCCCGAATTCATAAATTGCAGCAATGCCATCTGGGCTGTAGCATCCTGCATCGCCACACGGTCAGGGCGGAAGTTTACATAATCTTCACCGCGTTTATAAGTTGTTATTTGATTTGCATCATACAAATGAGCATAAAGGATTTTTTCTGCTAATGTAATAGCACGTCCCACCTTATTACGTGAGAAAGCAACCCGTTCCTCAAAAGAGCCATAAAAACTCTTTAGCATTTCAATATCATGTACCATAAAGAATATTATTATATGTTACCTATTAAACCTTTAAAACTTACTTTTTGTTTTATAAACTGCATATTATTTCAATTTTGTTCACAAAAAGACTTGTTTTATGTAACAATCGCAAAGTTAAATATTATTTTCAAGAAAACAATTCAATCTTACATTATTGCCATTGCAAATTATAAGAATTAACTTTGCCCGAATATTAATGAAAGAAATATGAATAACGATAAGAACTACAAAGGACATATGGCTATGTTGGCGGCAAGTATTATATGGGGATTAAACTCTCCAATAGGCAAAGCCGCTTTAGATTATGGCATTCCTCCGCTCTCTCTTACCACATTTCGTTTCTTCGGAGCAGCAATAGCTTTCTGGATTGTTTCTCTTTTCACTAAAAAAGAGCATGTAAAACATCAAGACCTACTGATGCTTTTCTTTGCATCGCTTTTTGGTATTGTTTTAAACCAAGGAACTTTTATTTTTGGTCTTTCATTAACATCTCCTATAGATGCTTCAATAGTAACAACAATGGCTCCTATTGTAACAATGATTGTTGCTGCCATTGTACTTAAAGAGCCAGTTACCGGAAAAAAAGTACTCGGAATATTTGTTGGAGCCATCGGAGCACTATTACTAATAATTACCAGTCAAAGCGCTACTGGCGGTAAATCCGGTAGTATTTGGGGAGATATGCTCTGCCTGACTGCCCAGTTAAGTTTTGCTATTTACCTAACAGTTTTTAAAGACTTAATCCAAAGATATTCTTCTGTAACAATAATGAAATGGATGTTTGTATACGCTTCAATGTGTTTCATTCCATTCTCGTATAGCGATGTAGCTTCCATAAACTTTTCAGCTGTACCATTAAAAGTATATGCAGAAATTTCCTTTGTGGTTTTAGCGGCTACTTTCCTTGCCTACCTGTTTGTAATGACCGGACAAAAGGTGCTTCGCCCAACCATTGTTAGTATGTACAATTATGTGCAACCTATCGTGGCATCATTTGTTGCAGTTAGTGTAGGAATGGATACATTTGGATGGCCAAAAGCTGCTGCAATTATTTTGGTTTTTGTAGGAGTCTTCATTGTTACACAAAGTAAATCGAAAGCACAACTAGATGCTGAAGTGCTGTATCAGGAAATAGACCAGCCAGAAGAAAAGATTAAAGAAAATGATTATTAAATAAAAGAGCAGAGACTATGCAACCATTTGCAGCTTTAGATTTTGAAACAGCCAACGGACAACGCACCAGTGTGTGCAGTGTTGGAGTTATCATTGTAGATAATGGAGAAATTGCTGACCGATTTCATAGTTTCATTCGTCCGCGTCCCAACTTTTATACACATTGGACAACACAAGTTCATGGAATGGTATTCGAAGATACAAAAGAATCGCCTGACTTCCCTGATGTATGGTCACAAATAGCTCCTAAAATTGAAGGCATGCCATTAGTTGCTCACAACAGTCCCTTCGACGAAGGATGCCTAAAAGCTGTATTCAATCTGTACGGACTTACTTATCCGGATTATCAATTCTACTGTACTTGTCGGTTATCCCGCAAAATGCACAAAGGATTAGTGAACCACCAGCTACACACAGTATCTGAACATTGCGGATACGACCTAAAGCAGCACCACCATGCATTAGCCGATGCAGAAGCCTGCGCGGCAATAGCTATTAATATGCTACGGAAGACACAAGCTGAAAGTTTTGAAGAGCTTTATAACTTTGTGAAACAAAACTATTAAGTGAACCACATCAACTAATAATAGTAAATAAAAAGAAAAAACACTTGTTAGTATTAGATTATATCCATATTTTTGGAAGTAACTAAATATTAGCAACATGAAGAAAACACCCAGACTTCTCCTATTTACAACTGTTTTAATAATTTTATGGAGCTGCAATTCAAAACAAGATAACCGTTCGGCTCTAGCAGAAACAAAAAAAAAGGAACTGGAAAAAGGAGCTTTTGCTCCCGCTAAAAATCTTTCTGAATACAAAAAAAGCATATTTCTACCAACTTTGGAGAACAAATTATCCACTGATAAAAACTCTATTTATTGCGCAACATTACTATATGCTTGGGATGAATTAAGAAAAGAAATAAGACCGCCCTTTCAAATCGACAAGAATTTAAAAGACCTCACTTTATTAAATAATTCCCAATCGTTCGTTGATGCATTAAATAAGGGAGATTACAAATCGAATGTTATAGTAGACGGAAATAAAATAAAAGCGAGTGTAGAATTTAACAAGTCATTACCTTTTAAAGTTAAACTCGAAGATCTAAATAGCACGCTTACTTTTAAAAACAAAAAAGTGTTTTGTTTTGGAATATATGGTTCAGATTCTTATCAATCTAAGATCGCAGAAATATTATACTATAAGAATGACAATGAGTTTTTGATTAGTCTTATCCCCAAAGATCACGCCCACAAGATTATACTATTTAAAACAAATGAGAAGTTCAGATCTATGGATAAAGTTCTTTATAAAATCGATAACTACATTAATCTAGGGAACAACGAAATACATACCAAAAAAGCAGAATGGAAATATACTTTTAATGAAGAGGATTACATTATCATACCAAAAATTAAATTCAACATTAAGACAAACTACCCAACTTTAGAAGGAAAAACATTTAATTCAAATCAACAAAGCTATCTAATAAATGAAGCCATGCAAAGAACAGCTTTCAAATTAGATGAATATGGAGCCGTAATAGAGAGTAAATCCGAAATTTCGGTTTTATGCGAAACTGAACAATCAAAGTACAAGCCAAAACATTTAATATTCGACAAACCATTCTTTATAATGCTCAAGAAAACACATTCCAAAAATCCGTATTTTGCAATGTGGGTAGCAAATTCTGAATTAATGATAAAATAGCTATGATTAAATTGATGTAACAGCATTTTTAAACACTGAAAAGATATTGATAATTAATCTCAAAACATAAAATGAAATTAATCGGGGTATTTCTATTAATAGTACTTCTGTTTTTCTTAGGAAATAAAGCGAAGAAAAAATACTTTTATAACACTCTAACATTAATGATATTGGTAATGGCAATTATTCAAGCGCCATTGTTTTATTACTATACGTCAGGAATGTTAGCCATTTTTCTAATGATGCCATATTTAGTAATTGGAGTTGGACTATCAATATACTTGTTAATGCCTTTCTACAAAAAGAAAGGCTTAGTAAAAACTAACGTCCATAAGTTTGGACTTATTACCGCCATTACTTTAGGTATTATTTCCTTATTTTGGGGTTCAATTATAGTAGAAAAACTAGATTGGGATATGAGACGTAAAACCAGAAACACAATTGTTACAAACATCAAGAATGAGATACAAAATCGAAGGACTTTTGATTCTTATAATATAGAGAAATGGAATTTCCCACCTATTTCCAATGGAAGTAAAGAAATTAATATTTCAAAAGGAGAAAAAGGAGAACTAACAATTAGTTTTTATATTGATCAAGGTTTTATTGATCATTTTTCTGCATTTGTTTACACTAATGATCCTAATGAACTAAAAAGATTCTATTCATCTGGCGCAAGTGTTAAACAACTTGATTATAATTGGTATAGAGTATCACAATAGGGATTAATAATAAAATAATAACGCTGGATAAGCTATTAAAAACAGCAAACATTAGATAGTATGAGAAGGACACTTATTTTATCAATTATTTTTCTAATAACAGGACTTTGTTTTGCACAAGTAGGCTCTGTTCCTAACAAAGAAGCTTATACTCTAAAAGAAATCACTAAACCTAATCAGGGAAAAGTTCTTATCAATAGAGATAATGCATGGAATATGGTGGATAAAAAAGCCAAATGGTTTAAAAAAGGATTAATGCCACAAAAGAGTTTAAAAGTTTTGCCAAAAGAGTTTATTGATTTCTGTACTAAATATATAAACGACAGTTTGTATCAAAAGAAACACATAAACTTTGATATATTGATAGGAGTAATTGGTGAATGCGACTCTACAATTATCTTGAAATCACAAAACTGGGAATACTCTAGCTGGAACTTTATAAAAGAATTCTCAAAAGGCAATAAATTTGAATCTGCTGATAAATGGGATAATCGGTTCTATTTTTCAGATGACAGAGTTTACTTTGAATTCAAACTCAAAGAAATAGGTGTAATCTATCAACTTGGATTTGAAAAAATAAATAAGGAATGGACTTTGACATTAGATCATACTAATGTCTGTTAGGTCTACAATTGGTTTGTTATACAAGCAAATAAGACAATATCCTACTTAGCATTTAATCTAAGTAGGATATTGTCCGTCTACATAAGGCTTCTAATTCAAATATTACTTCTTATAATATTTCAAAGCCTCAGGCATCAACTTCTGGATATTAGCAATACGTGCTGCATCAGAAGGGTGAGTACTGAAAAATGCAGGAACGGATGCTCCACCTTGCGACATTCTTTGCCAGAACTCAACAGCCACCTGAGGATTATAACCTGCCATTGCAGCAAAAATCAGTCCCATTCTATCAGCTTCACTTTCGTTACTTCGGGAATAAGGAAGCATTACACCATAATTTGCTCCCAGACCGTATACTTGTTGAGCAAGTGTTTGAGTAGATGCCGATTCTTTCTGTAACAAAGCACCTAATGCTTGCCCACCATATTGAGCTATCATCTGCTGGCTCATACGTTCTGCCGAATGCTTTGCTACAGCGTGAGCTACCTCATGACCTACCACAATAGCAAGTGCTGTTTCGGTCTTTGTAATTGGCAAAATGCCTTCGTTTACAACAATTTTACCACCAGGCATACAAAATGCATTTGCCGTAGGGTCATTTACCAAATGGAACTCCCATGCAAAGTTCTTCACTTCGGCACCCAAGCCATTAGCATTCAGGTAAGCCTCAACAGCTGCAGCTATCTTTTTACCCACACGCTCCACCATCGCAGTATTTGTTTTATTTGTAGATGGTTTGGCTGTAGCCATATACTCTGTAAAACTTTGATTACTCAAACTTAAAACTTCTGAATCGGATACCAGAAGTAGTTGCTTGCGACCTGTTAAAGCCACCGAGCTACAAGCACTTACCAATAATGTAATAAGTAAAATGCCGGGAAATGTTTTCAATCTTTTCATAATCATCTAGTCTTACTTAATTTAGTCTAATGTAATTAACAAACAAAAATAATAAAAAGATCCATTTTTAATTAATAATTAACTATCGTAATTTTATATATATCTATAGTTCTCCCCCTTTTAACCGCCAATTACTGATTATACAAGCGTTTATTTCACATATATCTATTGATTACAATCTGCAAATTATTCGCCAATAAATAAAAGCCATTGGCGAATAGCTGAAAAATATTGTCAGTTTTAGTAATAGCCACAGAAACTGTAAACTCAATCCAGGAAAGGTCAAATTTAGTGAGAGAATGAGGGATGGTTTTAAAAAGTACATTTTGAGATTACTCTGAATAATATAAAGGATACTAAGAAATAAATTGTAAAACATAAAAACAGCCTGATTACAAATCTACTTTTTGAAACATTTTCAATAAAATAATAAAATTGTTATTTACACAATTTTCAAATAACAAGAATTTATATCTTATATTACTTCCCTTATATAAAATATCATATTAACCAACATAACAAACATCACTAAATAAAATTACAACAAAACTAAAAACTATATATCAGCATATTAATGACAATAAATTTGTTATAAAATCGAACAAACCGCCCACAACCATTTGTTAATTATTTACAAATATACAAACATAAAAGAATATATAGACATAAATACGCTACCTTTGAAAGCAAGAACTAAACAACAAACAGATTTAACATGAGAACTCCAAAAATATTATACTTATTATTTATAAGTGTATGCCTTAGTTGCTTCACATCATGCAACGATGATAACAATATCAACAATAAACCCACTATCAGTATTAGTGAATCCAACATATCTTTTGAAGCGGAAGGTGGCCAGAAACAAATTCATCTGGCCACAAACAGAGATTGGAATATTTCAGATATTCCTACATGGATTTCAGTAGATAAAGAATCCGGGGACAGCAACTCAGAAGGAATAATCACATTAACCACCCAAATAAATAATGATTTTTCTCCTAAAGAAGCAACGCTTAAAATAACCAGTGGCGACGTTTCTACCTATCTAAAAGTATCACAAAAAGAAGCTTTAGAAAACAGAGCTATAGAATGGGAGTCTTTTCAAACGGGTTATTTCAATTCTATAAAACATACTCTTGGAGAAAATAACACAGAACGGAACTATTTATTCCAAACTGATAATCTATTTATTAACCCCGACATAGAAAAAAATATATTCGTTGGAAACATAATAAACAGTAACCTAAAAACAAACACAAACATCGTAGAATATAAAGGGTATACATATAATCCTATTACTATTTCTCCACTCATTGGTGTAAAAAATGGGCCATTTCCTATTCTAACAATGAATACGCCCACAAAAGAAGATTATGATGCCTTTGTTCAAAAAGTGATAGACAGCAGATCTACTACCCAAAACCTGTCTTTTTCTTATTCAAACAAACCTGCTAAATACTTTTCGTACAGACAACTACATTTGCTTGGAGTTGGGAATGTTGGTATAAAATTAGATGAAGTAGTTTCCGGACAATCTTACAGAAATAAGGAAATGACCAGAAAGACAGGATTATTGTATTCATTCTGCCTCACTTCATTTACCATTGATATGAATTTACCTGAAAAATTAGTGAAAGAAGAGGTAAGACAAGAGGATTTAGCTGATGGTGGGTTTTCTTATATTTCATCTGTAAGCTATGGACGAACAGGATTTCTGTTAATAGAATCTGACACTAATTCTGAGAAACTAAGAATTACAGTAAATAAGGTACTTGCAAATGGAGTACTCACAACAGAGGATAATGCTATTCTCGAAGGAATAAATGCATATTATATCTATTATGATAAAGGATATACTTTAAAAAAGGTGGCAGGAAATACTGATGTTATAAGAAAATATGTTTCCAGCATTAGTGCAAATGAGGGATATATACAACCCCTGACTTTTTCTGTAAATAACTATCCCGATAGTTCACAAAAATCTATATCCTTCTCTTTAAACTTACCATAACTAATTATACAAGAACAGTTTAAGAAAACAATAATCCCATCCTGATATGGTCCGACAGATAGAGACCTTCTCAAGATGGGATATTATTTTGAGAGAGCAGAAAGCTCTCTTCAAAGTTTTAGCTTAATTTCTGATTAGTTGTTTTCAGGACGTAATTTACGTACAACAGCACCAGCTTGCCACATTTCGCTTTCGCGAAGAGCTTTCAATTCAGCATCCAAACCTGCACGATAGTCGGGTTTAGAATTTGTATCAATTGAACGTTGAGCTTCGTTACCACACTTAACTTCTGAATACAATTTTTCAAATACAGGTTTAGTTGCATCGTGGAAAGGACCCATCCAGTCAAGAGCACCACGTTGAGCTGTAGTTGAACAGTTTGCATACATCCAGTCCATACCGTTCTTTGCAAAAAGAGGCATCAATGATTGAGTAAGTTCTTCTACTGTTTCGTTGAAAGCTTCAGAAGGAGTATGTCCGTTTTCACGCAATGTTTCATATTGAGCAAGAAGTAAACCTTGGATAGCACCCATCAAAGTACCACGTTCACCAGTTAAGTCAGAGTAAACTTCACGTTTGAATGTTGTTTCGAACAAATAACCTGAACCTACGCCAATACCCAAAGCAACCACACGATCAAATGCATGACCTGTTGCATCCTGGAAAATAGCATAAGAAGAGTTCAAGCCACGACCTTCAAGGAACATTGTACGAAGAGATGTACCTGATCCTTTAGGAGCCACAAGAATAACATCTACATCAGCAGGAGGAACAATGCCTGTTCTTTCTTTGTAAGTGATACCAAAACCGTGAGAGAAATAAAGAGCTTTACCTGGAGCAAGGTTCTTCTTAACTGTTGGCCATACTTCAATCTGAGCAGCGTCTGAAAGAAGATACTGAATGATAGTACCACGTTGACAAGCTTCTTCAATTTCAAATAAAGTTTCTCCTGGAACCCATCCGTCAGCAACAGCTTTTTCCCAGGTCTTTCCACCCTTACGTTGGCCAACGATTACATTGAAACCATTGTCTCTTAAGTTTAATGATTGTCCTGGTCCCTGAACACCATAACCAATCACTGCAATGATTTCATTTTTCAATACTTCACGTGCTTTCTCTAAAGGAAATTCCTCGCGGGTTACTACATTTTCAACAACACCGCCAAAATTCATCTGTGCCATTTTGCTTTCTTTTTTATTTAAAAAACTAATTAATAAATATCATTTTACTACGGCAAACTACTTCGCCGCCATTCTTTTTTACCTCAACATTGTACTCATTCTCATTAATCTTCTGTTTATAGAAAGAAAGAGTATCTCCGAAATAACTTTCCGCAACATATGCAACTTCAAAACGTCTAATTCGTTTTTCTTTATACATTTCAAGCGGAAAAAGATCAAGAACACGTTCAATATACTTAACACTGTTTACATGTCCGTTTATATCAATATCACTGTACTTTGCTTCATAAGTTGCATCAGGCATACAATCTTCCACTTTAATCCGACTCGGTTTTTCTATGGGGCATTCCTTTTCACAAACATAATCAACAATGCTTCCGCCGTGCAAAGTCAGTAAATCAGCAGGTTTACGTGTTTGCTGACTAATCATAGCCCATACAGAACGCGCATAACCAATGGGATGTCCTTCTCCATTCAGGATTTCAAAGTTACGGTCAGTGAAAAGACGGTATACATTCTCTACCCATGTCTTTATACTGAACTTCTCATACTGATAAGGCATTTCATCAAGCTCAACAGCCAATCGGGAAAGTACCCATGTATAATGTGCCTCATTAAGATTGGCAATTCCAAATCCCCGGTCGGTAGAATGAAAACCTGCGCAATTCAATAGATGATTTCCTAACACACCCATGGTGAGATGCCCGGAAAAGTCTACATGAAAAGGCTCTGCCACAAAATTGTAATGACCAATCTTATTCTGCTCCATCTTTACCTTTTCTACTTTCTATCAAAGCCAGGAAATTGCTTAGGCGCTCTACCGGACTTTTAGTGATGGCAATACGTCCGGAGCGGACAAACTGCCACAATCCCATAGGCATCAGTTCATCATATAAAGCCTGAGTATCTTCAGGATGACCGGTCAGTTCAATAACGGCATACGTTTGGTTTACTTCCAGAATGCGGGCGTTATGCTTACGAACCAGTTTCTCAACCTGATTACTACCAAGTAAGCTCAAAGCCGGAACTTTATAAAGAGCTACTTCCTGATAGATAATCTGATCATCAGTATAATAATGCGCCTGCATCACATCAATACGTTTCTCTATCTGCTTTGTTACTTTTTCAATTGTATCGGCATCCGTATTAACTGTAATAGTATATTTATGAATGTCTTTAATGGAAGAAGCAGAAACGCTCAGAGTTTCAATATTCAACTGTCTACGAGTAAAGATTGTTGTTACCTGATTTAACAGTCCAGCAATATTTTCTGAATAAACGTTGATTGTATATAATTTCTTATCCATAATATCAGTATTAGTATCCTAACAATATGTCTGTTACTTTTCCTCCGGCAGGGGTCATTGGATAAACCATTCCCTTTTCCACTACTCCTACTTCAAGAAGGAAAGAACCTTCAGTCTGCAACATTTCCTGAATAGCTTCATCCAGTTCTTCACGTATATGAACAGAGCGGCCTTTTATGCCATAAGCTGAAGCAATCTTTATATAATCAGGATTCTTCATTGGTGTTGATGAATAGCGCTCATTGAAGAACATCTCCTGCCATTGACGTACCATTCCCAGAAAATTATTATTTAATAGAATAATCTTCACTGTAGTTCCTGTTTCCATAATAGTTCCCAGTTCCTGAATAGTCATCTGCAATCCGCCGTCACCACAGAACAGACAAACAGTTCTTTCGGGTGCACCAAATGATGCACCTATTGATGCCGGAAGTCCGAATCCCATGGTTCCCAATCCACCGGAAGTCACAATGCTTCGTTTCTTTGTGAACTGGAAATATCTGGCAGCCATCATTTGGTTCTGACCTACATCGGTAACCAAAACAGCCTCATGGTTTGTTGCTATTGAAACCTTTCTGATAACTTCTCCCATAGTGATTGGGCCGTCATCAGGATTAAGTTCGGCTCTGATTACAGAGTTATACTCTTTCTCTTCGCTTTCTTTAAAACTATCAATCCACTCTTTATGTTCATTTTCTTTCAGCTGAGCTGTTATTGCAGCCAGAGTTTCTTTGCAATCGCCCACAACAGCTACAGTTGTTTTTACATTCTTATTAATCTCGGCAGGATCAATATCAAGATGAATGACTTTTGCCTGCTTAGCATAAGTATGCAAATCTCCCGTTACCCGGTCATCAAAACGCATACCAATTGCAATAAGCACATCACATTCATTTGTTTTAATGTTAGGTCCCACGTTGCCATGCATTCCCAACATTCCTTTGTTTAAACGATGAGCGGTAGGCAATGCCGATAAACCGAGCAATGTTTTTCCGGCAGGGATATCTGCTTTCTCAAGAAACTCCAGAAGTTCATTCTGAGCTCCGCCAAGTTCAACGCCCTGTCCTACTAACGCCAGCGGTTTCTTAGCAGAATTTATAAGTTGGGCAGCTGCACAAACCGCTTCTTCATCAATATCAAGAATAGGTTGATAACTGCGGATAAAATCTATTGTACGAGGTTCATATTCCACCTTTAAAACCTGAGCGTTTTTGGCAAAGTCCAATACTACAGGGCCCGGTCTTCCACTCTTTGCAATATAAAATGCACGAGCCACAGCCCAGGCTATATCTTCAGGACGACGAATCTGATAACTCCATTTTGTTATTGGTTGAGTGAGACTCACCAAATCAATTTCCTGAAAAGCATCCGTGCCCAATAAAGCAGCTCCCACCTGACCAGCAATTACCACTAAAGGGGTACTATCAAGCATTGCATCACTAATACCTGTTATTGCATTAGTTGCACCCGGACCGCTGGTTACAATACTTACTCCAACTTTTCCTGAAACCCTTGCATATCCCTGAGCAGCGTGAGTAGCTCCTTGTTCGTGACGAACCAGCACATGGTTTAATTCATGTTTATGATCATATAAGCAATCATATACAGGCATAATAGCTCCACCGGGATAACCGAATATTGTATCTACACCCTCTTTTATCAAAGAGCGGATCAATGCTTCGGAACCAGTAACCAGTTGTTTATCCATATCAATTGACTCGTTGTTTCGTTTATTATTATATTAATCTAACAGCTCCTTTATCAGCTGAGCTTACCATGCTTGCATAAGCTTTCAGGCTCTTTGGCACATAACGATCACGCAATGGTGCTGTAAAGGCTTTATCTCCTCTCTTCATTTCTTCAGAGCGGCGAACATCAAGTTCCTTATCTGTTAGTTTCACATTTATACTTCTTTCCGGGATATTTATTTCAATGATATCACCATCTTTAATCAATCCGATATTTCCTCCGGCTGCTGCTTCAGGAGAGACATGTCCGATACTCAAACCAGATGTACCTCCACTAAAACGTCCGTCGGTAATTAAAGCACACTCTTTTCCGAGATGTTTTGATTTTATATAAGATGTAGGATAAAGCATTTCCTGCATACCCGGTCCACCCTTAGGTCCTTCATAAGTAATGACCACTACATCTCCGGAGACGACCTTACCTTTAAGGATTCCGTCACAAGCAGCATCCTGAGAATCGAACACCTTTGCAGGTCCTGAGAACTTCCAGATACTTTCATCCACGCCGGCAGTTTTTACCACACATCCACCCTGTGCTATATTTCCTCTCAGAACAGCAAGACCACCATCTTTTGAATATGCATAACCAATTGAACGAATACAACCATCTTTCCGGTCAGTATCAAGTTCTTTATAGTAATTATTCTGAGAGCCAAGTACTAAATTAAATTTGCCACCCGGAGCACTCTTATATTTCTTTACAGCCTCATCACAAACGTCCGGACTTGTTATTGAATATTTATTTATTGCTTCAACAAGCGTCATTCCATCTACACGATTTACGTTGGCATCAATCAATCCGGCAGCATCCAATTCCGCCATAATTGCCATAATTCCTCCTGCACGGTTCACATCCTGGATGTGATATTTTGGTGTATTAGGAGCCACTTTACAAAGACAAGGAGTTTTACGTGAAAGAGCATCAATGTCATCCATAGTAAAGTCAACTTCCGCTTCATGAGCAATTGCTAAAAGGTGAAGAACTGTATTTGTAGATCCACCCATTGCAATATCCAAAGTCATTGCGTTCAGGAAAGAAGTACGTGTGGCAATGCTTCTTGGTAAAACGCTTTCATCACCATTCTGATAATACTTATATGTATTTTCAACAATCTGTTTAGCTGCATCTTTAAAAAGATTAGCACGATTTTCATGTGTTGCAATAATAGTACCGTTTCCAGGTAAAGCCATTCCCAGTGCTTCATTGAGACAGTTCATGGAATTAGCAGTAAACATTCCCGAACAGCTACCACAAGTAGGACAAGCAGAATTCTCAATCTTGGCAACTTCAGCATCGCTTACACTTTCGTCAGCCGACTTAATCATTGCATCAATCAAATCCAGGTGCTGACCATTAAGTTCACCAGCCTCCATCGGACCTCCCGAAACAAAGATTGTTGGAATATTCAGTCTCATGGAAGCCATCAGCATTCCAGGAGTAATTTTATCACAGTTACTGATACAAACCATCGCATCTGCTTTGTGAGCATTCACCATATATTCCACACTATCAGCAATAATATCACGTGAAGGAAGAGAGTAGAGCATACCATCATGCCCCATCGCAATACCATCATCAATGGCAATAGTATTGAATTCGGCAGCAAAGCAGCCAAGTTTTTCTATTTCAGCTTTTACTTGCTGACCTATTTCATGCAAATGAACATGTCCTGGTACAAACTGAGTAAAAGAGTTCACAATTGCGATAATAGGTTTACCCAATTGTTCTTTCTTCATTCCATTTGCTATCCAAAGAGCACGTGCTCCCGCCATTCTACGACCTTGTGTACTGAACGAACTTCGTAATTGCTTTTCCATTATTCTATTTAATTAAAAAAGCCCTTCTCAAACAAATGAGAAAGGCTCTAAATAATATTTTATAGTACGTTTAACTATACACCCTTCTCACGCTCTTGATTGGACCACCACGAGGCGAATAATATGCACTAGAGACAGATTAATTGATGTAATTGCATTCATACCGTTTTCTATTCTTTTTCTAAATATGCTGCAAAGGTACTTTCTTTTTTCAAACCACCAAACAAAATCAGAAAAAAAAATCGCGATTAAATTTATAATCGTAAGAAATAAGCTCTTAATTATCTAATTCTATCACTTAAAGCGACTAAAAAAAATGAAAGAGAAAGAATTAAGCTTTTCAAGTAAAGTAATTATTAATCAACAAAAAAGCGCTTATCTGTTTATAACATAGGGCTAATAAGCCTATTAGGAAACAAGTAAAAAGTACTTAATAAACCGTAAATAGATTATTACTAGTTTAGATAAAACAAATAATTCGTATATTTGCAGGCTAAAATCAAATCAATAAGATTATTAACAAAATAACAACGAGTATAGATGGAAACAGCACCAAACAAACTCATCGTAGTATCATACGAACTGTATGTAACTGAAGATGGAGAAAAAGACTTAGTAGAAAAAGCAACTAAAGAACAACCATTCCAGTTTATTTCCGGATTAGGCACTACATTAGATGCTTTCGAAAATCAACTTAAAGGACTCGCTGTAGGCGATAAGTTTGACTTTACTATTGCCAGCGATGAAGCATACGGAGAATATAACGACGAACATATTATTGAACTTCCTAAGAATATATTTGAAGTTGATGGAAAATTTGACGCTGAACGCATCTTTGCAGGAAACGTTGTTCCATTAATGGATGCAGACGGTAACAGAATGAATGCTACTGTTGTAGAAGTTTCTGACGAGAATGTAAAAGTAGACATGAACCACCCATTAGCTGGTGAAGATTTAACCTTTGTAGGTGAAGTTCTTGAATCACGTACAGCTACCAACGAAGAGATTCAGGGTATGGTTAACCTGATGAGCGGAGAAGGTTGCGGTTGCGGATGCGACAGCTGCGGTGATGGTTGCGATTGCGACAACGAAGAAGGACACGAAGGCGGTTGCGGAAGCGGCTGTGGTTGTCACTAAAAAGATAAAGCACACAGATTATTTGCCATAAAAGCAATATCTGTGTGCTATTTTTTTGTTCTGTTTTCTATTTTACAATATTTCCTTTGAGAGTTCTTTCAGTTTCTTATTCAAAAGCTTTAGTTGCTTTTCACTTCCACTCCGGATTACATACCTTACTTTTCCCGTTTTATCTATCAACAAACTCGTTGGAGTAACAGATATTCCTGTTCTGCTAATAAAATTTATCGCATTGGGAAGTTGATGAAACAAGGAATGTTTTTTAATTATAATCTCATTAATTTGTTGCGGTGTATTAAATGTGACCGACAGGAAATTAGCCTCTGGATATTTTTCCGTCAATTCATTTAGCTGAGCAATCTCCTTTATATAAGGTTCACAATAGATATGCCAAATATTTATCAGGGTTACTTTTCCCTTGATGCTATGATTTGTCCAAAGCTTCCCGTTGGTATCTGTTAAAGCAAATTCCGGGCAAGGCTTGTCACAAAGTTTATCTTCCAAAGCTTTATCATCGGCCTTTTGCCTGGCTTTAGATACTTTCAGTTCTCCATTCCCAAGATCATCACTACCCTGAGCACTATATACAGTAAAAACACTGCAAAACATCATCAACAACAAAAAATTCTTTCTCATGAAATCATTCTAACTTAACATTTATTGGTCATAATCTGCAATACCAGCTTATCTGTTTCATTCATCCCTTCAGAACCGATAAGAGTCAAATTTCGGATACAACGGTCCACATCATTATCTATAATCCCTTCCACAGAAGTAACACATTTATTCTCCATGGCCATCATGGCAGAAAGAACTGCAGTAGAAACTCCGCTAGTCAGCTTCAGAGAGCAGCTTGGCTTAGCTCCGTCACAAATCATTCCTGTTAGGTTGGCAATCATATTCTTTACGGCAAAGCAAATATGTTCAAAGCCTCCACCCATAAGAAGAGTAATGCCACAACTGGAACCGGTAGCAGCCACCACACATCCGCAGAGAGCAGAAAGACGTCCCAGACTTTGCTTGATATATATCACAGTAAGATGACTAAGCATCAATGCCCGCGTCAGTTCTTCTATATTTTTTTTATTTTCTTCCGCATAAACAACAACCGGTAAAGTGGCGGCAATTCCCTGATTTCCACTTCCCGAATTACTCATTACAGGAATCATTGCACCAGCCATCCTGGCATCGCAAGCAGCAGATGTATAAGAAAGAATATGAGAAAAAATGCTATCTCCCATGATTTCCTTTTCATACTTTCCTTTTAAAGTTCTCCCTAAAGCATGACCATACTCTCCTTTTAAAGATTTTTCGGCTGCTGCTTTATTGATTCTTGCAGTTTCAAGTATAAAATTTATTTCTTCCAGAGGTGCAGTCATTGCAAAATCATAAACCTTTCGCATGGAGAGTTCGGGTTCTTCTTCCGTTTCATCCCCCTGAACCGCCTGCTGTTTATTAAGCAGAACATTTTCTCCTAAAGAGACATATACAAAGTTAGTATGCCCGCCCGCAATTATTGCTTTACTATTCTCTGCACCAGCTTCACAAATTACTTCTATATAAAGTTTTTCAGAAATATCTTCTTTAAGCAGAATATTGATTCGCTTTTCAGCAATCATCTGTTTTCCTTTTTCCAAGGCTTCCGGAGTACAGTCTCTTAGTACCTCCAGTTGATATTCAGATTTACCAATCAACGCTCCCAATGCCACAGCAATAGGAAGTCCTATCATCTCCGTACCGGGAATCCCAACTCCCATGGCATTCTTTAATATATTGGCACTTAGATAAAGGGTTATTCTCTGAGGACATTTACCCAAAGTCTCACTTGCCTTTGCAACAGCCAGTGCAACTGCAATAGGTTCTGTACAACCAATAGCCGGAATAACTTCCCGATTCACCAATGCTATAATCTGTTTTCTTTCTGCTTCAATCATTGCTGTTTTATTTCTCGTGGCAAAATTACAAATAAAATCAGAGCTTAGTGGTTCATAAACTTATTTATTTAAGATAGAGGTACCGCTGTTAATAAAAATCGATCCAATAGAGGCATAAACAATTAAACACACAAATGAGACGTTTAAAAACAAACAAAAAGAGTCCTACCAACCTTTAACAGCGCCACCTTTAAATACCTGCTCAGCTGTTTTAGCTACCTCGTCTGACTGGAATGCCTGAACGAATTTCTTCACTTTCTCTTCGTTCTTATTATCTTCTCTTGATACGATCAGATTCACGTACGGTGAATTTTTATCTTCTGCGAAAAGTCCATCTTTTAGTAATAACCCGGCTTGTGTGGCAAATGTATTGTTTATGACGGCAATTGCAACTTTTTCATCGTCTAATACTCGTGGCAGCTGTGGAGCTTCCAGTTCCATTATTTTCAGATTCTTTGGATTTGCAGTAATGTCTGTAACCTTTGGAATGGCTCCCGACTGTGCGCTAAGTTTTATCAGACCGGCCTTTTGCAACAGTAGTAAAGCTCTTCCGCCATTTGTGATATCATTGGGAATTACAATTGTGCTTCCGTTCTTTAGTTCGGCTACAGACTTGATTTTCTTTGAATAACCTGCAAGCGGGTAAACAAAAGTGCAACCCACAACTGCGAATTTGTATCCGCGTTGCTTTATCTGGTCGTCAAGGAAAGGTTTGTGCTGATATGCATTCACGTCAATATCACCTTGGTGTAAAGCTGTATTGGGCATGATAAAGTCATTAAACTGTACTAGTTCCACATCAAGACCGTATTTCTCTTTAGCTACCTTTTGTGCAGCTTGTGCTACAACATATTCGGGACCCGATTCCACACCTACTATAATATGGTTTGGGTCGCTCTTTTTCTTTCCTCCGCATGAAGCAAGTATGAGCAGAGCAATTGCGCTGAATGATATAAGTAATAAATATTTTCTTCTCATGATTCTGAAATTTATCTGTGATTAATCTTTTTTGAAATGAAATCGCCTGTAAACTGGATAATAAATACTAATGCAACCAATAAGACCAGTACAATGTTCATCACCACCAGGTCATATCCCACATATCCGTATTGATAACCAATTTGTCCCAGGCCGCCGGCACCAACAGCTCCACCCATTGCTGAGTAGCCCACGAGTGTGATTAAAGTGATTGTTGCACTGTTTACCAGTGATGGCATAGCTTCGGGCAACAGAACTTTACTTATAATCTGAAAAGGTGTGGCTCCCATGGCACGTGAAGCTTCGATCAGTCCGTTGGGTATTTCCAGCAGACTGTTTTCCACCATGCGGGCAATGAACGGTGCTGCACCAATACTTAATGGCACCAATGCTGCTGCTACTCCGATAGATGTTCCAACAATGACACGGGTAAAGGGAATCATCCATACGATAAGAATGATGAATGGAATAGCTCTGAATATATTTACAAAAATGGACAGGATACTATTTACTGTCTTGTTTTCTTTTATCTGACCTTTTCTGGTTATAAATAATGCAACTCCGAGCGGAAGTCCGAGTACAAAGCCAAAAAAGCCGGAGACGAATGTCATGGTGATAGTCTCCCAAATACCTTTTATTAAAAGTTCAACCATTGAATCATACATATCCTAAAACCTCCACTTTAATGTTTTTCTCTTTGAAAAGCTCTACAGCTTTCAATTCATTGTCTACATCTCCTATAAGCTCAATGAGCATTACACCAAACTTCACACCTCCAGCATAATCCATCTGCGCGCAAACTATATTGCTGTTTGTGTGATACAACCGGGCTACTTCAGACAATGCCGCATTGGCCATTGACTCTCCCGATATCTCGAGCGTAATAAGCAGATTCTTGCCCTCTTCTGCTTCGGGATTCAGCTTTTCCAGATAGTTGAGAGGAATCTGCATCCTGACAGATGATGCTACCAGCTGCTTTGTCAGTTCATTTTTTGGATGAGAAAATATATCGGCAATGCTTCCTTGTTCAATTAATCTTCCGTTGTGCAGCACAGCAACCTCGTCACAAATATCTTTCACCACTTCCATTTCGTGAGTAATGAGCAAAATTGTGATGTTTAGTTGCCTGTTTATCTCCTTTAACAGCGAAAGGATAGAATGAGTTGTAGAAGGGTCGAGAGCGCTTGTGGCTTCATCGCAAAGCAGAACTTTAGGATTGCTGGCCAATGTGCGTGCAATGGCAACCCGCTGCTTTTGTCCGCCCGATAATTTAGCCGGATAATCCAGTGCTTTGTTTTCCAACCCCACAAGTTTAAGCAATTCGTTGACTCTTTTCCTGATTTCAGCTTTCGGCGTTTTGGTAAGCTCAAGCGGGAAAGCAATATTGTTGAACACCGTACGAGAAGAGAGCAGGTTGAAATGCTGAAAGATCATTCCGATATTGCGTCTGGCTTTCGCAAGCTCTGATGGTGTAAGATTCATTAAATCTTGCCCATCAACAGAAACTCCACCCATAGTAGGTCTTTCCAGCAGGTTCACACACCTTATCAACGTACTCTTTCCGGCACCCGACTCACCAATAACACCCATAATCTTACCTTCGGGAACTTTAATTGAGATATCGGACAGTGCAGTTGTGATTCTGTCTTTCTGTTGGAAAACCTTTGTAATATGCTTTAATTCAATCATTTGGTTTATTCCAGTTATAACTTTATTTAAACAGCTGCAAAGTTACAGTTTATTTCTCATTGCTGAAATACCACAAATGAGTTATATTTTTATGAAACTATCAACACTAGAACCAATATAAAGAAAAGAAGAAAATAAAAAAAAAGAAAAATTCAAGATCATCTCCACCATCTGCCACTAAAACATTCAAAAGTCCTTTGTAATGAGGCATTCAGCTAGTAGCAGATAAAAATATTTAACTTATTTATCTGCTACTAAAACCTGTTTATCTGCCACTAAATCGGGCGATCCACAACATATTAACACGTGCTGCCGCTAATCCTTCGGTGAGGAATATTCAGCATTTTAAGAATGCATCCAAAATGAATCGCTTAAATCTGGCTGCAAGCTTTACCATAGATTGTGTATTTTTCTCTCTCAGAGCTTCTGCCTAATTAGTTTCCCCTTATAAGTTAATCCATTTTGTAAAAATATATAAGTAAGTTCTCAGCCGTGAACCCATGGGTTCTCGAATGAAGTCCCATGGGTTCACGGCTGAGAACTCATGGGACTTCATTCGAGAACTTACTTAATTAAAATGGAAGAAACAGATAACTTATTAACTAATAGGAAATAACAGTAATCTATGATTTGAAAGAGGATACGAACTCTAAAAAAGACAAAAACAATTCACATTTACGTTAAATCAAAAAAGCTGTCCCTTCACGAAAGTTATAAGAGCTCAGTTAGGGCAGCTGCAAACTAGTGGCAGATAACAGATTTTAGTAGCAGATGATTTGTATATAAAGTTTATCTGCCACTAACTTAGTTCACTAACTGCCAATTGTTTAACATCAATTTAGTAGCAGGTAGCAGATACTCTTTAATTTTTTCATTATTCTGTTAGAAATGCATTATAACAAAGCTTAAAAAGAAGTTATGTGTATCTAACTTCTATATTCATTATTATTGATAATATTTTTCATAAATGCCTATAGATAATAACATACCACAAATACGGGGGATAAAATGCCTTACAAATGGTATTTTAAGCATTGTGAATATTATCTAAATTTGCAAAGTCTTAAGAAATATTTAGTTTCTATGAATTTTAAGATATCTCTAATAATATATTTTCTAAAAAAAACAGTTTGGTATGGAAAAAGATATTTATTACATTACACAAAACGTTTTGTTGGACACTCCGACGAGGAGTAAATATACAAAAAAAATTTAGACCTGTTTAAATTTTCTTCAGAATAGTTTTAATGTATTTCCGTATCAGTTGATAAGATCTTTATTTGTAGTGAGCAAAGTCATAATAAAGATGTATCAGACTTATTTGACGGAAATGCAGTGGCAATATATAAAGAAAGTGTTGAATATAAAATCAAGAGATCGAAAATTTGATTTGCGTGTCATTTGGAACGCTATCTCGAAATTATGAGTTAACATTCGATTCGGCTAAAGAAATCGTCAAAATAGCAGGCATAAAATTATTATTAAATAAAATTTAAACAGACACTATATTTGAGCTAAAATTACTTTTAACTACTTTTAATAAAACAATAATGAACAAAAGTAACTAAAACACGCTCGTTTATGATACATTTGCTCAAAATTAGACCTAATGGATAGCAATTTGACAAACATTGAGCAAATCAATAAGCTGAATGCAACAACCTTTCACATACTTTATAAAGACTATTATAAAGCATTGGTAAATTATGCTATGCAAATTATTGATAATTTTGAAGTCGCCGAAGATATTACACAAGATTTGTTCTCTAAACTGTGGGAACGGAAAATAATTTTCAAATCAATCACATCTTTTAAAGTTTATCTTTATAATTCGATTCGTAATTCTTCGCTGGATTATTTGAAGCACAAGAATGTAGAGAACGAATATTTGCAAAAAATTGCCGAGGCCTACCAACCTTACCATTTTTTGGAAAACAGCGAAGAAGATTTGTGGAATGAGGAGGTTTACCGACAATTATTTCTCACGATTGATGAGTTGCCTCAACGTTGTCGTGAAGTCTTCCTGATGTATATGAATGGCAAGACAAATGAAGAAATATCTACTGCACTCCACGTTTCAATGGAAACTGTGAAAACACAGAAAAAAAGAGGAATGGTGTTTCTACGGAAAAGATTAAATAAAAACACTTTTTTGCTTCTTCAAATATTTCTTGCTTGAGACTTGTTTTCCTTTGTTGCAAAGCATTACCATTACCTATTTAAGAGGTCCTGCCTAAAGGCTCTATATTAACTATAAATCGATAAAAGACAAATATAAAATAGAGCAGGTATATGCCTGTTCAGAGCAAAAGTATTATATGGAACAAGGTCAAGTTGTACCGAAAGTGACGAAGAGCCAAATAATATATCACCCTTCTTACAAGTACCAATTTGAGATATAAAAAGCATGATGTTTGAACAAAAATATTTCATTTTCAAATAAATCACATCTTTTTGTCCCCCGCAAGCTCTTTATGATCGTCTTTTAATAGTAGTCAGTTATAGACGTAAGACTGACTCTCCTAATCTTGCTTTTATTTAAAAGGAGTAATATATCATGTAAATCAAATAAATGAAATGAAAAAGAAACGGGAACAACAAGATCGGAATATTAATAAGATTATTCACGATTACCTGACTGGTGCAGTATCTCCTGAAGATCAACAGCAACTAGAGACTTGGTTGGCAAGTTCTCCGCAGAATCGACAAAAATTTGATGCTCTATTAAAGAACAAAGATCTAATCAAGCGCTATAGTCAATATGCAGAAATAAACGAAGAACGCGCATGGGAACGTCTTCGAAAGAGAAACTTTAGTTTTCGGGACTTATACATGAAAAAGGTCTTGCAATATGCAGCATTTTTTATTCTACCGATAATTAGAATAAGCATTGCTGTCAAATTCCACAATACCACCATCCGACATAATTCGGAGGATCCGCAAGAAATCTATGCAAGTATGTCGCGTTCAAATGCAATGGGGAAACAGAAAGCGATTCTTACATTACCAAATGGTCAGAAAATAGAATTGAATGCAACGTTTAAACAACCGATGGAAAAGATAGAAGTCCAACCGGATTCTATACCCAGCAAACAAATTGAAGATAAAGAAAAAAGCAATAACAAATTACAAACATTCCCGGATAGTGAATGTTGGTTAACCTTTGAAGATGGAACTATTGTACATCTGAACTACAATACAACACTAAAATATCCTATTCACTTTAATTCTCTTGATCGTACTGTGTATCTGGAAGGAGAAGCGTATTTTCAAGTGGCTAAAGAGAATAAACGTCCTTTCCATGTAGTCACGAGTAACGGAGTTATAACTGAATATGGAACATCTTTTAATGTTAATACACGTACTTCAACAGGGACGGAAGTTGTTCTTGTGAAGGGATCCATCAGCGTCACTACAAATGCCGGTAAAGAGCAAATGCTCAAACCTGGAGAATTGGCTACACTTCGCGGGGATCTTTCACTGGCTGAAATTAAGAAAGTAGATGTCAATATGTATACATCATGGAATGCAGGACGATTTGTTTTCGAACATACTTCATTGGAAAAATTAATGAAGACTATTTCGTCTTGGTATGGTGTAAACGTTATTTTTCAGTCAAACGATATTCGGAATATGTATTTCACCGGTGATATAGACCGTTATGAATCTATTACTCCTGTTTTAAAAGCTATCAAAAATACTACTGGACTGGAAATTGAAATGAAAGGCAAAAATATTATTCTAAGAGAACTAACCATTAAATAATAAACAAAGTGAATGAAATGCAAAAAGTGAAAACAATAAGAAAAAGGCTTTATATGATAGCCTTTCTTTTGGTCTTACTAATTCCCTGGAAATCAAATTTAGCCGCACAGGATTATGCTGCAAAACGAGTAACTTTAGATATCAAATCAGGGAGTCTAAAATCTTTTTTTGATACAATAAAGAATCAGACTGGGCTAAGCTTCATTTATGACTCTGACTTGGCTCATGATATTCCGGTCATTACTGTTCAATGCAGTAATGAAACAGTTCTTAATGTATTAAATCGCATACTACTCAATTCTCACTATACCTACAAAATTGAAACTAACTTTGTTACTGTAATCAAGCAGAAACAGATTAAATTACGTTCAATGAGCGGTGTTGTGAGAGATAAAGAAGGTTTGGAATTGTGCGGAGTAAATGTTTATATTAAAAACACGAATTGTCATTCTATTACGGACGTCAAAGGACATTATAACATTTATATTCCTTTGGAAGCTTGCCAGGTATCCTTTTCTTACATTGGCATGAAAACTCTGGAGACTAAGATTCATGGAGGGGATGCACCCTTCAAAAAGGATGTAACTCTGGTTGATGGCGATCTTCTAAAGGAAGTGGTGGTTACCGGTTACCAGGTATTGAACAAGCGCAGTCTGACAAGCGCTGTCACTTCTATAAAATCCGAAGATATTTTACGGAGTGATGTAAGCAGTATCGACCAGATGCTTGAAGGGAAAATACCCGATATGATTGTTAATAGTAATTCGGGGGAAATAGGGATTGCTCCTAAAATTCGCATTCGCGGTACTTCTACACTGATCGGAAACCGTGAACCGTTATGGGTGGTTGACGGCATTGTGGTCAAAGACCCTGTCGAAATTTCGCCGGAAGAACTGAATGATCCTGACTACGTAAACCGTATAGGAAACGCTATTGCTGGTATTAATCCTCAAGATATTGAACGTATTGATGTATTGAAAGATGCTGCTGCCACTGCTCTTTATGGGGTTAAAGCTGCAAACGGTGTTATTGTAATTACCACAAAGAGAGGTTATACCGGTAAGCCTCAAGTGAGTTATAACATGAACGTGAACTATAAACGTCGACCGAGATATTCAGACCATTCGGTAGACGTGATGTCAAGCAAGGAACGCATACAGCTCTCACGCGAATTGGCTAACAATCATTATCTATATAGTTCTGACATTAATCTCGTTGGCTATGAAGGGTTGCTCAATAAGCTGTATAACAATGAGATAAACAATGAACAGTTTAATAGCAGTGTAGCCAAACTGGAATCCCAGAATACTGACTGGTTCGACATTCTTTGCCGCGACAGTTGGTCTAGCCAGCAAACTGCCAGCCTAAGTGGTGGATCGGATAAATCCCGCTATTATGCGTCTTTGGGGTATAACAAAGAGAATGATGTCCTCAAGGCCAATAACAGCGAGCGGTATACGGCTTCGATGCATCTCGACAATACGTTCAGTAAATTCTTCTCGACTTCGTTTTCAATTGCAGGTTACAACTATAAACGCAATAATTGTCAATCATCTATCAACCCCGTGCAATATGCTTACCAGACATCACGCGCACTGCCTTTTAATGACGACAACGGTAATTATAACTATTACCAGCGGAAGATCAATAATAACGAATCATATAAATTCAATATACTGAATGAATTGAATAATAGTTCAAATCTGCAAGAAGTATCTTCTTGCACAGTGAGTGCCAATTTGGGCTTTACATTTACAGACTGGCTCCACGGAAGTAGCATTTTATCCTACACCAACCAAAATACCAGTATTGAGGATTTTTGGGGAGAAAAAACTTTTTATGCAGCCAGCCTACGGCATTCAGAATTTGGAGAAACGATGCAAGATCCTAGCAAATCTTTAATGCCTCAAGGAGGAGAATTTTCCCAAAATACAACTCGCGACCGTAGTTACACTGCTCGTCTGCAACTTGATGCTAATAAATATTTCGGCAAAAATGAAGTACATCATATTGACGCCACCATAGGTATGGAAATATACCACGACAACTATTCAGCTTATAAAAACGTCACCAGGGGATATTATCCGGATCGAGGCAAGACTTTCGTCACCAATATTGACCCTACGGTATATACAGCGTATGCAGCGTGGTTGGCAGGTAATGTACCTCAAATAATAGATAACTTGACGAACACCATATCCTCTTACGCCTCGTTAACCTACGCATATAATAATATGTTCCGCGTTAATCTTAATGGACGCGTAGACGGATCGAATAAATTCGGCGACCACTCTAATGATAAATTTCTCCCAATATGGTCATTGTCGGGTTCATTAGACCTAAAACGTACAGGGTTACTAGACTACAAATGGATAGATTACATGAACCTAAAATCATCGTATGGTTATCAGGGGAATATGCTTGATAGCGAATCACCGACGATGTCGATCAAAAAAGGATCTATGAATACCTATTATAATTCGTATTACTCCACTATAAATTCTTATCCTAATCCTAACCTGAAATGGGAAATTACACAATCGTATAATATAGGACTGGATATGTCGCTTTTCAATAATAGACTGGGAATGGAAATATCATTATTTCATAAAAAAACCGAGAATGCATTCATGAATAAGAAAATATCTTCCATTAACGGTGTAGAAAGCTATGTGATTAATGGAGGAGACTTGATGAACAAAGGGTATAGCTTTGATATTACCTACACACCGATACGTAATCAGAATTTTCGTTGGACACTTTCTACCTCTATCTCGAAAATTATCAACTCATTAAATTCTTACCCAGATGCTGATACTTATGAGCTTAGCAATTTTCTTAACGGAACAGCACTCGTGAAAGGTAAAAGTGTGAACACATTTTACAGCTATCGCTTCTTAGGACTCAGTACAGTAGATGGAGGACCTATCTTCAACGATTACCAGAACAATGTGTCCGATCTTTACGGATTGAACAAATACGACACATATACCTTGGTACTTGAAGCTTCGGGAAAACGCGATCCTAATATACAAGGTAGTCTCACTAATACATTTCGCTATAAAAACTGGCATGCTAATATCAACATGGCATATAGCTTAGGAGCTAAAACGCGGCTTTTCGCTATGTACGGAAGTGCAGCCAGCGATGGCATTTACAGCGCAAATATACGCCCAGATCAAAACTATAGCCGTGATTACCTGAAACGCTGGCAAAAACCGGGCGACGAGAATAAAACTAATATACCAGCTATCATCTCAAGTTCAAGTGAAGATTATGAAAAATATTCGCAGCACTATTCAACGCGGCCGGCTTATAGGGAAAAAGGGCAGCTGATTGCAAATAGTGCATGGGATATGTATGACTATTCTAATATTAGGGTAGTTAGTGCCGATTACCTCAAAATGCAAAGTATTAGTGCGACGTATGAGTTTGAAAATAAAGCCTTGGCGCGATTAAAACTCCAACGGCTAGCCCTGACATTATCGGGATATAACCTATTCACTATTTGTGATTCTGCACTCAAAGGACAGACGCCTACACAGGGTGGATTTACGACAATACAGCTCAGTGAGCGCCCAAGCTTCTCATTTGGTATAAATGTTATATTTTAAAATGAAGACAAAAATGAAAAAGATATCATTAATTGTAAGTATATTCTTAATCCTGACGTCTTGTTCTGAAGACTTTCTTAAAGAATATTCGCAAAGTTTAAGCCGCCCAAAATCTTTTACTGACCTTGACGAGCTGATGGTGGGTAGCGCCTTTCTTGGTGTAGGCCTTGTGGCCAATGCTGATTATTATATACAGATTTATAACACGAACTATTTGCCTATACATTTCATGTCGGACGAATTAGACGAAAACCTGACTCCACCTACAGACCCGGACAAAAGTTTGGGATATAGGCAATTGATGTTTCCTTATTTTACATGGCAACAGAGTTTATATGTTGACTATAAACAACAAAACACATATGAAGATACGGAAAAATCGTATTGGAATCTGTCATACACCCACATTGCTGCATGCAACATGATTTTGGCTGAAGCCAAGCAATTACCCATTCAGGACGGAGAAGAAGAAAAACTAGCCAACAAGGTAAATGGAGAAGCTCATTTTCTGCGCGCATTCTATTATTATATGCTGGTAAATATGTATGCCAAACCTTATGTGTCGGCCACTGCTACTTTGACTCCGGGAGTTCCGGTGAAAACCAGCGAGTATATAGAAGACAAAGATTATACACGCAATAGTGTGCAAGAAACATACGATGAGATTGTATCCGACCTGACACAGGCTGAGCAGTATTTAGGTGCATTGCACTCATCTGAGTCTATTCTAAGGGTGAACATTAATGCCGTGTATCTATTGCATAGCCGTGTGGCACTATACATGCAGGATTGGAAGACTGCAATGAAATATGCAATGCTATCGCTTAAAGAAAATGACAAACTCCAGCAAATGAATGGGATAGATCCAGACATTTTCCCTCTTTCAAAATCAAATGTAGAAAATGTATTTTCAATGGGTGGAACTACGCTGGGCAATATATTATTTTTGCGCCCTGGTAAAGATTATTATGGTACTCCTTACTCACCTGTATGGAAAATTTCTAGTCACCTATATTCTCTTTACGATGACGACGATGCTCGTAAAAAGAGTTTTTTTCAGACAAAATATGGGGAAGGAAACGAACCTTCGTATCATAAAATAGATAATAGCGTGACAAGTCTGGGTATATACAAAGCCGTTTCCGACCAATTTCTACTCCGCTCTGCCGAAGCTTATCTCAATGCAGCTGAAGCATGTGCTCAACTAGGAGAAGATCAAAACGCCGTTAAATACCTCACCATGTTGCGGCAGTATCGCACGAAGAATAATAACGCAATTTCTCTTACAGGCGAAAAACTGGTGAAATTTATTAGGCAGGAACGCGAAAGGGAATTTTGTCTAGAAGGTCAACGTTGGTATGATATGCGCCGCTATGCAGTAGATCAAAAATATCCCGAAGTGGTCAAGGTAGAACATTCATATACAATCTATGCTACTATCAACTATAAATCTGTTCCTCAACAAACGAATTATTACGAATTCAGCACGGACGATGGTGGAATGGTGCTCGATATTCCCAAATCCGTAAAAGACTTTAATCAGAGTATCGGAAATAACGCACGTCCGTTCAGGAAAGTGATAAAATCTAAAACGTATTGAATAATTAAAAACAAGTTGCCAAAATGAAAAATATATGGTTTTATATTGCATCAGTTGTCGTGCTGTTAGGATTCACCGCATGTACTGATGAAGAGGATACGTCTCCCAGCTATGCTGATCAAAACCTTTTTGCTTCATCAGAAAGTGATCATAGCGAAATGGCCGAGTTAAAAAGAAGTTTTTATAAAGAAACCGGTTCTTACTTGCTGTTGAATGATACGCTTAGGAATGAACAAAACGGAACGGATGCATACGGCAATACTATATGGAACACCGAATTGGTGGACCTCACTTATCCGGTAATCGGAGAGTCCACGTCGTATAGATATACCTATAAATACATTAAAGATGTTGAAAAGAGTAAGTTAGCAGTAAACCTAATAAAAGAAAAACTAGCCGCACGGCTAGGCAAAGCAGTACCTTATTCATTTCTCATCGTAGACTCTATTACTACGTGGACGAATAATAATGGGATATGGCAAATTGCTAATGGTTACTCAGATATACCTCACCCAACAGAGATTTTAGGGACACGTTGTTACGCTATTAGTACAAATGGAGATGCAGGATTTGAAGATGAAGATTACTTCACAACTATTTTTAAGAAAATAGTTTTAAATAAGGTTCAGCGTTTAAGCGCAAACAAACTTTCTAGTTTCTACAGTTACGGTGAACAGTACTACTTAGTAGACAAATCAGATATCAATATCCCCCGTGGGGTAAATGATAGTTTGGCCAGAAGTATGGGTTTCTGGAAAGACGAAAACTATTATTATCTAGCATACAAGCAATCTGATTTGAAATATTTTAGTGATGCGGTGTGTACCTATTCGCCATCGGAAGTAGAAAATATGATGGCCGATTATCCTTTGGTGATTGAAAAATTCAATATCCTGAGGGAGATTATTAAATCTATGGGAATAAAAGTAAAAGATTAAAAATCGACATTATGAAGAAGGTATTTTATATGTTTATTGCAATTATGGTAACGACCTCGTTTGTGTCTTGCAGAGAAGATAATGATATTCTTTCCGTGAAACCCGCCGTCACGGGCACAATGTTAGATAAAGAAGGGAACCAATATAAATGGATTCGTATAGGCACACAAGATTGGATGGCTGAAAACCTCAAATGCGGCACACCTTACTATGAGCTTACGGAAGAGACAATGTGGGGGGGAGAGAATTATATTGTAGGGATATCCGATTTCGGGATGGCTCAGCAATATCTGGTGGATTTTGGTAATTATTACTCTTATGAGCAAGCACTGGATAACTGTCCCAAAGGATGGAGACTTCCTTCTGATGAGGATTGGATGAAGCTTGAAAATGCATTGGGTATGTCGTCTGATGACACGGGAAAAGAAGGCTGGAGAAACGGTGCGGCTCGTCTTATGATACAAACAAGTGAACAAGGCACTGGACTAAACTTGCGCTTTGGCGGTGAATTGTGCAAATGGGGATATGGAAGCGACACAGATAATTCGGTGCGCACCTACCGCCAATATGATGAAGGGGTATATTGGACCTCCACAGTAGAAACTAAAAAAAATGAGAAATGCGTATTCTATCGAAGAATAATGCCCAATATTGACAAAGTAGAACGTCACAGCACTAGCATATTTGCTCACTATTTCTCCGTACGCTACATACGCGACGCAAACTAATTATATAAATTATTATGACAAAAACAATAATTCTTGCATGTTTATTATTGTTGCCGGCAGGGCTATATGCCCAATCGGCAGATAACGCTATCTTTTTCAAGATATCTGGCAATGGATTGAAAAAACCGTCATATCTTCTCGGTAGCTTTCATATCATCCGCGGAGAAATCGTAAGCCGTATCCCTGGATTTAAAGAAATCTATAATGAAACACCTCAAGTATGTTTTGAGACCGATATGAACCATACATCTTCGAATGCAGAGGCGGAATCGTTGACTCCTTCAATGAAATCAAACAGCAAAACAGAACTCACAGAAAAGGATATCCTTCTGCCCGAAGACAGTACTTACGATAAAATGATAGGAAGTGTAAAAGCCGCTGAAATAGATTCCATGATGAAGATCGTTTATCCAATGTATGTATCAAATATGCGTCCGGGATATGCTGGCATGATAATACAAATGATGTACTCCATACAGATGTTGGGTATTACTCAGGAAAATATGCAGAAGGAATTCATTTCGATAGACTATTATGTGCATGCACAAGCTGTGAAAGACGGAAAGTCTGTAGAAATGCTTGAACCGTTTGCAGTACAAGATTCTATCTTGAGAAAAATGAAAGCAGAGAAAATTTCATTGAAACAACAGACTCTTGCCGATGAAATGAATAAACTATATGATCTTTGCCAGACATACAGCAAGAAAACAGATCAGATAAAAAAGCTAAGGCTATTTTATGAGGCAGGTAAAGGTGCCGACGTCATCAATGGATTATCCGATGAAAAGAATACACTGGGACTCTCCTCCGGACTGATGGACGTGAAAGGACGTAACATAAAGTGGATGAAAAAGATATCACAATTAATAAAAACAAAACCCACACTGATTGTAGTGGGACTTGCACATCTTCTCAGCTATAAAGATTCGGAGGGCATTATATCAGACCTGAGAAAGCTGGGATATAAAGTAGAACCAATAAAATAAAATTAGTAACAATGAAAAAAAGAAAATTTGCTGCAGTATGCATTAGTATGCTTATGATGACACCTTGCATTATACATGCTCAAGTATTAGAATTAAGTGTACAAGATACGGCTTTACAGAAGAAAGTAATAATCGCCAGTCCGGCATCCAAATCTAAAGGTTCGAAGATTTTTCATCCGGAGTTTGATGCTAAAGGTAATTATAGTTATAATGACACGCTTGATAATGGCTATGTACGATACTATCTGGCCATCAATGAGCACATAAACACTATTTACCTAAAGAATGAAAATACGTTGAAAATAAAAGTGACAATAAAAGATGGAAAGAACGTACTCGATTTTAGTGGTAAGGGAGGTGACGCCTGTCAGCTGATCAATGCGTTTAATGAAGGTTACTCGTTCCCAAAATATTTTTCCATGCAGGGGAACACTAAAGAAACATTGACGAATTATGAAGAAAAGCTGTTAATGCTCGACAAATTTCATGATGATTACGAGAAAGCAGCTAAAAAAATAAAAGAGCAGGAGCTGAATTCGTTAGCAGAGAAGATTAACAATTGTGAGTATCTGCGTCTCCGCATTGGATTGATGCGTGCATACGACAAAGCAAACGGAATTGATATTGCTGCCGATGAAAAAATACAAAAAATATTGAATAGCATTGATCTCAATGATCCTGAATATGAATCTTATTCTCTGATATCGGCCTTTGTTCAAAGCAAAATATCAAAAAAGTACGAGAATGATCCGGCTGCTTTCGGATTGGAATTCGTAAATATCACAAATACCTATGTGAAAAACCCGGATATAAAGAAAACACTTGAGGTAATGATTGTAAACCACGTGATACAGCGTTGCACAGGCGATGATATTGATCGTTTCTGGACACCATACCAAAAACAAGGTAACCGGGAAATTATAGAGACCTATAATTACCAAATTGAGGCGATGAAGAAAACTAAGGCGGGTGTTGAAGCGCCTAACAATGAGTTTGTTGACATAAACGGAAAACTACATAGTTTTTCAGAATACAAAGGTAAATTGCTTTATGTTGACTTTTGGGCTACTTGGTGCGGTCCATGTAAAGCAGAGATTCCTCATTTAGAGAAACTAGCGGAACATTATAAAGGCAATCCGAAAATACAGTTCATCAGTATCTCCGTTGATACAAACATAGAGGCATGGAAAAAGATGATAACAACTGATGCCCCTGCATGGCCTCAGTTTATAGTCAATAAAGAGCAACATGAAAAAATAAGCAAAGATTGGGGAATAGCAGCTATTCCGCGCTTTATTATGATTAATCCTGATGGAACAATAAATTCAGCAGATGCCTTACGTCCTAGTGAAGGATCGCTCATCCCTTTGCTTGACAAATTGATCAAATAATATTTGTGGACTCTCTTTAGAGCTAAAGAGGCTTCAAGCTGTTCACAATTCTGTTGTTGTTCAGTATATATATTGTGAACGTGAAAAGGACTGTTTCCAAGTTTATTGGAAACAGTCCTTTAGGTTTATTTTGTAGTCTCTACAATTACAAATTAAAGCTATAAGTGGGAATTGGGAATGGTATCCCCAATCTGGTGTAAATCATCTTTCCGTTTTCCAACTTGGAGATTCTATACTTTGTTACATATTGCCACTCGGTTTCCATTGAATCGGTTTGATCCATTTCTTAAAAGTTTGGTCACTTCAAAGAAAAGAACTATCTGGCTGATAAGGAAACTTCTTAAAAAAAATATTGATTTTGGCTCTAAAACCTCTGTTTATTGGTTCATCCGACAAATGCGTAGTTCTTCTCATGCATTGCCAAAATTTTAAGTTCAAAAAACCTTTGATCTCTATATCCATATGCTTGTCTTTTCATTGTTTTGATTTTGTTATTAATACCTTCCAATTTTCCTGTTGATATATGATAATCATACCATGCGAAGATTCCCCACTTATGTGCTTTTAGTGTATTTGCAAATGTTGTAAGTTCGGGGATTTTAGCTTGATATGCCAGTTCTATCCAAGCGTCCAATTCTTTGATAGCCTGCTCTTTATTTACTTGTGTCCATATTTCTTTCAAACTTTCTTTCAGATAGTATGCTTTCATCAAGGGCTCATTCAGCTTCAAGGCATTGTCAAGTCTGGACTTGAATTGGTTATCAAAGATGTCTTTGCCATTGCATAGTAATAACCATCTAGTTCCTTTAAACACTTTTCGTTTATTCAGATCCTTTTCCTCTCTGTAAACACTTCTACGTATTTCATCAAAAGCATCATTCATGAGTTTGACTACATGAAAGTGATCAAATACCAGAGTTGCTTCAGGTATATTCGTCATGACAGCTGAAACAAAAGCTGGAGATAAATCTGTAGCAACGGCCTTGGTGACAGCATCAGATTTCTTTAGTTTCTTCCAAAAAACATCCAGAGAATCAGCACCTTTTCCATCGCCTATATATACAACTTGTCCTGTAAGAAGGTTTACTACGATTGTTTTGTAGACATGACCTTTTGCAACTGCGAACTCATCAATGCCAATATATTCAAGTTCGCTCAGGTCAGGGCATCCATAATGTCGCTGTAGATAACGTTTCTGGATATCCTTTACCGTATCCCAGGAAAGATGAAGGAAATGAGCAACATCCTTTATAGTACCTAAACGGGAGAGTTCAACTACAAGGCGAGCCAGGCGATTCGTATAAGAACGCTTGCCTGTAATAAAATGAATATTCTCCTGACGAATGCAATGACAATCTTTGCATTCTAAACGCTGAACTTTCATTTCTAAAAATACAGGTTTATGTCCTATGGGTACTCCGCGAAAACGACGAATAGTACTACCGGAGCGAATAAAGTGCCGACTCTTACAACAAGGACAACGAAGTTTTTCGGAACGGGTTTGGACTTCAAAGATAATACTCTTATCTTCGTAGCGTACGCGGGAGCATTCTTGCTCACAAACGCCAAAGGCGTGGTACAGAAAGCTGGTATTCATAATATTTTGGATTGGACTCTACAATATAATGATTTACCAGCTTATTTTTATATAGCAACTACGCATTTGTCGGATGAACCATAAAGCTCTACAAATCAATAAAAAGCTGTCCCTTCACGAAAGTTATAAGAGCTCAGTTAGGGCAGCTGCAAACTAGTGGCAGATAACAGATTTTAGTAGCAGATGATTTGTATATAAAGTTTATCTGCCACTAACTTAGTTCACTAATTGCCAACAGTTTAACATCAATTTAGTAGCAGGTAGCAGATACTCTTTAATTTTTTCATTATTCTGTTAGAAATGCATTATAACAAAGCTTAAAAAGAAGTTATGTGTATCTAACTTCTATATTCATTATTATTGATAATATTTTTCATAAATACCTATAGATAATAGCATACCACAAATACGGGGGATAAAATGCCTTACAAATGGTATTTCAAGCATTGTGAATATTATCTAAATTTGCAAAGTCTTAAGAAATATTTAGTTTCTATGAATTTTAAGATATCTCTAATAATATATTTTCTAAAAAAAACAGTTTGGTATGGAAAAAGATATTTATTACATTACACAAAACGTTTTGTTGGACACTCCGACCAGGAGTAAATACATCAAAAAAATCAAAAGTTCTCCACTTTCTTTAGAAATGATCTCGTTCTCATCAGAATTACTATCTACTTCTTTACTCTCCATGCGAATGTGCTGTTGCATGTCTTGTTGATTCACAAATACATCCCAGTTACTTTTAATAGAAAAACTTTTTATATTTAGTTAAGGCAAAGTATGTATGTACGTACTTTGACGGTATTTCTATTATCTACTTGGGCATGTCCCTTTACAATAGAATATTTGGCCTTTTGATTACAAAAGGTATCAATTCATAACTCTTCAATTAAATTATTCGATTATAAACAAAAGCGAACATTTTCTTTCTCCGCCCACAAGCAGATTTAGGAAATGCCAGCTATAATAAAAAAACTGTATGGTAAAACTATCACTTTTTTTTAGGAACTATAATAAGTTTCCAATTCATTTTCTGCAAAAAGCAGGAATGACATTCTTGTTTGGAGTAATTGCAACATTATCTGCATTTGCTCAACAAATTGAAATTAAAGGTCAAATTTTTGAGGAAAATTCCAGAACTTCCATATTTGGAGCAACGATCAGACTGAAAGGACAAAAAGGTATAACGACCTCTGATGCTAAAGGAAACTTTCAAATCAATACAAAATCATTGCCTGCCACAATAACAATCTCTGCTATTGGGTTCAGGAATCAGGAAATTGATGTTTACGAATCTGAAGCTATCGAAGTTTATCTGGCTACTGACCAAAACAGGCTAAACGAAGTTGTAGTCACAGGTCTGGCTTCTGGCCTAAAACGTTCAAATCTGGCCAATGCAGTCACTTCAATTTCGACCAAAGAGCTAACTGGTATTGTTCAGCCCCAAACAACAGATCAGGCACTTTATGGTAAAATTGCCGGTGCAAGTATTCGTGCCAACAGTGGTGCTCCTGGAGGTGGAACTGTTATTTTATTACGTGGATTAAGCACATTGCAGGGAAACTCTCAGCCACTTTATATCATTGATGGAGTTTACCTGAATAATAATTCTCTGGCCACAGGACGGTCAACCCTTACTGCCGCAGGAACTTCTCGCGAAGATGATGTTAGTAATCGCTTGGCAGACATTAATCCTGATGACATTGAGAAAATTGAAGTATTAAAAGGAGCTTCGGCATCAGCCATTTATGGTACACGTGCCAATGCAGGCGTTATTATTATCACTACAAAGAAAGGAAAGAGTGGTAAAACCAAAGTCAGCTTCGGGCAGGATATTGGTTTTGCAACAATACAGAAGTATATAGGAAGTGCATCATGGGATGAAGCAAAAATAAGGAGTACATATCCTTCTAGCAGAGTAGCATCTGAATTGGAACGTTATGCCGCAGCAAATGGTAAAACATACGATTTTGAAAAAATTCTTTATGGAGAGAAGCCTCTGTTAACAAATACCAATCTTACTGTTTCGGGGGGAAATGACAAAACCACTTTTTATGTATCCGGAGCATATACAGATGAGGGTGGAATCATAAAGAATACAGGATTTGAACGCCTTTCTTTGCGTTTAAATTTAGACCACAAATTTAACAAGTGGATTGATTTTTCTGTTAATTCCAATTATTTGAATAGTAATTCTGATCGTGGCTTTACCGGTAATGAGAATAATTCAGGAGCTACTTTAGGTTACATTGCAGCATTTTTACCCAACTATTATAATCCGTATCCGGTAAACGGAGTATATCCTACAAATCCATACTCGGAAGGTGAGAATCCGTTAGCATTAAGAGATAAAGCCACAAACAACGTTAAGATAAATCGTTTAATTGAGTCGGGCATTGCAAACTTTAAGTTCATTCAAAAAGAAAATTCGTCGTTGAGATTAACTTTGCAAGGTGGAGTAGATTATCTTAACCAAGCAAGTAAAGTGTATTACCCGGATGATTTACAATCACAACAAAGCCTGGCTAATCCCGGCGATATTATTCTGGGATCTACAGAACAAATAAATACAAACTATCAGGCTTTCCTTATTTATGGGCAAAAGACTAATAAATTTAACTTCACCACTCAGTTAGGAGCTGTAGGGCTTCAAACAAAATCAAACAGCAGCTTTGTTCGCGGTCAGGGATTAGTAGCTGGTCAGCAATCTATTGGTCAGGCAAGAGTTCAATCTGTCAGTTCACAAGACACTCAGACTATTAAAGATTTTGGAACCGTGGGACAGGAAGAAGTAAATTTTAATGACCAAATAATTGCTACTGTAGGTTTGCGTTTCGATAAATCAACACTTAACGGAGACGCTAATAAATTTTATGCTTTTCCAAAAACATCATTGGCGGTAAACCTAACTAAGTTCGATTTCTGGAAAATAAAATCAATCAGTCAGTTCAAACTTCGTGCAGCTTATGGAGAGACCGGTGGATTACCTCCATACGGAAGTCTTTATAGCTCACTAACGCCTGTAGTTATCGGTGGTAATTTAGGATCTGTAATTTCTACAAAAGTGGGCAATCCGAATATAAAACCAGAGCGTGCAGGAGAATTTGAAATAGGTACTGATATTGGTTTCTTTGATAACAAGTTACTCTTTGAAGGTACATATTACGTGAAAAATGTATCTGATTTAATTCAAGACCTTACACTTGCGTCATCAACAGGATTAGGAATACAAAAAGTAAATGCTGCTTCTCTTCGCAACCAAGGTATTGAACTATCATTGTCGGCAACGCCTGTTTCAACCAAGAACTTTACATGGAATAGTCGTATCCTTTTCACAAAGAACACTTCCAAAATAACTAAATTAGATGTACCATCTTACACAACAGGAGTTTATGGAGTAACATTCGGAACATATCTTATAAAGGAAGGATATTCACCAACCACTATTGTAGGTAAACCGTTAACTGCATCAGGAGATTATACTGTTTTTGGAAACTCACAACCCGATTTTCAGACATCATGGTCTAATGAATTTACATTCCTGAAATCGTTTACTTTTTCATCTCTCTGGGATTGGAAAAAAGGAGGAAAGGTTATGAATCTTACTTTGTACAACACTGACGCCGGTGAAACAACTGCTGATTGGAATGAAAATCATACTATTAGAGAAAATGATTTAGGTACTACTGCAGCTCAATACGTTCAGGATGCAAGTTATCTTAGACTAAGAGAAGTAGGTTTAAGTTACACTGTTCCGAAAAAAATATTTCGAGGTACTATTGCTAAGAGTTTAGAACGTATCCGTATTGGAGTATCGGCAACCAACTTAATTACATTTACTCCTTATAAAGGATATGATCCCGAAGTATCTAATTTTGGTTCTGAATCTGCTATTAATTCAGGAACCGACTTATTTCAATACCCTTCTTCAAAACGTATTTTGTTTAATTTGAAGATTGATTTATAATCATTTACGTATAAAACATAACAAATATGAAAATCAAAAAAATAATACCCATCTATACATTGATTACAGGCTTATTGTTTGTCACTTCCTGCGAACTGCAAGATATTCCTGATGCAAATAATCCATCTGTGTCAAGTGTTACATCAAACGCAACGGTAGGACAACTGCAGAACCTCATTACTGGCCTTGAATCCAGAAGTAAAGAATACGTAGGCACAGCTTCAAATGCTTTCGGTACTTTTGACAGAGATATATGGTACTTTAATGGTGCCGACCCTCGTAACGTACAGTACTGGACAGGACAGGCAGAAGCTGTTCCCAGCTCAACTTTTTATGGTGTGGACGCTGCTTATACAGGACCTTATTCGGCTATAAAACAAGCTAATGTATTGATCAGCGCTGTTAATAATACCTCTTCTGTGACAGAAACTCAGAAAAATGCAATTATTGGCTTTGCTAAAACCATTCAGGGGTACCAATATCTTGTGCCTGCTAATTCATTGTACCAAAATGGAATTCGTATCGATGTAAGTGATCCATTAAATCCGGGACCGTTTGTTAGTTACACTGAAGCTCTTACAGCAATAAAAAAAATATTGGATGAAGGATATACTGCACTTTCAAATGCAGGAAGTACACTTCCGTTTACATTGACAAAGGGGTATACCGACTTTAATACACCTGCCGGACTGGGTAAAGTAAACCGCGCACTTGCAGCAAGAGTTGCTATTTACCAAAAAGACTGGCAAGGTGCTTTAGATGCACTCTCTAAATCATTTTTTAACCTCAATGGTGACTTAAATATAGGTCCGGCTCATGTTTATGGTAATCCACCCGAAACATATAATCCTTTGTATTTCGTATTGGATGCATCATACAATAGCGGTGCGGTAGTACATCCATCATTAATAGCAGATGCTCTGCCTGGTGATTCCAGAGTGAAAACTAAATTTTTCCACCGTACTACCCCATTGGTTAGTACAGCCGGTAAAGTAGCACTTTCAAGCGAATATCAGGATAAACGATGGGCTGATGCAACTTCCCCTATTAAATATATCAGGAATGAAGAATTGGTTTTGATTTATGCAGAAGCTTCGGCTCAGCTAAATAAAACAGTTGATGCTGTAACTGCAATTAATATTATTCGCTCATCGGCAAATCTGGCTCCATATACCGGTGCAACCGATTTGGGAAGTCTGATTACTGAGATTTTGTTTCAACGTCGGTACTCATTATGGTTTGAACCAGCAGCACATCGCTGGATTGACCTCCGCAGATATGGACGTCTGAACGAAATTCCTGTAGCTTTAGATAAAGGAGTAGTATTTACTCAACTGGCCATACCAATCAGTGAAGTAAATTGGGATAAATTTAAGAACAAATAAATTATGAAAAGGAATATTGCAACCTTCAGAGCAGGCTGTTTATTCACTTTGTTATTCTCATTGACTATTGCTGCAAATCAGGTATTTGCACGAAGTCAATCAAAAAAGTCTCCTGTCACTACTGAAGATGACAGGAGACTTTCAGACAAAGAAGATTCTGCCTACATAAGAGACAACTATATAAAATTAGAAAAACTGATACCCATGCGTGACGGTGTAAAATTATTTACATCAATTTATATTCCAAAAGACATCAAACATAAATATCCTTTTATACTTTGTCGCACCCCCTATTCTGTAGCACCTTACGGTGAATCTAAGTTTAAACGCTTATTAGGTCCATCCGAACTATTTATCAGAGAAGGATATATTTTTGTATATCAGGATGTGAGAGGCAAATGGAAATCAGAAGGTGAGTTTGTTGATACACGACCATTTAACCCTAATAAAAAAGAAAAAAAAGACATAGACGAAAGCACTGATACCTATGATACAGCAGAATGGCTTTTGAAAAATATTGAAAACAACAATGGGCGAATAGGAGTCTGGGGCATTTCATATCCCGGATTTTATGCCACTCAAACAATTCTGAGCGGTCATCCTGCAATAAAAGCAGTTTCACCTCAGGCACCTGTTACCGACTGGTTTGTAGGAGACGACATTACACATAACGGTGCATTTTTTCTTGGTAATTTTCTTTTCTTCTCAAACTTTGGACAAGTACGTTCTGCGCCAACAACACAACCGGCAGACAGACTAGATATAGGTACAAAAGATGGATATCAGTTCTTTCTGAGAAATGGAACATTCAAAGATTTGAATGATAAATATTATAAAAATAAAATTCCAGCCTGGATAGATTTTATGAACCATGGAACTTATGATTCTTATTGGCAAAGCCGTACGCCGCTACCTTATCTGAAAAATGTAAAACCTGCAGTTCTTAATGTGGGAGGATGGTTTGATGCAGAAGACTTATATGGACCTTTAAAAACTTTTGAAGCTATAAGTAAGAAAAATCCAAATACAGATAACCGGCTGGTAATGGGCCCTTGGTCACATGGTGGATTTGCTCGTGGCACAGGCAAATCATTGGGTAATATTGATTTTGGCTCTAAAACCTCTGTTTATTATCGCCAACATGTTGAACTTCCATTCTTCAACTATTATCTAAAAGATAAAGGAAAGCTTGAATTGCCTGCGGCTCTCATTTTCCAGACAGGAACAAATGAATGGAAAGAATATAAACAATGGCCGCCAGTTGATGCACGTGATGAAAATCTTTACTTAGGGAGACAAGGTAATGTTTCATTTTCAGCCGATTATGCAAACGAAGATACGTTTAATGAATATGTTAGTGATCCTAAAAAACCGGTGCCTTTTACTTCGGAAACCAGAACTAACCCGGGAACTGAATACATGATAGAAGATCAGCGCTTTGCTGCTACCCGTCCTGATGTGTTGGTTTATACATCTGAAATATTGGATAAAGACAAAATGCTTTCAGGCCCAATTATAGCTGATTTATTTGTATCAACAACAGGTACAGACGCTGATTTTATTGTAAAGCTAATCGATGTATTTCCGGAAACAGCTGAAAATAATGCGGAAACAGGGCCCAATGTTCAATTAAGTGAATTTCAGGAATTAATCCGAGGCGATGTAATCCGGGCAAAGTTTAGAAACAGTCTTACTAATCCTGAACCTCTGATACCGGATAAAATAACTGAAATAAAATTTGAGCTCAGGGATGTAGCGCATACTTTCCTGAAAGGACATAAGATACAGGTACAGATACAAAGTTCCTGGTTTCCTTTAGTGGATCGTAACCCACAACAGTTTATAGATATTTATCATGCCAAAGAATCAGATTATATTAAAGCAACGCATCGCATTTACACATCTGGTAAGCATCAGTCTCACCTAATCATAAAAGCGATGGAATAATTTACCCTAAACATGGTATTTAAAATGACTAATCAACGGTATTTTATTTATCGTAAATTATCCTGAATTTTGTATCATCATTAAATTTAGTTTTTTTATAATGAAAACAACTCTCAAAATGTCAATATCAAAATATCCGGATATGCCATCTGGGTCTAATCAATTGATTGGTTCCCTTATTGCATTTTCAGATTATTATACTGGCATGCGAGAGTCGTTTTTCATTATTGCTATTGTACAAACATTACAAAACTTCATGAAGCCAGCTTGTATTGTACAATCTAAAAATATTCCACTTTCTAAGCAGTCATCATGTTATTATTGCTTCTGTTGTATGTGGAATCAACTTTAATCGGGAAAGATTCTTTAGAATGTAGTTCAATCTTCAGCCTGTTGATTTCACATAAATCCTCATTATCTTTTCAGTGCTATTGGCAACATTTATCTCTACTAAAAATGCAATAAAACAGGCATATGATATTGTTGATCATTCTATATAAATAAAAATAAGATAGCACACGAACTGCAAAAACTATTTATCAGAATTTGAATTATAAACTGTATTTGTTACAATGGAACAACATATTGCAAATAACGTTCTGGAAATGATTGGTAATACCCCTATGGTTGAACTTACTAAGTTAGACACAGGTTTATGCCGGTTATTCCTTAAACTCGAAAATCAAAATCCGGGGGGATCTATTAAAGATCGTATCGGAGTATCACTGATAAGAGATGCTGAAGAAAAAAGATTGATAAAACCAGGTGATACTATTATAGAAGCTACTGCCGGAAATACAGGAATTGGTCTGGCACTAGTGGCATTGATGAAAGGTTACAAAATAATTTTAGTTATCCCGGACAAAATGAGTCAGGAAAAAATAAACCATTTACGGGCATTGGGGGCTGAAATAGTATTAACCCGCTCTGATGTAGGTAAAGGTCATCATCAATATTATCAGGATTTAGCACAGAAAATAGCAAAAGATACAGGTGGATATTATGTGAACCAATTCGAAAATCCAGCTAATCCTTTAGCACACGAAACAACTACCGGCCCCGAAATCTGGGAACAGCTGGAACATGATGTGGATGCTGTGGTGGTAGGTGTTGGCTCATCAGGAACAATTACCGGACTGACACATTTTTTCCAAAAAGTATCAGACAAAACAGAGTTTATTCTGGCCGATCCGGAAGGCTCTGTACTAGCTGAATATATTAATGCCGGAGAAATAACAAAAAAAGCAGGTTCGTGGCTTGTGGAAGGCATTGGCGAAGATTTTGTACCATCCATAGCTGATTTCTCTCTGACAAAAAAAGCTTATACGGTATCCGACCTTGAAAGCTTCGAAACGGTTCAGGAACTGCTTAAAAAAGAGGGCTTACTTGCTGGTTCTTCATCTGGAACGTTGCTAAATGCAGCTTTGAAATATTGTAGAGAACAAACTGTACCCAAGCGGGTAGTTACATTTGCTTGTGATAGCGGAAATAAATACCTGTCCAAAATGTATAATGATGCCTGGATGTTTGATCAGGGATTAAAAAAGCGCAAAACTTATGGTGACTTACGTGATATTATTTCACATAGGTTCGAGGATAATTCTACCGTATTTGTTACTCCAGATGATACTTTGCAGACCGTTTATAATAGGATGAAAAGTTACGAAATATCCCAATTACCTGTTCTGAGTGACAATCAGATTGTAGGTATTGTGGATGAATCGGATTTGTTGTCGGCAATTTATGCAAAGAACTATGATTTTAAAACTACACCTATTTCTAAAATCATGAGCATCGGGCTTTCGAAAGTATTACCTGATGATTCGATTGAGAAACTGATAGATATTCTAGAATTAGGATTCGTAGCAATTGTTGAGAATGAAAACGAAGATTTTGAAGGGATTATTACTAAAATTGATTTAATTAATTATCTACGCAATGGCAAATACTAAAAATTATGGCTTTTCAACAAAAGCTATTCATATAGGTGAAGAACCTGATTTCAGAGAAGGTGCAACTGGTGATGTGGTTATTCCTATTCATTTATCAACCACTTTTGCCCGAAAAAAAGTCGATAAACCTACAGCTGGTTACGAATACACTCGTTCATTGAATCCTACCCGCAATGCATTGGAGATTAAACTTGCCAGTTTGGAGAACGGACGCTTTGGATTAGCATTCGCTTCGGGACTGGCAGCAGAATCAACAATATTATTATCGCTTATAAAACCGGGTGATCATATTGTAGCTTTCGATGATTTGTACGGAGGAACCAAACGATTGATAAATCAGGTATTTGACAATTACAATTTTAATACAAGTTTTGTTGATGCGGTTGATCCTAAGAATATAGAAAATGCTATTAAAGAAAACACAAAACTGGTGTGGCTTGAGTCTCCTACCAATCCGTTGCTGAAAGTTTCTGATATTAAAGCAATTTCGGAAATAACAAAAAGGCATGGCGTGATATTGGTTGTTGATAATACGTTTTTATCGCCCTATTTCCAGAAGCCTCTCGATTTGGGAGCTGACATTGTGGTTCACAGTTCTACCAAATATATTGGTGGGCATAGTGATGTGTTAGGTGGTTCGGTGATACTCAATGATGAAGATCTGTATAAAAAAATTCAGTATCATCAAAATGCTGTTGGGGCAGTGCTAGCTCCTTTTGATTCATATCTCACATTACGTGGTATTAAAACACTCGCTATCCGCTTGGAACGTCACAATAAAAATGCAATTGAAATTGCTCATTATTTGGAGAAACATCCAAAGGTGATAAAAGTAATTTATCCGGGACTGAAAAGTCATCCGCAACACGAACTAGCCACGAAGCAGGCTACAGGTTACGGAGGTATCATTTCTTTTGAAATAGCAGGAACAATTGATGATGCCAAAGCATTTCTGGAAAAGCTGAATTTATTTGCATTAGCAGAAAGCCTGGGAGGTGTGGAATCACTTATTGAACTTCCTGCAGTAATGACACATGCTTCAGTAGCCAAAGAAGTCAGAGAGCAAATCGGTATTTCCGATACGCTGGTTCGAATTTCGGTGGGGATAGAAGATGTTGCAGACTTGATAGCAGATTTAGAACAGGCTTTGGTCTGACATCAATTGTCGGGGTGCAACGTTGAATTGCATTCCGACAATATAAAAAGGCAATATAATGAATAAAACATTTTTTTAGGGCTGGAAGAATAAGCCAAAGCCACTCATACGAGCAAAAAATAAAATCCCATTACAAAAGCTTCGTCTCCAATTTTAGTTACGCCAACTACTTTTGTTGTAGATTCAGATACTGATTTTTCTGTGGAAAGTCTCGACAAAGATGATGCACGAATTTTCATTCAATTTGAATCACGGTAGTTCGGTGTTAATAGACCGGGATATTCAGAAGGATGGTTAGCACAAAAAACTAACCATCCTTCAAAATAAAAACCTAACCAACCAAAGCTCGTTACAGAGCCAATCACTACTTTATATCACTAATTATCACTTTCAAATTTGTTTTGCCTTGCAAAGGATTGTCTTTTACAATCCATTTATTTCCTTCACCCGTAAGTATAATCTCCTTAAGCTGATTATCGGAAGGGAGACAAAGAAGTCCTTTTGCTTGTTTTGTTCCGGCAGAATAAACAACCATATCCAGTTTTGACCAATCCATTTTATCGGTAGATTGTGCCAGAGCTATATGTGGTATTACCGCTCCGTTACGCACCAGAATTACTGCAGGAATATGACCGGCAGGTATTTTGTTCCATCCGCTTTGATATACTTTCCCGGATTGATAGTCAATCCATTTGCCAACAGGCAGATAAACATTTCGCTGTGTATCTTCTTCCATCATCGGGGCTACCATTATATCATTGCCAAACATATACTGATCTTCCACCAGCCATGCACCCGGATCATCAGGAAATTCCACAAATAGCGCGCGAACCATTGGCAAACCTTTCTCTGTACAGTTCTTTGCCTGAGCGTAGACATACGGCATTAGTTTATATTTCATTTCGGCCGACTCACGAAAAGCTTTGGTAAACGATTCATTATACAGCCAAGGTTCTTTTGGAGGTGCACCATGAGCACGACTGTGAGAAGTAAGGAAACCAAAAGGAAGCCAACGACGGTAGAGCTCTTCCGGCGACTTCTGAACAAATCCTCCTATATCATGACTCCAGAAAGAGAAACCACTTAGTCCCAATGACAATCCTCCGCGAAGAGTACCTTGCATACCAATATCTGTATTCGCAGCATCACCACCCCAATGAATTGGATAACGTTGTGAACCTGCCCATGCACTTCGCGCCCAGATTATATGTTCACCATGCTCTCTGTCAGTAACCTCGGCTACAGCTTTATTGTAACGCAACGGATAGATATTATGTTCGTAAAGACCACCCTTACCCGAAGCATAAAAACCATTAAGCGGTGCCGCTTCTCCAAAATCCACTTTTATCGCACCAACACCCATCTTCAGTAATCCTGCTAACTTATCTTGATACCAGGCGACAGTCTGTGGGTTGGAGAAGTCGAGCACCGCATCTTCATACGGCATTTCACCATTTGCATTCTTTACATTTAAACCTTTATCAATTATTTCCTTGAAATATTTATTTTTAGGTGTGAAGTAAGTCAGCTGCCACAGTGATATGTGAAAGCCATCAGACAGAAGATCTTTCACCATCTTTTGAGGATTATTGAAACGACTGGGTGCAAATACATAATCACATTGCCAGTCTGTTTCAAACCATCCGGTATCAAAATGAATCACATCGGCGGGGATTCTGTATTTTCTAAGATTCTTTGCCACATCATATCCTTCTTTTTCGTTAAAGTAGGTAATACGGCTCATCCAGGTTCCAAAACTCCATAACGGAGGCAAAGGCGACTTACCTGTCAATTCTGTATATTCATTAAGAATATCTTTCGGATTACCGAAGAAAACAAAAAGATCTAAAGCTTCATCAGCCATAAAAAGTTTATTAATGCCTGTGTAGGTAGATCCGAAATCACAGGTCACCGGCGCTGAAGTATGCATAAACATTCCGTAACCACGGCTGCTCATAAAGAAAGGAATCGGTTTATACATCTGATCTGTTTCAGGACCTTGCGGATCAGTAACAAAAAGATTCACCTTCTGTCCCACTTTATTAAGAGAAGTAAACGACTCGCCACAACCTACAATCTTTTCTCCGGGTGAAAGTGTAAACACCGGATTTATGCTACGTGAGTTATCACTGCCTCGCTTAATAAAATTAAAAGGAAGGCTCTTCACTTGGGTAGAATCATTATCTTTCCATCGCCATGTATCAGTTAGACGTTTTCCTGAAGCATCAATTAAAACAATACGCCACGGATTCTCTTCAATCAGAATAGAGCCGTAAGCACTCTTATAAAGATGTCCACCTTTTACTGAATAATATTTCCATGAATTATCTTTTCCAGGGTTCCTCACCAACATCAAAGACTCATTACTTTTAGGTTCCACAGGCGTGGTAAGCATACGAATTCTCAAAGTACGGGGAGTTACAAAGTCTATTGAGAATCTGAGTTCCGGATTATTATTGTAAGCAGTTTCGGGAAAGTCAAGCATCTGAAGGTCTTGAGGCAATACGGTGTTTGTATTAAACGCCTGGCGAGTATACAATGTTTTACGCTTCCATTCTATCTTTCCACTTGCTGAGACAGGATCAAAGGCCGACAGTTTATCGGCAAAAAAGAATATATTCGTAAAATCTCCAAAATCAGTACTTACATCCTTCGCCTGATTCATCAAATAAGGAGAGCCTCCATTAACATGAAGCTGAGAGAACACCTTTGTTGCAGGAAAAAGCAAAATAAAAAAAGCAATAATCCATTCCGATTTGCATTTATTCATAATATTAAATTTTTTAGTTCATCAGGAGTAGCAAAAATACAATGAATAATTCTATCAATTATATATAAAATGTTTTTGGAAGGGGGCTAATATGTTTCATTTAAAAGAATCAGATAAAAGAACTAATAATTAGCAAATTACAAATCCATTATTAACAGATCACCATATTATTTTTTATATTTCGGATTGTTGCTTTCGGGCCATAAAAAAACATATTTCTAATCTAGAAAAACCAACAACCAAATTCTTGTAAAATGCTATAAGATTTACTCCCTTTTTTAAATGAATATAAAAGACAAAAAGATTTAAATTTCGGGCAAACCTTTCGCATAAATAGGTGTTTTTATATTAATAATTAAGAAAGATTATTTATATTTGCAATAATAAACTAAAAATAAAAGCTATGTTCAACTCATTCGGCAACATTTTCAGATTAAGCAGCTTCGGCGAATCACATGGAAAGGGTATCGGTGGAGTTATAGACGGATTTCCGTCAGGTATAAAGATTGATTTGGACTTTGTTCAAAAGGAACTAGACAGACGCAGACCAGGTCAATCAAATATCACAACTGGCCGTGATGAATCAGATAAGGTGGAATTCCTGTCTGGTATTTTTCAAGGTAAGTCTACGGGAGCTCCTATTGGCTTTATTGTTTGGAACAAAGACCAGCATTCCAAAGATTATGAAAACATTAAAAACATATTCCGTCCGTCTCATGCGGACTATACTTATCAGCTTAAATATGGCATCCGTGATTACCGTGGTGGCGGACGTTCTTCTGCCCGTGAAACTATATCACGCTGTGTAGCCGGTGCATTGGCAAAGATAGCTTTGCATCAAATTGGGATAAGCATTACAGCTTACACTTCACAAGTGGGATACATCCGTCTGGAAGATGATTATACTAAATATGACTTCTCAAAAATTGAGGAAACACCTGCACGATGCCCTGACTTAGAAAAGGCTAATGAGATGGTAGAATATATTTCCAAAATTAAAGAAGAAGGTGATACTATAGGTGGAGTAGTAACCTGTGTAATAAAAGGATGCCCCATTGGCATTGGACAGCCTGTATTTGGAAAGCTTCATGCCGCTCTTGGGAATGCAATGTTAAGTATTAATGCTGCCAAAGCATTTGAGTACGGCGATGGATTCAAAGGTCTGAAACAAAAAGGATCAGAACAAAACGATGTATTCTATAATCACGATGGCGTAATTGAAACCAGAACAAATCATTCGGGCGGTGTTCAAGGAGGAATCAGCAACGGAGAAGATATTTTTTTCCGTGTTGCATTTAAACCTGTGGCTACTATCCTGATGGAGCAGCATACAGTGAATCTTGATGGAGTTGATACTACAATGAAAGCAAAAGGAAGACACGATCCATGTGTACTTCCTCGGGCCGTTCCTATTGTTGAAGCTATGGCAGCCATGACAATTCTTGATTATTATCTGGTTGATAAAACAACACAATTATAATATAAGGTAGAACTTAATAATGAAACATATACAATCTTACATCACCCAGCACGAAGTCAGGATGATGAATGAGCTTTTCAGTTTAATACGTATTCCTTCTATCAGCGCTTTGCCGGAGCATAAAGAAGATATGCAGGCATGCGCACAACGATGGAAAGAATTATTACTTGAAGCAGGAGTAGACAGGGCTCAAGTGATGGCTTCTTCAGGAAATCCTGTTGTTTATGGAGAAAAAATTGTGAATCCTGAAGCTAAGACCGTTTTAGTATATGCTCATTATGATGTAATGCCGGTTGAGCCACTTGATTTATGGAAATCAGACCCGTTTGAGCCGGAGATCAAAGATGGAAAAATATGGGCTAGAGGAGCGGATGACGATAAAGGTCAAGCATTTATTCAGGTTAAAGCATTTGAATACTTGCTTGAGCATCAGCTTTTAAAGAACAATGTTAAGTTTATTTTTGAAGGAGAAGAAGAAATTGGTTCTCCCAGTTTGGAACAATTTTGCAGAGAACATAAGGAGTTATTAAAAGCAGATGTGATCCTTGTTTCAGATACCAGTATGTTAGGAGCAGATCTTCCTTCACTCACAACTGGTTTACGGGGAGTAGCTTACTGGGATATAGAGGTAAAAGGACCTAACCGCGACCTGCATTCAGGACACTTCGGAGGCGCTGTTGCTAATCCTATTAATGTTTTATGCGGAATGCTAAATAGAATTATTGACGAAAACGGAAAAATAACTATTCCTCATTTTTATGATGAGGTAGAAGAAGTTCCGGATGCAGAAAGAGCCATGATTGCTCAAATTCCATTTGATGAAGAAAAATACAAGAAATCCATTGGTGTAAATGAGCTAACCGGAGAAAAAGGTTATTCCACATTAGAGCGCAACAGTTGTCGCCCGTCATTTGATATTTGTGGCATCTGGGGTGGACACACAGGTGAAGGATCAAAAACAATTATACCTTCTAAAGCATATGCGAAAGTATCTTGCCGGCTGGTCCCTAATCAGCAACATCTAGTTATCAATCAATTATTTAAAGATTATATAGAGCAAACGGCACCGAACACTGTGCAGGTAAAAGTTACTCCTTCACATAGCGGACAAGCGTATATGTGTCCTATCACTCACCCAGCCTACCTTGCTGCTGAAAAGGGCTTTGAAACAGCCTTTGGCAAGAAACCTCTGGCTGTACGCCGCGGAGGAAGTATTCCTATTATCTCCACATTCGAAGAAGTTCTGGGGATAAAAACAGTATTAATGGGCTTTGGATTGGAATCCAATGCTATTCATTCGCCTAATGAAAGTTTCTCACTAGACATTTTTCGCAAAGGAATTGAAGCTGTTGCCGAGTTTCATCTGGCTTATTCGAAAAATAAATAAAACCTCCAATATTATCTTTAGAAAATTAATATAATATATAATAGGGATAAAAGCAAAACAGATTCCTCTTATTAGACCGAATACAATGAAGAAAAGTATAGCTGTTGATGATACTCGTTCTATTCTAGTCCTGCTAGAAAAATATTCTCCATCAACTTATGTTTTAAAGGAGATAAAGATGCATTAATGTTCTGCCTTCAACGGCAAATAACTTTATGTTATTCTTTATTCTTTTCATTGTGTCTCAGTAATAAGCAAAAACTCTTTCTTTAAACGCCCAAAATAACACAATACTCTGTACAAAAGAATTAATTCTTCTGTACAGAGTATTGTGTTATTTTGGGCGAAAATTAATTCTTTACCCGCCTAAAAAATAAAAAGACTCGCCTACTCCTACTCAACTATCAGTTAATTAGATGGGATTTCATTACGTTATATGAGAAATGTTTCGTACTTTTGCCACAAATTTGAGTTAATACGTAGTAAAAATGAACCTATTAGAACTAAGCGAACAGGAGATTATCAGACGAAACAGTCTGAATGAATTGCGTGCTATGGGCATTGAACCATATCCCGCAGCCGAGTACGTAACCAATGCTTTCTCTACCGATATAAAAAATGAATTTGTAGATGATGAAACTGCTGAACCACGTAAAGTATCTGTGGCCGGTCGTATCATGAGCCGTCGAGTGATGGGAAAAGCTTCCTTCGTTGAATTACAAGATTCCAAAGGAAGAATCCAGATTTATATAACTCGCGACGACATTTGTCCGGATGAGAGTAAAGATTTATACACCACTGTATTTAAACGTTTACTTGATTTAGGTGACTTTATAGGCATTGAGGGGTTCGTTTTCAAAACTCAAATGGGTGAAATCAGTATTCACGCACAAAAGCTTACAGTACTTTCCAAATCTATTAAGCCACTTCCTATCGTAAAATATAAGGATGGCGTAGCTTATGATGCTTTTGAAGATCCAGAACTTCGTTACCGTCAACGCTATGTTGACTTGGTAGTTAACGAAGGTGTGAAAGATATTTTTATTAAGCGCAATAAGGTTTATTCATCCATGCGTGAATACTTTAATGCAAAAGACTATATGGAGGTGGAAACTCCAGTTCTGCAATCTATTCCCGGAGGCGCTTCTGCACGTCCGTTTATGACACATCACAATGCGCTCGACATACCTTTGTATCTCCGTGTTGCTGATGAGCTTTATCTGAAGCGTCTTATCGTAGGAGGATTTGAAGGAGTTTATGAATTCTCAAAGAACTTCCGTAACGAAGGAATGGACCGTACCCACAATCCTGAGTTTACTTGTATGGAAATCTATGTTTCTTACAAAGATTATAACTGGATGATGGACTTCACCGAAAAGATGCTCGATAAAATCTGTTTCGATGTGAATGGTACTCATGAGGTAAAAGTGGGCGAAAATATAATCAGCTTCAAGGCTCCGTTCAAGCGGATTACCATGATTGACTCTATCAAAGAATTTACCGGCATTGACATTAATGGCATGGGCGAAAACGAACTTCGTGAAGTATGTGCTAAAATTGGTGTGGAAGTAGATGAAACTATGGGTAAAGGCAAACTGATTGACGAGATATTCGGTGAAAAATGTGAAGGAAACTATATCCAACCAACCTTTATCACTGATTATCCTATCGAGATGTCACCACTTTGCAAGCGTCACCGTAACAATCCTGAACTGACAGAACGTTTTGAATTGATGGTTAACGGAAAAGAGTTGTGTAATGCATATTCAGAGCTAAACGATCCGATTGATCAGCTTGGTCGTTTTCAAGATCAGCTTAGATTGAGTGAAAAGGGAGATGACGAAGCAATGTTCATTGATAATGATTTTGTACGCGCATTGGAATACGGTATGCCTCCTACATCAGGAATGGGTATCGGCATGGACCGTTTGGTTATGCTTATGACTGGTCAGACTACAATTCAGGAAGTATTATTCTTCCCACAGATGCGTCCTGAAAAAACTATAAAGAAAGATTCAGCAAGCAAATATATGGAATTGGGTATATCAGAAGACTGGGTACCTGTTATCCAAAAAGCCGGATATAATATGGTAGAAGATATGAAGGGTGTAAATCCTCAGAAACTACACATGGAAATATGTGGTGTAAACAAGAAATATAAGCTGGAATTAAGTAGTCCATCAGTCAACGACGTTGCAGAATGGATCAATAAGCTATCATAAAGGAAACATGAAATTACCCGGAAAAATAGCAATAATGGGCGGAGGAAGCTGGGCTACAGCTATCGCAAAGATAGTTTTGGCTCAGGATGAAAGCATAAACTGGTATATGCGTCGCGATGACCGTATTGCAGATTTTAAACGTTTAGGTCATAATCCGGCATATCTTACAGGAGTGAAATTTGACATTAAACGGATAAACTTCAGTTCCAACATTAATGATATTGTAAAATCCTCAGATACTTTAATTTTTGTAACCCCTTCTCCCTATCTTAAAATTCACTTGAAAAAGTTGAAGACTAAGATGAAGGATAAGTTTATTATTACAGCAATAAAAGGAATCGTTCCGGATGAGAATCTGATTGTATCAGAATATCTATCACAAGAATACGGAGTTCCGGAAGAAAACATAGCTGTGCTTGGTGGACCATGTCACGCAGAGGAGGTTGCACTTGAACGCCTGTCCTACTTAACAGTAGCTTGTCCGGATAAAGACAAGGCAAGTATCTTTGCCCGCAAATTAGCTAGTAATTATATAAAGACATCCGTAAGTGATGATGTGGCAGGGATAGAATATGGTTCGGTACTTAAGAATGTGTACTCTATAGCTGCAGGAATTTGCAGCGGTTTAAAATATGGTGATAACTTTCAGGCAGTACTTATGTCTAATGCCGTTCAGGAAATGAACCGGTTCCTCAATACTGTGTATCCTATAAACCGTAGTATTGATGATTCTGTTTATCTGGGCGACCTTTTAGTTACAGCATATTCTAACTTTAGCCGTAACCGCACCTTTGGAACAATGATTGGAAGAGGCTATTCTGTAAAAAGTGCACAGATTGAGATGGAGATGATTGCCGAAGGTTATTATGGCACTAAATGCATAAAAGAGATAAATAAACATTATCACGTGAACATGCCTATACTTGATGCTGTTTATAATATCTTATACGAAAGAATTTCTCCCGCAATAGAAATTAAACTGTTAACTGATTCATTCAGATAATACACTAACAAAACATGAAGAATATTAGTTTAAACATCGAAAAGACTTTAGGATTTATTTCTAAAGATGCTGTATATGCTTATGAAGCTCAGGTGAAAGCTTGCAGTGAAGCATTACACAATGGCACAGGTAAAGGAAACGACTTTTTGGGATGGCTTAATCTTCCATCATCAATCAGTAAAGAACATTTAGCAGATCTTAAAGCAACCGCTAAGGTGCTTCGTGAAAACTGTGAAGTAGTGGTTGTAGCTGGCATCGGCGGCAGTTATTTAGGTGCACGTGCGGTAATTGAAGCTTTATCAGACAGCTTTGCTTTATTAAAGGAAAAGAAAGATGGCCCTGTTATGATCTATGCAGGTCACAACATTAGTGAAGATTACATCAGCGAACTGACTGACTATTTAAAAGATAAGAAGTTTGGTGTTATTAATATATCTAAATCGGGAACAACAACCGAAACAGCTTTGGCTTTCCGTCTGCTGAAAAAGCTATGTGAAGACCAAAGAGGTAAAGAAACATCAAAGAAATGTATTGTAGCAGTAACCGACGCTAAAAAAGGTGCCGCAAAAGTTACAGCCGACAAAGAAGGATACAAAACTTATGTTATACCTGACAATGTAGGCGGGCGTTTCTCTGTTCTTACTCCAGTAGGTTTGCTTCCTGTTGCTGTAGCTGGTTTCGACATTGAACAACTGATTGCCGGAGCTGTTAAAATGGAAGAAGAATGTGCACTAAACGTTCCTTTCAGTGAAAACCCTGCAGCTATCTATGCAGCTACTCGTAACGAACTTTATAAAAGCGGAAAGAAGATTGAAATATTAGTAAACTACCATCCTAAGCTTCACTTTGTAATGGAGTGGTGGAAGCAACTTTACGGAGAATCTGAAGGTAAGGAAAATAAAGGTATTTTCCCTGCTGCAGTAGACTTCTCTACAGACTTACACTCTATGGGACAATGGATTCAGGAAGGTGAACGTAGCATTTACGAAACTGTTATCTCCATTGAAACTCCAAACAGAAATTTAGTTGTACCTTCAGATGAAGCAAATCTTGACGGGCTCAATTTCCTTGCAGGGAAACGCATTGACGAAGTGAATAAGATGGCCGAATTAGGTACACAAATTGCTCACGTAGACGGTGGTGTTCCTAATATCCACATTACTATGCCACAATTGAACGAATATTATATCGGTCAGCTGTTCTATTTCTTTGAGAAAGCATGTGGTATCAGCGGTTATCTACTTGGAGTAAATCCATTTAACCAACCAGGGGTAGAGGCTTACAAGAAAAACATGTTTGCATTGCTCAACAAGCCTGGTTACGAAGAAGAATCAAAAGCTATACAGGCACGTCTGTAAACTTTAGTAATAATATACGAAAAAAGCCTCAGTTCTATATTGATCTGAGGCTTTTCTTTTTTCTTTTCAGAAAATTTTATTTTATTGAATTATCTTTTTTAAGTTCAACATCCAGTTCACTCCCTTCACAGTCAGCTTTTGCAGAAAGGTAGAACTTCAATTTCATAAGATCTTCCTGCACCGATTGTACTGTTGCTTTTACTTTCACATTAGAGAATTTTACTCCATCTACAAATCTAAGTTGGCATTCAGTGGTATTTGTAAAATTCTTATCAGTTGTTACATTATCTTTCTCATAATCAGCAAGAGACATCTTAATTTCATTTTCATTAGCTTTAGCTTGAAAGGTAACTAATTCAGAACCACTTCCGACAAGATTAAGCGATACTTCAACAACATCTCCAACCTTTACAGAAGGTGTACCAGAAACAACATCTCCATTTACAGAACAGTTTTCTATATGAATTGCAGGTGGTGTCACAGTAGTATCTGAGCTACAAGAAGAGAGACACAATGCACCTATAATTGTACAAAAAAATATATTTTTCATTTAAAGATTATTAAGAATACCGGGTGCAAAAATACACGAATTATCTGAATAACAAAACATTTCACATGTTAATTAAGAACTTCTTTGTATCTTTGCACCCATAATAAAAGAATTTTCAAACTATGTTTCAATCCGCTATTAATCAATATTTAAATACCCACAAGCACTCTTCTCTTCCACTTAAAGCCGTTTTGTTCGACATGGATGGTGTTCTATTTGATTCTATGCCTTACCATGCTAATGCCTGGCATACAATTATGGAAGAAAGAGGATTGCACTTATCAAAAGAAGAAGCATATTTGCACGAAGGGCGTACAGGATCGGGAACTATAAATCTTATCTGTCAGCGCCAATTTGGTAGAGATGCTACAGAAAAAGAAATAGAAGAGATTTATAAAGCGAAAACCGCGGCATTCAACAGCCATCCACTTGCCGAAAAAATGGAAGGATCCTGGGAGGTTCTTACAAAAGTAAAGCGTGATGGTTTGTTCTCAATGGTTGTAACCGGTTCAGGCCAGGCAACCTTACTGAACCGTCTGAATGAAAACTTCCCGGATACATTTAAATCAGAACTAATGGTTACTGCTTTCGATGTGAAATATGGAAAACCAAATCCTGAGCCTTACTTAATGGCTCTGAATAAAGGAAGTCTGAAAGCAAATGAAGCAATTGTGGTTGAGAATGCACCTCTTGGTGTACAAGCTGCTACAGCTGCCGGTATCTTTACTATAGCCGTAAACACGGGCCCATTGGATAATCAGGTTCTTCTTGATGCTGGAGCCAATGTTCTTTTTCCATCTATGCAGGCATTCTGTGATTCATGGGAAGATCTTTTAAAAGAATTCAACAGCGCAAGCTCACTCTCCTGAAAAACAAAGAAGTTCTTGCAAGAGTAAGCAAACATAATGAAAAGACAAAATCTTGTTTTCTTAAGCAAAGATTACCTATGAGACGAATTTGCTAATGAGAGATAAGAGCTTATCGTGAAAGAACAACTGAAATAAAAATAGAAAAGCTTCCTAAACCATTGATTTAGGAAGCTTTTCTATTTCAGGTGATAAACTCTTGTTTATCTTTGTGATCCCGGAGGGATTCAAACCCTCGACCTTCAGAACCGGAATCTGACGCTCTATTCACTAAGCTACGGAACCCTATTGAGACGACAAAAATACAAAAATAGTTGAGTGATTCCTAATATTTTATTCAAATTCCTTCCAAACCGGCCCAAATCTGTTGCCTTATTCAAGGATAAATATTATCAACGGTACTATTCACTGCATTTAATGGCCTGAAACAGATGGATATATTGTGATTATTCCATTTAAGCAACTATTGGTTTTATTGGTAATTAGCGATATTACTATTATTATGAAACTCATGTTGACATAGAAAGAAACATTATGCTAATATTAAGCGGACAAACAATAGCATATATCCAAATAATATGTATATTTGCCATCAAACTAATAAAAACAACCTATGAGTTATTTAATAAAACCTGAAAATTACGTACCATTACTTGACTTGCAGCAAACCGAGCTAGGTATTAAACAGATCAAAGAGTTTTTTCAACAAAACTTATCTTCCGAATTAAGACTACGTCGTGTTACTGCTCCTTTATTTGTTCTAAAGGGAATGGGTATTAATGATGACCTTAACGGAACGGAACGTGCGGTATCCTTTCCTATTAAAGAATTGGGAGATAAAGAAGCTGAAGTGGTTCATTCACTTGCAAAATGGAAACGAATGACCCTTGCTGACTATAATATTGAGCCAGGATATGGCATTTATACTGATATGAATGCTATCCGTTCTGATGAAGAGCTTGGCAATCTGCATTCATTATATGTAGACCAATGGGACTGGGAACGTGTTATTACTGCAGAAGAACGTAATATTGATTTTCTGAAAGAAATAGTAAATCGTATCTATGCAGCTATGGTTCGCACTGAATACATGGTATGTGAGAGTTATCCACAAATCAAGCCTTGCCTACCTGAGAATTTATTTTTTATCCATGCAGAGGAACTTCGTCAGCTTTATCCGGATATGGATTCAAAAGGCAGAGAACATGCCATTACTGAAAAATATGGAGCAGTCTTTATCTTTGGCATTGGATGCAAGCTAGGTGACGGAATAGAACACGATATGCGTGCGCCAGATTACGATGACTACTCATCACCGGGGATTAAGGGCCTACCAGGATTGAATGGCGACTTACTGGTATGGAACGATGTATTAAAACGTTCTTTGGAACTATCTTCAATGGGAATCCGTGTTGACAAAGAAGCTTTGCTAAAACAACTTAAAGAAAGTGGTACAGAAAATCGCAAAGAGCTTTATTTCCACAAAAGATTGCTCGATGGAACTCTTCCTCTTAGCATCGGGGGTGGTATAGGCCAATCACGTCTTTGCATGTATTATTTACGTAAAGCACACATCGGAGAAATCCAGGCAAGCATCTGGCCAGCTGAAATGAAAAAGGAATGTGAAGAATTGAATATACCTTTAATCTAATTACGAATGAACGTACTGATTGAAGAGAGCTGGAAGAAACATCTGGCACCAGAATTTGAAGCCGACTATTTTAGTCGGCTTACTAATTTTATACGGGAAGAGTATAGCCACTATACAGTATATCCCCCGGGAAAACTTATTTTCAATGCCTTTAATAGCTGCCCGTTTGATAAGGTAAAAGTTGTAATTATAGGTCAGGATCCTTACCATGAACCCGGACAAGCACATGGTTTATGTTTTTCGGTGAACGACGGAGTGCAGTTCCCACCTTCTTTACAGAATATTTTTAAGGAAATAGAGAGCGACCTAGGCACCCCTGCTCCTGCTAGCGGTAATCTTACCCGGTGGACCGAGCAAGGAGTTTTGCTAATGAATGCAACTCTTACTGTACGTGCCCATCAGGCTGGCTCGCATCAAAAGAAAGGATGGGAAGAATTTACAGATGCTGCAATCCGCCACCTGGCCGAAGAGCGTGAACATCTTGTTTTCATCCTGTGGGGATCATATGCACAAAAGAAGGGTGCAGTAATAGACAGAAGCAAGCATCTGGTTCTTACCTCTGCTCACCCCTCTCCTCTTTCTGCTTACCGGGGATTTTTTGGAAACGGACATTTCAGCAAGGCCAATGAATACTTGCAGAAACATGGACAGGAACCTATAATCTGGTAATGGCATTATAGTAGACCTTTAGTTTACACAAAAGCATTTTTCTACTGAACGTGAAAATGCTTTTGAACCCTCACTCCATCACTCTTTGCAATAATACAATAAAGATCAACACATTAAGCAGTGATGGCAGCATTCTAATCCCTCACTTTACCATCACTTTTTAGGCTATCCCTCACTTTTTCGATCAATGTTAATATGTTTCATGTTTAAACAAGTTGCTTGATCTGCAAAGATCCTGTTAAGATATAGCACCCTTAATTTCAGAATAAGGCATATAAAAATCTCTGTTTTTGATAAAAAAGAGCACGAAAAAGTGAGGGTTGACTCCAAAAGTGATGGTAAAGTGAGGGATTAGAATGCTACTATCACGGATTAATCACCAAGTAATCAGAAAGTTAAAAAAAATAGTGAGGGAGTGATGGTAGCATCTCATTTTTTGCGTAGAATTTCAAAAAGATAAGATCAAGATCACATCCCGCCAGCTTTAAAAAAAACACAACCGGATGTTGAGCAAAGTCCCGCCAGCTTTTTAAAAAAGCTGGCGGGACTTTGGATATTTATTCGCCAATGGTTTTCAACCATTCACCAACCATTTTTATTTATTGGTGAATGAATTAGCAATGATTATTAATACCACTTGATATTAGAAGAAGCACTGCTTCGCTGTTCCCATTTTAAGTCTTGCAACATACTGGAATTGGCACGGATAGTGAAGTTATACGAACGATAAGTTCCAAATGGAGACAAGCTACAAGTCATACTCCAACAGTGAAGGTCACGTGTTATATTACAAGTTGTCTGTGCTATTTTCTTTGCATCAAAGTCATATGATCCCTGGAAAGTAAAGGCCCACTTATCCGATAGCTTAACGTTTCCTGAACCACTAAGTGTGTGAGTCAACCTAAACGGATAACGCATCGTTTTTTCATTGATTTTGGCCGATGTATTTTCTCTTAAATTAAAAGAGTAAGAAACATTAAAAGACCAAGGCATCTTAAACGGCAGATATCCATCTGAATTAACTTCAGCCTTTTTCTCTTTCTTATCACTTCCCTCTGTAGTACCTTCAGTGGAAGATGTATCTCCTTGAGGCTTATCTACCTTAGGTTTATTTTTATCTTTTTCATCTTCTTTTTTCCCAAACCACTTTTTCCAGGTATTATTATCGAAAGAATAAGAGAAAGAAGAGCCGGAGCCCTGAAATCTACCAAAACGTCCATAAGACCATTCTGTTCTATCCCCTACTACAACCTGCCCGCTTTTATTAAATTCATATGCATAAGTGGCAAAAGAAGTACTGAAGTTGAACGTATAACTTTTAGTTAGTTTTAAACGCAAACGCATGGATAAATCACTCCATGGTTTAGTTATCGCTGCCATATTATAAGAGATACTTCCACCTAGTTCATCAATCAGACTTATCTTACGGGTTCCTGTTGAATCACGATCTGATTTAATTTTCATTTCCAGATTATTAGAGATATCAAGGCTTACATTACCTTGTTTACCCTTACCTGGTACTCCGAAAAGAGCTCCGGCGTAAGGAGAATATTCTGTTGTTTGCTGCACTCCAGAAGAGTTAGTATAAACATAACTATCCCAATATCCATAACGCTTTGCACCAAAATCCGGTTGAGCACTAATACTAATGGTTGGCGTAAATACGTGACGAATAGTTTGAATTCTATCACCAAAAATAGCTTTCAATGGTGTATAAAAGCCATACAGTTTTGTACCTATACCAATACTTGCATTATAGTTGTATACACGATTAAATCCATAAATAGTATCATGTTTAGCTACCTGATTAGCATTGTCCCAAGATTGTTTAACCTTATAAGTATACCAGCGTTCTGTATAGTTAACAGAAGGAGTAACATTAATGTATTTAAACAAAGTAAAAGTTGCACTAACCGGGATAGAGTGGTTCATTGCATTTTGCCAATCCTTTACCAAACTTGATTTAAAGAATCTATCTTCTTTTGTAGTAATGCTATTTTTTAACTGACCGGTATAGCTCATTGATATTTTTTCATACCAACGTTCTGCACCCACAGCCTTTTTGCGTTTAAAAGGACTAAATCGGCTCAAAGCAATATTTAAATCCGGTAAAGTAACGCTCAGTGTGGAGTTTTTAGTAATCTGATTAATACTAAATACACCTGAAAGTGTCAGACCTTGATCAGGAAAACTACGGATATAACTTACACTTGAAGTTTTGGTATTCTGAGAATACGTTGACGGATCATAATAGCTCCCCAAATTTGTTTTTTCGTAACTACTGGTTGCAAAATTTACACTTGCAGAGAAAGAACTGTTGGGACTTGCTTTTGCATCTTGACGGTGCAACCAGTTTATCTTAAAGTCTTTTGAGACAAAATAGTCCGGCATATTTTTATCGCCATTCTTGGTTACCTGATAATTAGTACTTAAAGAACCGGAATATTTATATCTTTTATTATAATTAGTTGATGCCCCAAGTCCCATGATCCTTTTGTGAATATTTCGCCGGTTAGTTTCAAGTCCATATAGTCACTGATGGCAAAATAATATCCACCATCACGCAGATAAAAACCACGATTCATTTCATCGCCATAAGTAGGCATAATAAATCCGGAAGAATAACTACTGCTGAAAGGAAAGAATCCAAAAGGGATGGCTAATGGCAAGGCAACATCTTCCACAACCAGATAGGCTGGACCAAATACTACATTTTTCTTTGGTTTAACTTTGGCACGTGTTAGCTGTAAATAGAAATGCGGATGTTCATGATTATCACAGGTTGTATATCTGCCATTCTCCATAAACAAATCCTCACCAGAGCTCTTCTTAGCATTATAACTGGTTACATATCCTTCTCCCTGTTGGGTTACAATATTATTTATATATCCGCGCTTACTTTTGAAATTATAGTGAAGAGCTTTTGATTCGTATGGAGTTTCTCCGTCTTTAAAGACTGGTGCACCGGTTACTACTCCCACTGAATCCACTTTCCCTCTTGCATAGACAGTGCTGCTATCCATGTTCATGGTAATAATTTCCGATTGAAGTTCTATCTTTTCATAATTAACTTTTCCTTTTCCATACAAATGGGCAAATCCACCCTGAGTAAAAACTATGGAATCACTAGCTTCGTACTTAACCGGAGCATTCAATGCTTGTTTCTTCTTTTTAAGTGACAAAGAATCCTTAGCCACAGTATCTGCTTTAATCGTATCAGAAGAAATCCCAACTGGTTTTCTCTTCTGAGCGTGTACTCCATCTGTAAAAGAAAGAGTCACGATAAGAAACAAGAGCGGGATAATATATATTTTTGCTTTTAATGACGTCATCAATTATGCATTTACGCTTTAATGGGCAAAAGTAAGCATTCTCAACCAAATATTAACGTGTTTCAGTTTATTTAATTATTTTTTTTAAATCAAAGAAAAAGCTCACACCAATTATCAAAGCGCTTTAATCCTTCACCTCCAAATCTTGCAATAGATTTCCTGGCAGCCTCAACACTCTTTTCACGGTCAAGATGTGTTTTTGAAAAGAACTTGTCAGCAAAACAGATCACCTGTTCTTCCAAAGAGACTGGAAGCATATCACGATGCGGGAGTGGTAATCCGCTTTTCTCTATTTCAATAGCTGAAATGCCAGCACCTGTATGGCGCTCGCATACAAGAGCATGCCGGGGGAATCCTTCTTTCCTTATTAAGTCTGCTCCCAAGTAGCCATGGCAAATATACGGTTCTGTGCCAACGCAATCTATGCCATGAGCATTCGTCAGAAAGATACCTATATCATGTATCATTGCAGCCTCTTCAATAAAAGTTTTATCTAAATGAAGTTCTGGATGAGAAGCGGCAACCTGTAAAGCTTTATCAGTAACCGACCGGCTGTGGATTAATAAAATATCAAGCTGTCTGCCAGGAGTATAATATTTATTAATAATCTCTATTACATTCATTATGATCTTTATTCTTGTTTATTCAATTGAAATAAATATTTTTGTGCAATATTACTAAATATAAGCGTAACAAACATGAATCCACACGATTTTTTCAATATTACAGTTTTTGATATTACAGCTAAACATGTAATCACTTTCTTCGTTAAAGCTTTTTTCATTTATGCTATTACCCAGATTGCTGTTTCATTTACTAAATATTTGTTCCGGCGTTCACAAAAAAGGAAGAAGGTTGCATTTCTTGATAAAACAACAGTTGGATTTATTCAACGCATTGTTGTTTATGCTCTTTATATAGTTGGTGCTGCTATTTTCCTTTCATTAATTCCAGGAATGGAGAAAGTAAGTAGTTCAATACTTGCCGGTGCGGGAATTATGGCGATGGCAATAGGCTTCGCATCACAGGAAGCTCTTTCAAATATTATTGGAGGAATGTTTATTGTTTTTGCCAAGCCTTTTAGAATAGGTGATTCTATAAAGATTGATGAAATTGTTAACGGAACCGTGTCAGAGATTACTCTTCGTCACACCATTATCCGTAGTCTGGACAATAGGATGATTATTATTCCTAACAGCAAAATAAACTCTAGTACCATTGTCAATTCAACCATTGGAGAACAAGAGACATGCAGCTTTGTTGAGGTGGGAGTTTCTTATGACACTGATCTGAATAAAGCAATTGATGTTATGAGAGAAGAAATAATGAGACATCCAATGCTCATTGACCGTCGTGCACCGGAAGAGAAACAAGCCGGCACTCCACAAGTCATTATTCGTGTAGTGGAACTTGGCAACTCAGCCATCACACTCAAGGCTTGGGCATGGGCAGCAAATGCAGGGAATGCTTTTGTTTTAAAATGTGACTTATTGAAATCAATCAAAGAACGTTTCGACAAAGAAAATATTGAAATTCCATATCCTTATAATAATGTTATAGTGAAGAAATAAATAAAGATAATTGTATTTTATGATGAAGAAAAGAGTATTTCAGAGTCTTGCCATGTCACTGCTACTTTGCATGACAGTCTGTGTGCATGCAGCAAACGGAGAAAATTCGTTCAAGGCGGTAAAATCTGCCGGCATATCCAAAGTGGGATTAAAAGTTGGTGCAGAGCAGATGGATAAACTGCTACCAATGCTTCGGAATAAAAGGGTCGCATTAGTTGTGAATCATACTTCAATTGTCAATAAAAAAGGGACTCACCTTCTTGATTCTTTGATATCATGCGGCATTATTGTAAAAAAGGTTTTTGCACCTGAGCATGGATTCAGAGGGAATGCTGATGCAGGAGAACAAATCAAAGATGGAAAAGATAATAAAACCGGAATACCAATTATCTCTCTTTACGGAAAGAATAAAAAGCCTTCAAAAGAACAAATGGCTGATGTTGATGTTGTGGTTTTCGACATACAGGATGTGGGAGCACGATTTTACACATACATCAGCACTATGCATTATGTGATGGAAGCTTGTGCCGAAACTGGCAAGAGATTGATTATCACTGATCGTCCCAACCCGTGTGATTATGTAGACGGACCGGTTATGAAATCGGCCTTACGTTCCTTTGTGGGTATGCATTTAATCCCTCTTCTTCACGGATGCACAGTAGGAGAACTGGCGCAAATGATTAATGGTGAAGGATGGCTGGAAGGCAAAAAGAAATGTCCACTCACAATTATCAAGGTAAAGAACTGGAAACATGGTCAGCCGTACTCGTTATCTGTGAAACCATCTCCAAACCTTATTAATGATCATGCAATAAGCTTTTATGCATCTCTTTGCCCGTTTGAAGCTACTAATATCAGCTTAGGAAGAGGAACCCGCACCCCTTTTGAAGTTCTTGGTGCACCAGATAAGAAATATGGAGAATTTACCTTTACTCCCGTAAGTCTTGTTGGATTTGAAAAGAATCCAATGCATAAAGATCAGCTATGCTATGGAATTGATTTACGCAAAGTTCAATCTCCCAAAGGGTTTACTCTAAAATACTTTATTCAGTTCTATAACAAATCCGGTCAAGGAGCCGAATTCTTTACCCGCCCCCGCTGGTTTGACCAATTGCTTGGCGATGCTTCCGTTCGCAAAGAGATTATTGAAGGAAAAAGTGAAGCAGAGATAAAAGCGGGCTGGAAGCAAGGACTGACTAAGTATAAAAAAATGCGGGCTAAGTATTTACTCTATACGGAGTAGTACATAACAGATGTAATATAATAAAGGGCACTGATGAAGGATTTTCATCAGTGTTTTTTTTAATGAATGATTTATATATCTCATCACAGCAAACAGTTTCTTCTTTTCATTGTTATTTATAAAAAGCGCTTTTTTAAAAACAATTAAGGATGAAAAATATAGCAATCATAGGAGCCAGCGGATTTGTGGGTTCTGTTCTTTTAAAAGAGGCATTGGATAGAGGACACAAAGTAACGGCAATAGTTCGTAACCCCGAAAATATTAAATTAAATCACCCTAACCTCACAATCAAACAGGGTGATGTAATGATTGCAGATACTGTTGAGGAACTGATAAAGGGATGCGACACTGTGATTAGTGCTTTTAATCCTGGCTGGTCAAATCCTATGGTTTACAGAGATACACAAAAAGCATATTCTTTTATTTTTGAAGGAGCAAAAAAAGCAGGAATAAAAAGAATAATAATCGTGGGCGGAGCCGGTAGTCTGCTTATTAACGGAACACGTCTTATAGATATGGGTATGGCTGAAGAAACACTTTTGCCGGGCGCCAAATCTTTGGCAGCACTTCTTTATTCATTGCAAAATAATGAAAAAGAGCTGGACTGGGTATTCTTCTCACCTGCTGCAAACATTATTTTCGGAGAACGAACCGGAAAGTTTCGTTTGGGAAAAGATGACCTGATAACAGACTCTGAAGGTAAAAGTTATATTTCCGTGGAAGATTATGCTTTAGCTATGATTGATGAGGTGGAGAACCCGCAGCATCACTTTGAACGTTTCACCATTGGATATTAAAATATAGAATAGTTCTGCTATACTAAAAAAAACAGTCTGATTATTTATTCTCAGAATTAGCCTCATCCTTGTGCCTTTTTTTCCAAAGCTGCCAGGAATTAATAGTATTCTGCCACAATACATATGAGGCTGGTCCTACAGAAGCTATTGGGTTTAAGTAAACTTGTGCCATCCAAATAGCAAGAATCGTATTCTTCTGACCAAGAGCTTGCCCTCCGGAAATACGATTATCATAGTGTCCGCCAATATTCTTACCCAGAAAAAATTGCAAACAACATATTACTAATCCGGATGCAGCAATCAATATCTCGTTTGTATAATTCGGATTATTCTGATTAACCAGGAAATCAATTGTTTTCCCCGTCACAATAGCCAAAGCAACAACCCAAAGATAGAAAGAAGCCAGATGCATACTAAGCATTTTACTGTGAAGGTTAGGGAGTTTAACCTGAATAAACCAGGCACAAACAAAAGGAAGTATCAGCAATGGCACTACTTCTTTGCATATAAACCAAAAAGAATGAAAGAATGGAAGCGAAATATTATTTCAATAAGCGAGAATATAACAGGGGCAGCAATAGCCACCACTATATTGGAAAGTAATGTGTAAGTAGTAAGGCTGGACACGCTTCCTCCTAACATACCAGTAATAACAGCAGCCGATGTTGCAGTAGGACCAAGCACACAAATCATTGCTCCTTCGGCAACAATAGGATTAAAAGCGGCAATGGAAAGATATACAAGGATACTACCAAGAAGTTGTATAACGATAAGCCAAAGATGAAGCCTTTCAAACCTAAGTTCATGAGGTGATACTTTGCAGAAAGTAAAAAGAAGCATTACAAAAATAAGTGCAGGAATCAGGGGAGACAGCAAGGTAAAAAACTGATAACCAAATGCACCAGCAAGCATACCTAAAGGTAAAGCCCAATTTCTAATAAACTTCAGCATTATTACATATTTTAATATTTCGTCTGCAAAGTAACAGCGAATTAAAGAAAAATACTACCTTTGGCCCCGATTTTTTATTTTAATTTTATTTTAAATGAAAGAAAACAAGTTTACAGAACGACAGACTGCCCGATGGAAGCAGTTCAATCACAAGTCGTATGCTGTATTCTGTAGTTTGAAAAAAGAAGTAAACATTGGCGTTCTGGCAATTACAACCCTTGCCTTTGCCAACGTGGAATGTGTTTCGGCACAAACCGAGACTTCTCATCAACTAAAAGAATACAAGCTAGACGAGATTGAAGTGACCGGCAGTCGCGTACCACTTACCTTAGGTGAGGCGGCGAGAATTGTAACTGTGCTTTCCCGCGAAGATATTCAAGCGGCGGCGGTACAAAGTATCAATGAGTTATTAAAGTATGCCGTAGGCGTGGATGTTCGCCAACGGGGAGATCTGGGCATTCAGACAGACATCAGCATCCGGGGCGGAACGTCCGACCAAATTACTATCCTTCTCAATGGGGCCAACATCAGTAACCCTCAAACCGGCCACCTCACGGCCGACTTTCCAGTAGACATGAATGATATTGAACGTATAGAAATTCTTGAGGGTCCGGCCGCAAGAGTATACGGCACTTCGGCTTTTACCGGAGCCATCAATATTGTGACTAAAAGTGACAAGCAAAGCCATGCTGCCATTGATTTATCAACAGGACAATATGGCTTGTTCAACGGAGGTGTACGCGGAAACTTCACAAAAGGAAGGTTTAGCAATCAGCTTTCAGGAGGATATAGCCGGTCCGACGGATATATTGCCAATAGTGATTTCAGCACTAAGCGAGCTTTTTATCAGGGAGAATATTCCGGGAAAGAAGCAGATATTCGCTGGCAGGCAGGAATCAGTGACAAAGGATACGGTGCCAATACGTTTTATTCTGCCGCTTATCCTAATCAGTACGAACACACCCGCAAGTATTTCGTATCAGTACAGGCAGAGACTAAAGGGAAACTCCACTTTACTCCTATCATTTATTGGAATCGTGGACACGATCGCTTTGAACTCTTCCGGAATAATCCGGCATCGTGGTACACTAACCATAACTATCATCAGACGGATGTTTTTGGAACCAACCTGAATACTTATTTTAAATCCACACTTGGCAAAACAGCCTTCGGAGCTGAATTCCGCAATGAAGGGGTTATGAGTAACGTGCTGGGCAAACTGATGGACGAACCTGTGAAGGTACCTGGTGAAGGAGATCATTATTTCACCAAAAAGGATAACCGGACAAATATCAGTTATTATGTGGAGCATGATATCTTATTGCCTCGATTTACATTGTCGCTTGGTTTAATGGCAACAATGAATACAGGACTGGACAATAAGTTCCGTTATTATCCAGGTGTAGATGTTTCCTATCGTCTTACCGAGCAGCTAAAGGTTTATGCTTCGTGGAGCATGGCGCTTCGTCTGCCTACCTTTACAGACCTTTATTACGAGAGTAAAACACTGCAGGGAAATCCGAATCTGAAACCGGAAGAAACCAAGGCGTTTGAAATTGGTACAAAATATTCTTCCCATGTATTGCAGGCTTCAGTGAGCGGCTATTACCATAAAGGGAAAAATATAATAGACTGGGTGAAGTACTCAAGTGATGATATATGGCACACAGTGAACCATACAAAACTAGATAATATGGGTATCGAGACTTCTGCCACGCTTAACTTTTGTGAGTTATTTGGCAATACGAGCTTCTTAAAGAAAGCAACTATTGGCTATTCGTATATCAATCAGGACAAAGTAATAGGCAATGTGTATGAATCAAATTATTCATTAGACTATCTGAAACATAAATTCGTTGCACAGCTCGATCACCGTATCTGGCGAAACTTAAGTGCAAACTGGGCTTTCCGCTGGCAAAGTAGAGAAGGTAGTTATGCAATATATGAAGGAATGAAAAAAGTTGGTGAAAAGACTTATCCGTCTTTTTGCTTACTTGATCTCAAGCTTTCATGGAATACAAAGAACTATCTACTATTTGCTGAAGCAAACAATCTGTTTGATCGTAAATATTATGATATCGGTAATATCCCTCAACCTAGAATTTGGGGTAAAGTTGGTGTAAGCTACCGGATAAACTTTAAATAACTGGTGAAAACTAAGACAAAATAAAACGAATCCTTTTTAATAAATAGTAGAGCTTATATATATAAGGTGTAGATTTAAACTAAATAAATTCTACACCTTATTAATTTTTAATCTAGACTTAAATAATAATGATTCTAGTAAAAGAGGATTCATATATCTTAATAATTACCTAAACATTCCCATTCGTATACCTTAACTAAGCAGAAACATGCAAAACTCTACACCTTTGCAGTTAAAAGCAGAAAGATGTGCTACTGACTTAAAAAAGACAAAACTTGAAACTAAATAGCAAGTTTTCGCGAAAATTCTGCTACATTTGCATTTTATTGTATAAAAATGAAAAAGAGTATCATTTATACCATTACTACAATCGTTAGCTTCTGGTTTGCTACCATTGGATGCACGCCGACTTTCGGAAAAGACTTTGTATTAGTTCTTGATGCTGGGCACGGAGGACACGATCCCGGTGCCATAGGGAACTTTTCTCGTGAAAAGAACATCAATCTGAACATCATTTTAAAAGTTGGTCATCTGGTTGAGCAGAATTGCAATGACGTTAAAGTTATCTATACCCGTAAAACGGATGTCTTTATCCCGCTGAATCAACGGACAGAGATTGCAAATAACGCTAATGCCGATTTATTTATTTCCGTTCATACAAATTCAGCTCCAGCCAAAGCAGCAAGAGGTACAGAAACATTTTCGCTCGGGCTTTCCCGCTCCAGTGCGAATCTCGAAGTCGCCAAGCGAGAGAACTCCGTAATTTTGATGGAAGATGACTATAAGCAAAGATATGCAGGCTTTAATCCTAACTCATCGGAATCATATATTATGTTTGAGTTTATTCAGGATAAACACATGGAACAGAGTGTTAGTCTGGCTACATTGATTCAGAAACAATACAGATCAAGCATTGGAAGACCAGACCGAGGAGTTCATCAGGATATCTTTCTGGTATTAAAAACCAGCGCCATGCCCAGTGTGCTCACAGAAGTAGGATTTATTTCTAATCCGGAAGAAGAACAATATCTTAATACCGAAGAAGGAACGGATGCACTAGCCAAATCTATTTTTAATGCATTTCAGCAATATAAGCTTAAGCACGACGTACGCCGGTCAAAAATCAGAGTACCACTTCGGCCTGAAAATGAAACAGAATCAGAAGTTAAGCAATCTTATACCGTAGCTAATTCTGAGAAACCAGATACTACAAAGAAAATAGTAAAAAAAGAAATAGAAGTTAAAGAGACAAAAGAAGAAAGAGGCAGCACTCCTCCTAAAGAAGCTAATTTAATATTCAAAATACAAATTATATCTTCCGGTAAGAAACTAAAATCAAACGATCCACGTTTTAAAAGTTTAGATCCGGTTGACTCTTATATTGAAAGCGGGATCTACAAATACACTTACGGAGCATCAGAGAATTACAATGAAGTGCTCAGAACAAAAAGAAACATAGCAGCACAGTTTAAGGACGCTTTTATAATTGCGTTTAAAAACGGCGAGAAAATAAATATTAATGCAGCTATAGCAGAATTTAAAAAGAACAGGAAATAACCAAGCATAATAAAGAATAAAATGAAATACTTTACTAAAGAAGTTAAAATAGGAATCGCAGGGATTATCAGCTTATGTATGCTCGTATACGGCATTAATTATCTGAAAGGAGTAAATATGTTTAAACCCAGCAGCTATTTCTACGTAAAATACAAAGATATCCAGGGATTAGCGAAATCAAGTCCAGTGTTTGCTGATGGCTTTCGCATCGGAATTGTAAGAGATATCTTTTATGATTACACCCATCCTGGGAATGTAACCGTGGAAGTAGAACTCGACAATGAAATGAGAATTCCGAAAGGAAGTCATGCTGAATTAATAACCGAAATGCTTGGCACAGTAAAAATGAATCTTATCCTTGTGGTTAACCCAAAGGAAGCTTATGCTATTGGAGATACAATTCCCGGTACTGTCAATAATGGTTTAATGGAAGCAGTAACAAAATCTATTATGCCTCAAGTAGAAAAGATGCTACCTAAGCTGGATTCAATAATGACATCACTGAATAAGATTGCAGCTGATCCAAATATTCCAGCTACACTGAAATCTGTAAAGACTACAGCCGATAACCTAGCAGCAACAACCACACAACTTCGTTCTTTCATGAACAAAGATGTACCACAAATGACTAAAAAGATAAATGTAATAGGTGATAATTTCGTAACTATCAGCGGTAATCTTAGAAATATTAACTATGCTTCAACTTTTAACAAAATAGATTCTACAATGGCCAATGTGAAAATGGTTACTGAGAAACTTAACCGAAAAGATAATTCACTTGGACTTTTACTCAACGATACTTCGCTTTACAAGAATTTATCGGCTACTGGTGCAAACGCTTCGCTCTTATTACAGGACTTAAAGAGCAATCCAAAGCGTTATGTACACTTCTCTGTTTTTGGTCGGAAATAGATTCAAGAAAAAGTGTAAAATAGATTTTGTCTAAATAAAGGGGCTGCTATTTATATCAAAGAAAAGCAACTAACTACTCCATTAATAGATGGGTAGAATCATTTATCTAAAAAAACCATTATAGATAGTTTAAGATTTAAAATAACATCATAACTATCTATAATACAAGACCTTACAATCATGCAAAGTATAGAATCGAAGCATTTAGGTAAGTAAAATCTATAACACGTTGAAATTAAACCACTTATTAATTTTATAAAAAAAACAAGAAAAAAACAACATTTGTTTTTCTCAAATAAGATTCCCACATTTGCATAAGTAGAAGTTTCTTATAATTAATAAATTGTATTAATAGCCTTATGATTGAATCCAATCATGTAAGTCTATGGAATCGTTGTCTCCGAGTGATTCGTGACAATGTTCCTGAGACTACATTTAACACATGGTTTGTTCCTATTGTCCCCCTAAAGTATGAGGACAACGCGCTGACTGTACAGGTCCCTTCACAATTCTTTTATGAATTTCTGGAGGACAAATTTGTAGAGTTGCTTCGTGCTACTTTATACAAAGAGATTGGTGAAGGAACAAAACTGATGTATCGGGTAATTGTGGACAATAATTCGAAAGCTTCTGTTGATCTTGAAGCTACGAACCGTTCAACTGCAATCCCTCAACGAAGTACCATTCGCAATGGGAACAAAGCTCCTAATACACTTAAAGCTCCATCATCTCTGGATCTTGATCCTCAGCTGAATCCAAACTATAACTTTGAGAATTTTATAGAAGGTTATAGCAATAAGTTATCAAGAACAGCAGGAGAAGCCGTTGCTATTAATCCTGCTAAAACGACATTTAATCCATTATTTCTTTACGGTCCGTCAGGTGTAGGCAAGACTCACCTTATAAACGCTATTGGAACCCGGATTAAAGAGTTGTTCCCAGACAAAAGAGTTCTGTATGTATCAGCTCACTTATTTCAGGTACAATACACTGACTCAGTTCGTAGCAATACCATCAATGACTTTATTAACTTTTACCAAACTATTGATGTATTGATTATTGATGATATACAAGAATTTGCTAGTCTTACAAAGACTCAAAATACATTCTTTCATATCTTTAACCATTTGCATCAAAACGGTAAACAGTTAATTCTGACATCCGATCGTGCTCCTATCCTTCTGCAAGGAATGGAAGATAGATTACTTACCCGTTTCAAATGGGGATTAACGGCAGAATTGGAAAAGCCTAATGTTGAGTTACGAAAAAATATCTTAAAGAATAAGATCCATCGCGATGGATTGAAGTTTCCGGAAGAGGTTATTACTTATATAGCCGAGAATGTTAATGAGAGCGTACGCGACCTGGAAGGGATTGTCATTTCCATTATGGCTCATTCTACCATATACAACAAAGAAATTGATATGGAACTGGCAGAAAGAATTGTGCGTAAAGCTGTTCGTTGCGAGACTAAGGCCATTACTATTGATGATATAATAGAAAAAGTATGCAAACATTTTGAGCTTGATACATCTGCTATTCATTCCAAATCCAGAAAAAGAGAAGTTGTTCAGGTACGTCAGTTAGCAATGTATTTAGCCAAGAAGCACACAGATACTTCCTCTTCTAAAATTGGTAATTTAATTGGCAACAGAGATCACGCAACCGTGTTACATGCCTGCAAAATTGTTAAAGGACAAGTTGATGTAGACAAGTCATTCCGTGCAGAAGTGGAAGAAATAGAAGCTTCACTTAGAAAAAAATAAATCGCCTCAAAATAAAATTAGCGCTAGGAACCATTAGATGTTAATACTGCGTAGACAAAACAATCCCCAAAAAAAGACACATTCTTTTTCTGGGGATTGTTATTATATTCACAAAGGATTTCTTTTCTCTCACCTCTCACATTTCCAAAGAAACAGCTAACAACAAATTAACAGCCAAATGAGAAATACAATTTTATCATCACCTCTCGGGGTATCTCATTAATTTGCAGCAGGTCTCTAATTTTTTTTTATGATTCTTTATCTACTTCAAAGAAAACTAACAAAGCTGATTTCTATAAAATAAAGCCTTGTTGTTTAAGAGAGTTGAACAGATTCTCAGACATAAATTCATTATCTTTTTTTGTATATCTCACATCTGTAAATACCTGAGCCAATGTTTCTTTATTATTTTCAGCAATAAATTGTTTATTCTCAGGCAAAGATTCTTTATAAGCATACAGCTTGTCAATCATCTCACGCGTGTAATCACAATATTGCTCTTCATGAACAATTGCTTCTAAAGGAAGGCGGTCAACTAATGGAGGACATTCATCAGGATATCCCAAGGTAATTGTAGCGACAGGAAAAACCAGCTTAGGTAATTTAAGAGTGTCAATAATCTGTTGAGGATTATAAATAACAGTTCCTAAATAACAGATCCCTAATCCGGCTTCTTCTGCAAGTGTGCAAAAGTTCTGAGTAAAGATCAATGCATCAGTTGCAGCATTCATAAAGGATAAGAAATTTGCATAACCAGGCTGAGCATCACGAAATTCGCACCATTTACTAAATCGATTAAAATCCGCACAGATTGTTAGAACAACAGGCGCACCTTTTATCATTGATTGATTGAAATGAGCTGGAGATAATTTCTCTTTCATTTTCTCATCACGAGTAACCACAACACTATAAACCTGCATGTTTCCTATGGTAGACACACGTGATGCTGCAGAAAGCAAATCATTTAACAAAACAGAATCTATATCCTGCTGTTTATACTTTCTTATTGATCTTCTGTTTTTTACTGACTCTATCATATTCTTTTTTTTGCAAATATAATAAAAGAATCAATATTATAATCTGATTATTAGCGTTATATTCTTTTATAGTTTATCCTTTTAGAGGAAACATTTACATACAAAGTGAACAAAAATATATTTTTTGGATGACTTTTAGTAAATTATAAAAATGTATATCATTGATAACCAGTAAAATACATAATATAAATGGGAAACATTATTCTTAATAAAAATTTATTTTATATTTTATTTCCTATTTTACTTTGATTTAACAAAAAACATTCATAGATTTGCATAACCTATTTAATACTATCTATTTTATTAATAAGAAACCTCTACTAATTCTTTTTATTAATAATAATATAATTCAAAATATCGTGGAGAAGGACACATTTTCTTATGACGAAGCGTTTGAATCATCTTTACAATATTTTAAAGGTGATGAGCTTGCTGCAAGGGTTTGGGTGAACAAGTACGCAGTAAAAGACTCTTTCGGAAACATCTATGAAAAGTCACCGGAAGATATGCATTGGCGAATTGCGAATGAAATTGCGCGTATTGAAGCCAAGTATAAAAACGGACTTAGTTCACAAGAGCTTTTCGACCTATTTAATCATTTCAGATATATTGTTCCACAAGGAAGTCCTATGACTGGTATCGGTAATAATTATCAGGTAGCATCACTATCCAATTGTTTTGTAATTGGAGTTGATGGCGCTGCAGATTCATACGGTGCTATTATTAAGATTGATGAGGAACAAGTTCAATTAATGAAAAGAAGAGGAGGTGTAGGCCATGACCTTTCACACATTCGTCCAAAAGGATCACCTGTTAAGAACTCTGCGTTAACCTCAACCGGAATAGTTCCTTTTATGGAACGCTATTCAAATTCAACAAGGGAAGTTGCACAAGACGGACGTCGTGGTGCATTGATGCTAAGTGTATCAATTAAGCATCCGGATTCGGAATCGTTTATTGATGCAAAAATGACTGAAGGGAAAGTTACGGGAGCAAACGTATCCGTAAAGCTTGACGATGAATTCATGGCAGCAGCTGTTGAAGGACACCCTTACAAACAACAATATCCTATTGATTCTGAGAATCCAACTACTGTAAAAGAGATTGATGCTTCTTCTCTCTGGAAAAAGATTGTTCATAATGCATGGAAATCTGCTGAACCAGGAGTCTTATTCTGGGATACAATTATCAAAGAATCTGTGCCGGATTGTTATGCAGACCTTGGTTATAAAACTACATCTACCAACCCTTGCGGAGAAATTCCACTGTGTCCTTACGACTCATGCAGATTATTAGCTATCAATCTTTATTCTTATGTAGTGAATCCATTTTCCAAGGATGCGTATTTTGATTTCGATTTATTCAAAAAACATGTTACACTTGCGCAACGTATCATGGATGATATCATTGATCTGGAATTGGAGAAAATTGAACGTATCATACACAAAATAGAGTCTGATCCGGAAGGCGATGAAGTAAAACATGCTGAGAAATTACTTTGGGAAAAGATCTACAAAAAAAGCGGACAAGGAAGACGTACCGGTGTGGGTATTACTGCAGAAGGTGATATGTTAGCTGCATTGAGTTTAAGATATGGAACAGAAGAAGCAACCACTTTCTCTGAAGAAGTTCATAAAACTATTGCTATCTACGCTTACAGTTCTTCCGTTCAAATGGCTAAAGAACGTGGCGCTTTTGAAATTTATGATTCTGAAAGAGAAAAAAACAATCCGTTTATCAACCGTCTTAAGGATGCAGATCCTACTCTTTACGAAGAGATGAAAAAATACGGACGCCGAAATATTGCTTGTTTAACAATTGCTCCTACAGGAACGACCAGTTTAATGACACAGACGACTTCTGGAATTGAGCCTGTTTTCTTGCCGGTATATAAAAGAAGAAGGAAGGTTAATCCTAATGATGTTCAGTCTCACGTTGATTATGTTGATGAAACAGGCGACGCATTTGAAGAATATATTGTATTCCATCACAAGTTCGTAGACTGGATGCAAGCTAATGGTTATGATGCAGCCAAACACTATACTCAGGAAGAAATTGATGCACTGATTGAAAAGTCTCCTTACTACAAAGCAACATCAAATGATGTTGACTGGATGATGAAAGTTAAGATGCAAGGAAGAATTCAGAAATGGGTAGATCACTCTATCAGCGTAACTATTAATCTTCCAAACGATGTGGATGAAGATTTGGTAAACCGTTTGTATGTTGAAGCCTGGAGATCCGGTTGCAAAGGTTGCACTGTTTATCGCGATGGTTCACGTTCAGGAGTTTTACTTTCTACAAAATCAGATAAGAAAGATGAACTTCCTCCATGCAAACCGCCTACGGTAGTAGAAGTTCGCCCTAAAGTATTGGAAGCAGACGTAGTGAGATTCCAAAATAACAGAGAAAAATGGGTTGCTTTTGTGGGACTTCTGGAAGGAAGGCCTTACGAGATCTTTACCGGTTTGCAGGACGATGAAGAAGGTATTCTTCTTCCAAAAACTGTAACTCAAGGACGAATTATCAAGAGTGTTGACGAAAACGGAATAAAGAGATATGACTTCCAGTTTGAAAACAAACGTGGCTATAAAACAACAATCGAGGGATTATCTGAAAAATTCAACAAAGAATACTGGAACTATGCGAAGTTAATTTCCGGAGTGCTTCGTTATAGAATGCCAATTGAGCAGGTAATTAAATTAGTTGGTCAGTTACAATTGGACAATGAAAGCATTAATACCTGGAAAAACGGTGTGGAACGCGCTTTGAAAAAATACATTCAGGACGGAACAGAAGCAAGAGGCAAGAAATGTCCCAACTGTGGAAACGAAACATTGATTTATCAGGAAGGATGTCTTATTTGTACATCTTGTGGAAGCTCTCGTTGCGGATAGTAAACCAAATAGAACTGTACAAAAATAGATTATCACACAAAATAATAGAAAAACTGTCTATAGAATTTCTTCAATCAAAAAAGATTGAGAAAATATTCTATGGACAGTTTTTATGGTTCAAAGCAATCTATTGATTTATATATAATCAAAGACTGATATTTTAAATAGAATATTTACCTTCACTCATCTCCATTATCAAGTCTTTGCTGATAATAGAACAAACGTTTGCATAAGATTTTGCATCACAAACATAATCATGTACATTTAGTGTATTCAATAAATGATTAAAATTGCATTACTTTGATAAAATAAAAAAATCTAATAGTATGATTTTATCTTTTCATATAGAATACCGAACAAACTGGGGTGAAGAAGTCAGGATACTGGGTTCTGTACCGGAACTTGGAAGTTATGAAGAAGAACAAGCTGTTCCTCTTCATTCTGTTGATGGGATTAACTGGAGTTTATCCAAAGAAGTTCAGAATCCTACAGACGGAGTCATTAAATACAGCTATTACATATATAAAGACGAAGTGCTTGTTCGTAAAGAGTGGGATTCATTCCCCAGAAGAATTCACATTTCGTCTGCTCAGAATATTGTGTACCGCAATCTGGATGCATGGAAAAACGTCCCCGATCAGCAACAATTTTACAGCTCTGCCTTTACAGAATGCCTGCTTGCACGTAAACATGGTGAGCAGCAAAATGTAAACAATAATAAAACATTAGTAATCAAAGCCTACGCTCCAAGAATAGGGAGCAATTATGCTTTAGCTATTTCGGGCAATCAGCCTTCTTTAGGAAACTGGGATGTGAGTAATATTTGCTTGATGAATGATGCTGATTCTCCAGAATGGCAAATTGCTATTGATGCCGATCAACTCACTTTTCCACTGGAATACAAATTTGTTCTTTATAATTTAAAAGAGAATAGAGTGGAATCATGGGAAAATAATCCCAACCGATATCTGGCCGATCCTGCTATTAAAACTGGAGAAACAGTTCAGATTGCCGACAGATATGTTTATTTTAATCTGCCGGTATATAAGGGAGCAGGTGTAGCTATTCCTGTTTTCTCACTTAGATCAAAACAAAGTTTTGGTGTGGGAGACTTCAGTGATCTGAAATTGATGATAGATTGGGCAGCCAGTACTAATCAGAAGCTGGTACAAGTTCTTCCCGTGAATGACACTACCATGACGCATACATGGACAGATTCATATCCGTACAACAGCATTTCAATCTATGCTTTTCATCCTATGTATGCCGATTTGTTTAAAATGGGTAAACTGAAGGATGACGAAAAAATGGCTTACTTTACCGAAAAGCAAACTAAGCTGAATGCAAAATCCACAATGGATTACGAAGCGGTAAACAAAATTAAATGGGAATATTTTCGACTCATATTCAAACAAGAAGGACAAGCAGTATTAAAATCAAAAGTATTTAAGCAGTTCTTTGCGGAAAATCAAGAATGGTTGCAGCCTTATGCGGTGTTCAGCTACCTCCGCGACCAATATCATACTCCTAATTTCAGGGAATGGCCTCAATGTTCCACCTATCTTCAGGAAGATATAGAGGCGCTTTGCCACACAGAATCAAAAGATTACGAAGAGATAGTTATTTATTACTATATTCAGTTCCATTTGCATTTGCAGTTACTCGAAGCATCTACTTATGCCCGAGAAAAAGGGGTAGTGCTTAAAGGAGATATCCCCATAGGCATAAGCCGCAACAGCGTGGAAGCCTGGAAGGATGCCAAATATTTTAATTTGAATGGTCAGGCCGGTGCGCCGCCCGATGATTTCTCGGTCAATGGCCAGAATTGGGGCTTCCCTACTTATAACTGGGAAGTAATGGAAAAAGATGGTTACAGCTGGTGGATGAAGAGATTCCAAAAAATGTCGGAGTACTTTGATGCATATCGCATTGATCATATTTTGGGATTCTTCCGTATCTGGGAAATTCCACTTAATGCCGTACATGGTTTGCTGGGACAATTTGTGCCATCGCTGCCTATGTCACGTGAAGAGATTGAAAGTAACGGTTTGCCCTTTGACGAGGAACGTTTTCTTAAGCCATATATTCACGAGGGTTTTCTGCAACAGATTTTTGGTCCTCACACAGAATATGTAAAAAACACATTTATCTGTTCAACCAATCAATGGGAAATATATGAAATGCGTCCTGAGTTTGATACGCAAAAGAAAGTAGAAGAATACTTCAGCGGAAAGACAGAGGCAGACAGTGTATGGGTTCGCGACGGACTATATGCGCTTATAAGTGATGTGCTTTTTATTCGTGACAGAAAAAACAAAGCTATGTATCACCCACGCATAGGCGTACAATTCGATTTTATTTTTCAATCATTGAACGATGGTGATAAGGCTGCCTTCAATAACCTTTACGATAATTATTACTACAAACGCCATAACATTTTCTGGCAACAACAAGCCATGAAGAAATTACCGCAATTGATAAACAGCACACGAATGCTTGTTTGCGGAGAAGACTTGGGAATGATTCCCGATTGCGTGCCATGGGTTATGAATGAACTCCAGATATTGAGTCTGGAAATACAGCGCATGCCTAAAAGCAGATCGTTAGAGTTTGGTAATGTAGGCGATTATCCTTATCGTTCCGTATGTACAATTTCCACCCATGATATGTCCACTTTGCGAGGATGGTGGAAGGAAGATCACCAGCAAACACAACGTTTCTTCAACAATGTGCTTGGACACTATGGTACTGCTCCTGAGAAAGCATCAGAACACATTTGCGAGGAAGTGGTAAAACAGCATCTTTATTCAAACTCCATCTTTTGCGTGCTTACATTACAGGATTGGTTATCCATGAGTGAAGAGTGGAGAAGTCCCAATATAGAAGCTGAACGCATTAATATTCCGGCAAATCCTAAGCATTACTGGCGTTACCGGATGCATATATCTCTTGAAGATCTGATGCAGGCCGACAGTATAAAAACTAAAATAAAAGAACTGATTATACTTACTGGAAGAAATCCTAAAAAATAGAGAGTTGTAAAGTTGGTTGGAAGAAGGGTACTGTTATGAACAGTGCTCTTCTTTTTATTTACGGCAAATGGTGTTCATATTCATAGATTCTCTTACTTTTGTATCTGGTGAATAATTTTGAGAACAAAAGGAAATATTCATCAGAACAACTAGAATAATCATTCTTTCGTTGTACAAAAGATTGCATTCTTTTGTACAAAAGAAAACAATGTTCTGTACAGAAGAATGTAATCTTCTGTACAAGAGAATAAAAAAGTACTAAATAGAATCAAAAAATGAAATCGAAAGACATGTATATCTTTCTCAGTAGTGTGAAGTTTTATGCCTATCATGGGGTTGGGACTCAGGAAACATTGGTAGGCAACACTTTCATTGTTGATCTGAGACTGAAACTAGATTTTAGCCGTGCAGCGGAAAATGATGATCTGAACTTCACAGTGAGTTATGCCGACGTATATAAATCGATGAAAGCGGAGATGAAAATCCCTTCCCTTCTTTTAGAACATGTGAGCCAAAGAATTGTAACCCGATTATTCCATGATTTTCCCACAGTGGAAGCCATTGATCTTAAACTTGCCAAACAAAATCCCCCAATGGGAGCGGATATTGACTGTGCTGGTGTGGAAATGCATTGTGAACGATAGAGCCTAAGCGCATAGCTTTGACACTATTGCGTAGCTTTCCTGAAAGAAGCTACGCGTTTTACTTATTGATTGATAACACGTTACAAAGGTTGCGTAGCTGCGTAGCTTTTTTTACATTTTTTCCTAAAGGAAAATAATCTTACCTGAAAATAAACAGAAAAGGCTGAACACGGTTTTGATCGGTTCAGCCTTTCTTATTAAGTTAGAGACTTATTAACTTAGTCTTCTGTATATCTTATAATAGTTTGATCTCTGTCCGGTCCTACAGATACAATCTTAATAGGAGTTTCAAGTTGTTCTTCCAGGAATGAAACGTAAGCATTGAATTCTTCTGGGAATTCATCTTCGCTCTGCATCTTAGTCATATCTACTTGCCATGCAGGAAGTTCTACGTAAACAGGTTCTACATTCTCATTAATATCATAAGGAAAATAATCTATTTCCTCACCATCCACTTTATATGCCACACAAGCTTTAATAGTTTCAAAAGTATCAAGTACATCGCTCTTCATCATAATCAGCTTGGTAACTCCATTGATCATTACAGAATACTTTAATGCAACAAGATCAATCCAGCCGCAACGACGTTTACGCCCTGTTACAGCGCCATATTCGTGACCAATCTGGCAGATGGTTTCACCTGTTTCGTCAAATAATTCTGTTGGAAAAGGACCGCTACCTACACGTGTGCAGTAAGCTTTGAAAATACCAAAGACCTCTCCTATTCTATTCGGCGCAACACCAAGTCCGGTGCAGGCTCCTGCACAAACCGTGTTAGATGAAGTAACGAAAGGATAAGAGCCAAAGTCAATATCAAGCATAGTTCCCTGTGCTCCTTCGCAAAGAACGCTTTTTCCGTCGCGAAGTAAATTATTTATTTCGTGTTCGCTATCTACAAAATGGAATTGTTTCAGATATTCAATACCTTCAAACCAATCTTTTTCAAGCTGAGTAAGATCATATTCAAAGTTAAGGCTCTTCAATATAGCTTCGTGACGAGCTTTTGCCTGTGAATAAATCTCATCGAAACGGTGAAGGATATCTCCTACACGAACACCATTACGACTAATTTTATCAGTATATGTTGGTCCGATACCTTTTCCTGTAGTTCCTACTTTGGCATCTCCCTTTGCTGCTTCATAAGCTGCATCGAGAAGACGATGAGTAGGAAGAATAAGGTGTGCTTTTTTAGAGATATGAAGTCTTTCTTTCAGGTTATGGCCAGAAGCTTCAAGAGCCTCAGCCTCAGCTTTGAACAAAGCCGGGTCTAACACAACACCATTACCTATGATGTTTACTTTATCACCCTGAAAAATACCGGAAGGGATTGAACGAAGTACATATTTCTGGCCTTCGAATTCGAGAGTGTGACCAGCATTTGGCCCGCCCTGGAAACGTGCTACCACGTCATAGTTCGGTGTTAATACGTCTACCACCTTACCTTTTCCTTCGTCACCCCACTGTAATCCTAATAAAACGTCTACTTTCATTTTATTTATTCTATAGTTTATTATTTATTTGCTTTTTTCTCTTCTTTGCCCAAGCGCACCGACTGCAAATGCCATATATATACAAGGAATAATGTGACATTTGAAATTTGCTAAGCTTTGTACTTGCAATTGCTTTTCTAAGTGTTTCATTCTGAAACTCGGTCACCTTTCCACACTCGGTACAGATAAGATGGTGATGCGTTTCAATATTAAATGATTTCTCGTACTGGGAAGAATTTCCAAACTGATGCTTGATAATGAGTTTCGCATCAATGAGAAGTATTATTGTGTTGTAAAGAGTGGCACGACTCACGCGGAAGTTTTCCTGGTTCATCATTTTGCTATACAGCATGTCAATGCCAAAGTGCCCGTCAATGGAATAAATAGTATCTAGTATTGCGTAACGTTCCGGAGTTTTCCGATGACTATTCGCATTAAGATATTCAGTAAATATCTGCTTTACCGTTTCTTTCAGATTTTGTTTTTCCATAAATGGGTAATTTTACCGCGAACAAAGTTAAGCCTTTTTTGCGGAAAGAGAAAAGATTAAAGCAAATATTCTATCTCGAGCCTTATATTTTCAAACAGTGATTTTATAGTTTCATCTTCCGGATATTCTTCTTTTGCAAGCAATTGAAAAACTTTTTCAGCAGTCTCTTTACTCTGCAATCCATATTTCGTCAATGCAAGAGAGGCTGCTTTTCTGGAAAAATAAGCAGGAGAAAGCAATGCGGCTAACGCTTGATCAAAAAATTCCTCTTCTGCTCTTTCATTCATTTCAATTCCTTTTCCTAAAAGTCGGGCTGCAAGAAGAAAACCGCATGCCTGTACATATTCCCTTTCATCTGCCATCCACTGAAACGACTTAGCCGGAGCATAAGGCAAATATTGAAAAAGATTCATGCAAGTTAGTTCTGCAATCTCAGCATATATGATATCTTCCACCCAGATATCAGCAATCTCGGGAAAGAAAGAGTCAATGGGTTGCAACATTCCAGCCAAAATCTTTGATTCCCGGACATTCTCTTTCCAGAGAGTCTGAGCCAGGTCGTGATTCTGATCAAACTGTCGAGCTATTTCTTTTAGGCGTGGAAGCTCCACTCCAAAGTTAAGTTTATACGTTAAACCTTTTTCACGCATACTTTGAGATGCAACTCCGTTCATAGATAAACGGAGTTGTGTCTTTATTTCTTTTATAAGTTCTTTAGTATCCATCAAATGTTACTCATTTCTGTTAGGTAATCTAGAATAGTCTTTTCCATAGCGAAGCATCTGCTCTGCATAACCTTCATTATAGGAAACCTTCACATCGGTAATCTTCCCGTCTTTGTTAACTACTGCTTCATAAACAGGATTTAAGAAACCCTTATAAGGGGCTAAATTCAACTTCTTGTAACGTTCCAAAACTTCTTTATGTAATACAGGATCAACCTTTACAGCATAATTTTCTACCAAACTACGAGCTGCAGCATAATCGCCTTCAGACTTAATTCGCTGAATCTCTGCCAGTAGCTGACCAAACAGATTACGAAGTTTCTTGTAATCATTGATACGTACATAAGTCTTTCCATCCTTTTTCACCAACTCAACAACTTTATCTGCAGCTCCCTTTTCAAAAGCCCAACGAGCTATCAGCTGACGGTTACGCATATGCGCCTCCTCAACATTATTTCCTAACTGGATGCGAACTAATTGAGTCATCAGCCCATTCATCATATATGAATAATATTCAGCTTTATAAGCATCAGCATCAGGAATGATTCCTAACTCAAGTAATTTCTTATCAGGAAGATAATACAAACCAAACAAATCGGCACGAGCTTCTTCTATAGTTGAATCATAAGCCTTTAACACATTAGGATCAGTCCCAGGAAGTAATTTACCAGAGCCATGACCTAAGCATTCATGCAAATCAGTATGAAGATCGTTGGTAATATCTGCATATTTATCATTCAATTCAATTTCGGCCTTACTATATGCAAATTCTTCAAAGAACCCACTTCCATGAGCCGCTTTATTATAAGCATCTGTCAGGTTACCAATCGTCACAGACTTAGACCCGTGGTGTGATCTAATCCAGTTAGCATTAGGGAGATTAATACCAATTGCAGTTGCAGGATATAAATCACCTGCAAGAATTGCCGCTGTAATTACTTTGGCAGAAACACCTTTGACCGTCTCCTTTTTAAATTGTTTGTCTACAGGAGAGTGATCTTCAAACCACTGTGCATTAGAACTAATAGTCTCAGTTCTTTTGGTAGCTTCCATGTCTTTAAAGTTAACGATGGATTCCCAACTTGACTTTATACCAAGCGGATCACCATAATTTTCAGTGAATCCATTCACAAAGTCAACACGAGAACTAAGATCTTTCACCCATTGAATGCAATATTCATCAAAGGTTCTTAAATCACCAGTATTATAATATTCAATTAATTTAGAAACAACAGCTTTCTGTGTGTTATTTTCGGTAACTCCTTCAGCCTTCTTCAGCCAATAAACAATTTTTTCCAAAGCTGGAGAATATAAGCCTCCTACTTTCCACACTTTTTCATAGATTTTTCCGTTCTCTTTTACTAAACGGCTATTCAATCCATAAGAGATCGGAGTTGAATCATTAGGATCCTTCAAAGCATTATAAAAGTTTTCTGCTTCTTTCTGAGTTACACCTTCATAGTAATTACTTGCAGAAGTTAAGATCAAATCTTCCCCATCCGCTTGATTAACCCTTTTAGGCATTACTTTAGGGTCAAATATTACAGGGAATACTTCATCGCAAAGTTGAGCTACGGTTTGTCCCTTCTCCAAAGGCAGCTTAACCGGATCAATTTTTTCTATAACTCCTTTAAAAAAATCGGGAGTAAAGCCAGGAACAAACTTATCACAACCATAATGATGATGAATACCGTTGGAGAACCATACCCTTTTCAGATATATCTCCATATTAATATAATTGAAATCTTTCTTATCTCCTGAATAATTCAGATAAGCAGCTTCAAGGAGTCTGCGGATAGTAAGATTGTATCTCCCGTTTTGATCAAACAGGATATCACGTCCCTGAAGAGCTGCCTGCGAAAGATAATAAATAAGTTCTTTCTGGTTTAAAGGAAGCTCATTAAAGCCTTGAACCTTATATCGAAGAATTTGCAAATCAGCGAACTTTTCTACTTTATATTCAAAATTATCAGTCTTTGTTGTATCCTTTAGACTCCCACAAGACGAAAGTAACCATAAACTCATAGCCATCAATATTAGTTGTCTTTTCATATTATATTGCCTCATTTAATGAATATCACAAAACAAGAAAAGGGGAATACTCCAACATAATTGGAATAATCCCTTTTTCAATAGAGAAACAGCAAAAAAGAGTAATTACTTCTTTAGCTCTAGGTTTCTCTTACGGTAACCGTTAGGTGTTTCACCAACATTCTTATAGAAGGCTGCATAGAACGATTGGCGGTTAGCGAAGCCTACCATCGCGCTAATTTCTTCTACATTCAAGTCAGCATATCTCTTGTCTACCAAGATGTGCAAAGCATCTTTTACTCTGTACTCGTTAAGTAAGCAAGAATAATTCATTCCGAAACGTGAATTAACAACTGCGGATAGGTAGCGAGTGTTGGTTTTCAACTCTTTTGCCAAATCCTTTGCTGAATAATCAGGATCTTTGTACTTTTTTTGAACTACGACAATATTAAGAATCTTGTCGTACAACTCATCTGCAAGTTCTGGTCTAATTAAAGATCTGTAAGCGGCCTTCTTATCCTTCTTTTCTCTAAGATTATAAGGCTTTTTGCGAGGCGCATTCTCAGTGACAGAAGCTTGGCTCCCATCATCTTGTTTTTTTAAATCACTCATTGAATTAACTGGTTAGGTTTTATTTATAAAAGGTACTCTCTGTATCCTTTACATTTATGTTACAAATTTCATACATATTTTCCACATATGCAACTAATTCGTATTTTATTTTCATAAAACATTCCTCATTTATAGGTAATTTAATTATAACATTTATTTATTGAAGGACTTTTAACATAAATGATTTACATTTATGGCTTATTTAAAATGAAAAGAAAAGCTACTAATTAGTAATTCTCAAATATCATTATTGCTGCACTACATAAACCATAGATAAATAAGATTTTATAGATATATAATAATAACTGGTCAAAAGAAATAAAACATAATTTAGTTGATAATTATCCAAACATTATCATCACTCAAGATCTTTAAAGAACATGTATCACAATAAAAAAGGTTATTATTGTATCTAGGTAATAGTTTGAAAACATACGAGTTAAATAAATAATTTATTAATGGCTAGAGTTTATTCTACTTGAAGAATCATCAAGAGAAAACTTTTACATTTTGCTTAAATTAAGCAAAATAAACTGTCAGCTGATATAAATTCTAGCCCAACACTTCGTACATATTATTTTTAGAGTACCTTTGTTTAATAATGATAAGAGAATAATATAAATATGTTTCATACACTCAAGACTTACTTTGGCTATGATTCTTTTCGTCCGCAACAGGAAGAGATTGTCAATCATACACTTTCTAAAAAAGATTCACTGATTTTGATGCCTACCGGAGGAGGAAAGTCTATTTGTTATCAGCTACCTGCTTTATTAATGGAGGGAACTGCTATTGTTGTATCTCCTTTAATTTCATTAATGAAAGACCAGGTTGAAGCACTGCGAGCAAACGGAGTTCCCGCTGGAGCTTTAAACAGCAATAACAGTGAATCAGAGAATGCTAATTTACGACGTGAGTGTTTGATGGGGAAAATTAAACTTTTGTACTTATCTCCGGAAAAGCTATTATCGGAAGTTGATTTCTTACTTCAGGACATCCAGATTTCTCTTTTTGCTATAGATGAAGCACATTGTATTTCGCAATGGGGGCACGATTTCCGACCTGAATATACCCAAATGAATCTTCTCAAAGAAAAGTTCCCTAAGATTCCTATCATTGCACTTACTGCTACAGCTGACAAAATTACAAGAACAGATATAATTAATCAATTACGTCTTAATAACCCTAGAGTATTTATATCATCATTTGACCGTCCCAACCTTAGTTTAACGGTAAAAAGAGGTTATCTGGAAAAAGAAAAAACCAAAACGATTGTAGACTTCATAGCCAAAAGGCCTAATCAATGCGGTATAATATACTGTATGAGCCGGAAGAATACAGAAAAAGTAGCTAAAATGCTAGAGAAGAATGGAATTGAAGCTACAGTTTATCATGCAGGTCTTTCTCCTTTAGAAAGGGATAAGGCGCAGAACGATTTCATCAATGACAAGGTACAAGTAGTATGTGCTACAATAGCTTTTGGGATGGGCATAGATAAATCAAATGTAAGATGGGTTATACATTATAATCTACCTAAGAGTATTGAAAATTATTATCAGGAAATTGGGCGTGCAGGAAGAGACGGTTTGGAAAGTGATACTATATTATTTTATTCCTTAAGCGATTTGATCTTACTAAGCAAGTTCGCAAACGACAGTAAACAACAGGGAATCAACCTGGAAAAGTTAGACCGGATGCAGCAATATGCAGAATCAAGCATTTGTCGCCGCCGTATATTGCTGAGCTATTTTGGAGAGACTATAGATAAAGACTGCGGCAATTGTGATGTTTGCAAGAATCCGCCGGAACGTTTTGACGGAACAATCATTGTGCAAAAAGCACTGAGTGCTATTGTCCGTGCCAATGAACAGATAGGAACAACTCTTTTGGTGTACATCTTAAAAGGTTTCAATAATGCAGAAATCACAGAAAAGGGATATGATACACTAAAAACATTTGGTGCGGGAAGGGATGTACCCCCAAGAGATTGGCATGACTATCTTCTACAAATGCTGCAATTAGGATATTTTGAAATTGCATACAACGAAAACAATCATCTAAAAATAACTGATTCAGGAAGAAAAGTTCTTTTTGGAGAAGAAAAGGCTACCTTAGTTACTATCAAACGTGAAGAATTTGAAGCTAAGGGGCGTAAAAAGAAAGCGCCAAAAGCTGAAAAACCGGGAAAGGCAACCTACGGAAATGAGGATGAAGCAATCTTTGAAGAGTTACGCGTACTGAGAAAGAGACTGGCAGACGAGCAGACTATCCCAGCTTATATTGTTTTGTCCGATAAAGTGCTCCATTTATTGAGCAGTTCCCGACCAACCACAATAGAGGAATTTGGAGATATAAGTGGTATCGGGGAATTCAAGAAAGAAAAATACGGAAAAGATTTTGTGGAACTAATCAAAAAGATAACGAAAGAATGAGAATGAGCCTAAGCTCATTTACATTCTTTCAACTGTTGTATTAAGTCAGAACGGGAAACGCCCAGTTCAATTGCCTTTTCAAAATCTTGCTTTGCCATTTCCTTTTTCTTTTGTGAAAGCAAGATTTCACCACGCAACATATATGCATTTGCAGATTTAGGCGACAAGCTAATGGCTTTATCGAGATCTATCAGAGAAAAGTCCAACTGGATTATCTCCTTTTCCACGCCTGCACGAATAACATATAATTCAGCATCATCTGGTGCTTCAATAATTAATTTGTTAAGTAGCTCAAGAGATTCCTTGTATTTTTGTTCCTGTTGATAAAGAATGGCCAGCCCCAATCTGCCGGAAATGCTTTGCGGTTCCAGTTCAAGCAAACGTTTATAGTCAACTTCGGCCTCTTTATATTGACGCCTGCTGCTTTGCAGATAAGCACGAAGGAATAATGCTTTGGCATTGTTTTTATTCACATCCAAAACTGTGCAGCAATCTACATAAGCCTTGTCCGTGTTACCCATTTCAAAATTGAGTGATGCTCTATCCATCAGGATAGAAACAGTTAAAGGAGCCAGATTTACTGCATAATCATAAGATTGCAAAGCCTCCTGATAACGTTGCATCCGGTACTGAAGCCGCCCAAGATCGGCAAAAATCATGCAGTTATGAGCATTTGTAGGATCAACTTTCAGTGCTTCGCGGTAATACTTTTCGGCTTGTACAAGACTATCTGTTTCTTCACAATGAGTTGCCTTGTCAAAAAGCTCTTTATAATTCTGTGCATGAATGCCTGAAAACAGCAAACACATCAACAGCAACAATACATTTCTCTTCATCAAATTTATATCTATTAATTAATCCAGCGGATAAGTTTCAAAAGCAAACTCTTCGGTAGATAGATAGCGTTCGCCTGTATCCGGCAATAAAGTAACAATCATCTTTCCTGCAAATTCAGGGCGTTGAGAAAGAATTCTGGCCGCATGAGCTGCTGCTCCGGAGGATATTCCTACCAAAAGGCCTTCTGTCTGTGCTAATTCGCGGCCAGCACGGATTGCTTCGTTATCGGAAACCGAAATTACCTCGTCCACAACCTCAGGGTTATAAATCTTTGGAATAAAATTTGCACCTATTCCCTGAATACGATGAGAGGACCACTCGCCACCTGTTAACATAGGGGCAGAAGCTGGCTGTACTGCTACTATATGAATATTAGGATTGTATTTTTTAAGCGTTTCGCCTACACCACAAACGGTACCGCCTGTACCCACTCCGGCTACAAACACGGCCACCTGACCGTCGGTATCTCTCCAAATTTCTTCAGCCGTAGTACGTTTATGGACTTCCTTATTAGCAGGATTCTCAAACTGTTGAGGAATAATGGCTCCCGGAATAGTTGCTTTCAGCTCTTCAGCTTTTCGGATAGCTCCTTTCATTCCTTCAATTCCCGGAGTTAATTCAATCTTTGCTCCATAAGCCTTCAACAAATTTCTACGTTCAATACTCATTGTTTCGGGCATAGTAAGAATTAGCTTATATTTCTTTACGGAAGCTACCATTGCAAGGCCAACTCCTGTGTTACCACTAGTCGGTTCTATAATTGTTGCGCCCGGCTTCAACAGTCCGCGTGCTTCAGCATCTTCAATCATTGAAAGAGCAGTTCTGTCTTTCACACTTCCGGCAGGGTTAAAGTACTCCAATTTCCCAAGAACATTTGCCTCAGGATTATATTTTTCCATATAAGCTGACAATTTCAACAGGGGAGTATTGCCTATAAGTTCTGTCAGTTTGTTTGCTATTTTTGCCATATTCAACTACCTATATATAAGTATTTCTGCAAAGATACGTAAGAAAACTTTTCCTAAAGCCTGTTGTTACATAAATAATCCATAATTTTGAGACAATAAACTTAAAAAAAGGAGAAATAAAGATGGCTCATAATCACGAACATCAGCATAACCACACTGTAGAATCCTTGAATAAGGCCTTTATAACAGGTATCATTCTGAATCTGTCTTTTGTTTTGATAGAATTCAGTGCCGGATTTTATTTTAATTCATTAGGACTACTTTCCGATGCCGGACATAATCTGGGCGACGTAGCCAGTTTGTTCCTTGCATTACTGGCATTTAGATTGGCAAAAGTCAGGGCAAATGCCAGATACACTTACGGGTATAAGAAGAGCACAGTGCTTGTTTCTCTGCTCAATGCGGTAATCTTACTTATTGCCGTGGGGGCAATCCTGACAGAGAGTATTGAAAAAATAGTAAACCCTCGCCCAGTTGAAGGAGGTGCTATTGCATGGGTGGCCGGAATCGGGGTATTCGTCAATGCCTTCACGGCCATGCTTTTTATGAGAAACCAGGAGAAAGATCTGAATGTGAGGGGAGCTTACCTGCACATGGCCGCAGATACATTGGTATCTGTAGGCGTATTAATATCGGGAGTGGTTATCTCTTATACAGGATGGTACGTGATTGACCCCATTATAGGTATATCTGTGGCTGTTGTTATACTTATTTCCACATGGAATCTGCTTCACGAGAGCATTCGTCTTTCGCTGGATGGTGTCCCTATAAGCATAAACAGTGAAGACATTAAAGAGATAATTTCAGAAATTCCAGAAGTTATAAGCATTCATCACCTGCACATCTGGGCTATCAGTACAACAGAAAACGCAATGACTGCCCACATTGTTATACCTAACTTGGATGAGATGGAAGAATTAAAGCATCGCATCAAAGATAAACTTCAGGAAGCAGGAATTAGTCACGTTACTTTGGAATTTGAAACCGAACAAATGTGTTGTAAAAGCGGTTATTGCATATAAGATCTCCCTGAATTATCAGGAAGGAACCAGATAAAACAAAATCTCACGCAAGAACTTTTAAATTCTTTGCGTGAGATTTTTATTCTTAATCGGAGCATTTTTGCATCTTTGTACAAAACATTGTTTTCTTTTGTACAAAAGAATTAATTGTTCTGTACAAAAGAATGCAATCTTTTGTACAGGAGATTATTTTCTTTCCGAAGAGTTTCTTTAATTCTTCTTGATATAATCAACAATCCATCGCCCAACTTCAGAAGTTGATGACGGTTTTACACCTGCGGCAGCTAAATCTTCAGTTACAACATTTGCTTCCATTGAAGCTGTTACAGCTTTGTTGATCAGCTCAGCCTCTTCTTTCAGACCAAATGCATATTCAAGCATCATAGCTGCCGAGAGAATTGTGGCAAGCGGATTAGCAATATTTTTACCCGCTGCCTGTGGATACGAACCGTGAATAGGTTCGAACACAGATGTGTGGGCACCAATTGAAGCAGATGGAAGTAATCCCATTGAACCTGTGATTACAGAACCTTCGTCAGTAAGGATATCTCCAAACATATTCTCGGTTACAATCACGTCAAAGCTCTTTGGCCACTGAATCATACGCATTGCTGCATTGTCTACAAACAAATATTCTGTTTCTACTTCAGGAAAATCTTTAGCTATTTCCTTTGAAACTTCACGCCACAAACGAGAAGTGGCAAGAATATTGGCTTTATCAACAATGGTTAGTTTCTTACGACGCTTCATGGCATACTCAAAAGCCAGGCGAACAATGCGTTCTATCTCATAACGACTGTAAACACATGTGTCATAAGCAGTGTTTCCATCTTCGCTTCTTCCTTGAGGACGACCAAAGTACAGACCACCTGTTAATTCACGGATGCACATAAAATCAGCACCTTCAATAAGGTCTGCACGAAGTGGTGACTTATGAACAAGTGAAGGGAAAGTAGTTACCGGACGGATATTGGCAAACAATCCAAGATTCTTACGCATAGCCAGCAAACCTTGTTCGGGACGTACTGTAGCACTTGGATCATTATCGTATTTTGGTGCACCAATAGCGCCAAACAATACAGCATCACTCTGCATACAAAGCTCGTGAGTTGAATCAGGATAAGGATTTCCTGTTTCGTCAATGGCACAAGCTCCTACCAACGCATGTTTATAACTTAATTCGTGATTAAACTTTTCGCAAATGGCAATAGTTGTATTCAACGCTTGTTCTACAACCTCAGGACCGATTCCGTCGCCGGGAAGGACTGCAATATTTAATTTCATTTTTATTTATGGTTTTATTATTTATATTCTTCTTCTATTATATTCAGCATTTTCACTGTTGCTTTGATAGCCGCCTCGGTCTGGTCATTGTCCAGTCCCTTTGTGCGAAATACCTTCTCGTTATTTTTCCAGGTAATAATGGTTTGCACAAAAGCATCTGTTCGTCCGCCCGGAGGAATACTCACGGCATAGTTAATCAACATTGGAAATTTTCTGCCCAGCGTATTCTTATAAACTTTACGCAAAGCCCGCATAAATGCATCATACTGACCATCTCCTGAGGATGTTTCCTCGTAGTCCTTACCATTTATGGATATTTTCAAAGTCGCCACCGGTTTAAGCCCGCTGGTCAGAGTAAGGAAATAATCGAGCAACTTTACTTTGCTGTTCGCTGTGCTGTGCTTCAATACATCAGAAATAATGTAAGGCAAATCTTCCTGTGTAACCAATTCCTTCCGGTCTCCCAGTTCAATAATCCGTTCCATTACTTTCTTCATGGATTCTTCATCGAGTTCCAACCCCAAAGATTCGAGATTCTTACGAATATTCGCCTTCCCTGAAGTTTTTCCCAAAGCATATTCACGAATACGTCCGAAACGTTCGGGCAAAAGATCATTATAATAGAGATTGCTCTTTGAATCACCATCAGCATGAACGCCTGCCACCTGAGTAAATACGTTTTCACCAATGATAGGTTTATTAGCTGGAATGGCAATGCCAGAGTAAGATTCAACTACCCTGCTTATATCATTCAACCGATCTTCCACGATAGAAGTTTCGGCATTAAAGTGATCCTTCAGAATGGCCTGCACACTAGAAAGCGGAGCATTACCAGCTCTTTCTCCCAATCCGTTTATCGTGGTATGAAGTCCCTTTGCTCCTGAAATAACCGCAGCCAATACATTGGCAACTGCAAGGTCATAATCATTATGTGCATGGAAATCAAAATGTACGTTTGGGTAACGTTTTACCATCTTACGCATGTATTCCAATGTCTGCAAAGGATTGAGAATACCAAGCGTATCAGGTAGCATAAAGCGTTTAATAGGAAGTTTAATCAATGCATCCATTAGCTGGGTAACATATTTGGGCGAATGTTGCATTCCATTGCTCCAGTCCTCCAGATAAACATTAACACTGATTCCCATCTTTTCGGCATTGAGCACCACCTCTGTTATATTGGCTAGATGCTCTTCGGGTGTTTTCCTAAGTTGCAGCGTGCAATGTTTCAATGACCCTTTGCAAAGAAGATTGATCACCCAGCATCCGGCTTCACGTATCCAGTTCAAAGAATCCATTCCATCTACAAAACCCAACACCTCCACGCGGTCAAGAAGTCCGCGCCGGGCAGCCCAGGCGGAAATCATCTTTACCGATTCAAGCTCCCCGTCCGAGACTCGGGCGGAAGCAACCTCAATACGGTCTACTTTAAGCTCTTCCAGCAATAAACGAGCGATCATGAGTTTCTCTTGTGCTACAAAAGAAACTCCACTCGTCTGCTCACCGTCACGAAGCGTTGTGTCTAATATCTCAATTTTCATTTGTTTTCCCAAGCTTCGATTTTATCTTTGTTGCTAAGCAAATAGTCAATATCATCCAAAGCATTCATCAGGCAATGTTTCTTGTAGCTATTGATCTGAAATTGCTCGCTTTTGCCCGTAGCTTTATTGGTGATGGTTTGATTTGGAAGATCTACTTCAACCTCCATCTTTGCATTCTCTTTGATAGAAGCAAATAGTTCGGCAAGGAATTTATCTGAAACGACGACCGGAAGTACAAAGTTGTTTAATGCATTGTTCTTAAATATATCAGCAAAAAAACTGCTGACAACAATCCGGAAACCGTAACCTGCAATGGCCCATGCCGCATGTTCACGACTGGAACCGGAACCGAAGTTCTTTCCTGCAACCAATATTTTACCTGAATAAGTTGAATTGTTAAGAACAAATGACTCAATAGGGTTTCCTTGTTTATCATATCTCCAGTCGCGGAAAAGATTATCTCCGAAACCTTCTTTAGTAGTTGCCTTTAAGAAACGTGCTGGTATAATTTGGTCTGTGTCCACGTTTTCAAGAGGAAGTGGAACACAAGTGCTGGTTGTTATATTAAATTTCTCTTTCATTGTTTTTCTACTTTTAAGCCATTAATACTCGTGGATCGGTTATTTTTCCTGTAATTGCTGCAGCTGCTGCAACAAGCGGACTTGCCAAAAGGGTGCGGGAACCAGGTCCCTGACGTCCTTCAAAGTTACGATTCGAAGTAGACACAGAGTATTTATCGGCAGGAACTTTATCTTCATTCATTGCCAAACAAGCTGAACAGCCTGGTTGACGAAGTTCAAAACCTGCTTCATTCAAAATCTTATCTAGTCCTTCCTCACGAATCTGTTTATCTACAGCCCATGAACCAGGAACCAACCATGCAACAACATCAGCTGCTTTCTTCTTACCCTTCACAAATGCAGCAAATTCACGGAAGTCTTCAATACGTCCGTTGGTACAACTACCAAGGAAAACATAATCAATCTTCTTTCCAATCATTGCATCACCAGCATTAAAGCCCATATATTCCAAAGACTTGGCATAAGAGATTCTTCCTGCTTCGGGAACACTTTCGATGGTTGGGATATTAGAGGTAATTCCCATTCCCATACCCGGATTAGTTCCGTAAGTAATCATTGGTTCAATGTCTTCAGCCTTAAAAGTAATATCTTTATCAAATGCTGCATCGGAATCACTCTTCAAAGTTTTCCAGTATTCAACCGCTTTATCCCAGGCTTCACCTTTTGGAGCAAACTCTCTACCTTTAATATATTCTATTGTTTTTTCATCCGGAGCAATCATTCCTCCACGAGCACCCATCTCTATAGAAAGGTTACAAAGAGTAAGACGTCCTTCCATTGTCAAGTCTCTTACAGCTTCGCCTGCATACTCAACAAAATATCCGGTTGCACCACCTGTTGTCATCTTTGCAATGATATAAAGAGCAATGTCTTTAGCAGTCACCCCTTTACCTAATTTTCCATCCACAGTAATGCGCATTGTTTTAGGACGAGACTGAAGTACACATTGTGAGGCCATTACCATCTCAACTTCAGATGTACCGATACCAAATGCAATTGCTCCCATTGCTCCATGAGTAGAGGTATGTGAGTCACCACAAACGATAGTCATACCAGGAAGGGTTAGCCCATTTTCAGGACCTACCACGTGAATAATACCATTCTTCTTATGTCCAATTCCATAAAGAGCAAGACCAAAATCTTTTGCGTTCTTATCTAATTCCTCTACCTGATTACGGGAAATAGGATCAACAATTTCTTTATCCTGGTTTAACGTAGGAATGTTATGATCCGGTATGCAAAAAATCTTTTCCGGACGGAAGCATTTTAATCCACGATCTCTCATTCCAGAGAAAGCCTGTGGACTTGTTACTTCATGACAGTAAAGTCTGTCAATATAAAGCTGTGTGGGACCGTCTTCTACCGTGCTAACTACATGCGCGTCCCAAATCTTGTCGAACAATGTTTTCATATCTTCTATTATTATCTGATTACCTATTGAAAGTAAATTAGTATTATTTTATAAATTTATTGATACAGTCAATATAAGCTTCCAAAGAAGCAGCTACAATATCTGTATTTGCTCCAAAACCGTAATAAACCTGTTTGTCATATTCCACCTGCATATGCACTTTACCTACATCATCACTACCTTTGCTTATAGCTTGAATAGTAAATTCCTTTAGTGTCATTGTGCGATGAATAATATTCTTCAATGCCTTGATAGCAGCATCAACAGGTCCATTACCGCTTGCTGCCGATTCAAATTTCTCTCCGGCAATGTCTAAACCTACGCTTGCAACCGAACGTACACCCACTCCGCTTGTAACCTGAAGGTAATCAACCTTAATACGTTTATTTGTACTTCTTTCAGCACCAGCAAGCATAAGAACATCATCATCATTAATGTCTTTCTTACGATCGGCAAGCTTTAAGAACTCTTCATAAACCTTATCAAGTTGTTCTTTTGCCAAATCAACGCCAAGTGAAGAAAGGCGATGTTTCAATGCTGCTCTTCCGCTACGAGCAGTCAATACAATTGAACTATCATCAATACCCACATCATGAGGATTAATAATTTCATAGGTCTGCATGTTTTTCAATACTCCATCCTGATGAATACCCGATGAATGAGCAAAAGCATTACGTCCAACAATTGCTTTATTAGGCTGGATAGGCATGTTCATCAAACTGGAAACCATACGTGAAGTTGGATAAATCTTTTGGGTATTGATATTAGTTTGAATATCAAATTCATGATGACTCTTCAATATCATTGCAACTTCCTCAAGAGCTGTATTACCAGCACGTTCACCAATACCATTCATTGTTACCTCTACCTGACGAGCTCCGCCAATGATACCAGCCATAGTATTAGCAGTCGCCATACCTAAATCATTATGGCAATGAGTCGAAATAATCGCATTATCTATACCTCTTACATTTTCTTTCAAGAATCTAATCTTAGCTTCATATTCAGAAGGTAAACAATAACCAGTTGTATCTGGGATATTAACTACAGTAGCACCAGCCTTAATAACCGCTTCTACAACACGAGCAAGATATTCATTGTCAGTTCTACCAGCATCTTCAGCATAGAATTCTATATCTTCCACATATTTTTTTGCATACTTTACAGCAGCAACAGCCCTTTCAATGATTTCTTCACGATTAGAATTAAACTTATACTTGATATGAGAGTCAGATGTACCAATACCAGTATGAATACGTTTGTGTTTTGCATATTTCAAAGCATCAGCAGCCACATCAATATCTTTTTCTACCGCACGGGTCAATGCACAAATAGTAGGCCATGTTACAGCTTTAGAAATTTCAATAACAGAATTAAAATCTCCAGGACTGGAAACTGGGAATCCGGCTTCAATAATATCTACTCCCAAAGCTTCTAATGCCTTGGCAACCTGTATTTTTTCTACAGTATTCAATTGGCATCCAGGAACTTGTTCTCCATCCCGAAGAGTAGTATCAAAAATAAATAATCTGTCACTCATCTTTTTACCTATTTATTTAGTTAATATTATTATCAAAAAAAAGCCTTTCTCAACTAGAAGTGAGAAAGGCTTTATATATTATAATACATATCTATGCACAACACTCACTTCCACCTAGCTTTCTAGGAGAATAATAATACCGCACAGGAGAATATGTAGAAATATCTGTTTCATATAGATCTCTTTATTTTAACGCTGCAAAGGTAGATATTATTTTTAAATAAGCAAATAGTATGTAACTTATTTATTCGATAATATTTCATTTTATAATAATTGAGTAGCTATTAATTACGATATCTCATATTTGTAAGAAGAATAAAGTAAAAGTAGTAGCTGGAGACTAACTGTTATAGCTCATCTAACCTTTATTTGAGTATAAGCACTAAAAGTATATTCTTAAATATTGCTGTCCGGTAAAACTTTTTAGGTTCATCCGACAAATGCGTAGTTGCTATATAAAAATAAGCTGGTAAATCATTATATTGTAGAGTCCAATCCAAAATATTATGAATACCAGCTTTCTGTACCACGCCTTTGGCGTTTGTGAGCAAGAATGCTCCCGCGTACGCTACGAAGATAAGAGTATTATCTTTGAAGTCCAAACCCGTTCCGAAAAACTTCGTTGTCCTTGTTGTAAGAGTCGGCACTTTATTCGCTCCGGTAGTACTATTCGTCGTTTTCGCGGAGTACCCATAGGACATAAACCTGTATTTTTAGAAATGAAAGTTCAGCGTTTAGAATGCAAAGATTGTCATTGCATTCGTCAGGAGAATATTCATTTTATTACAGGCAAGCGTTCTTATACGAATCGCCTGGCTCGCCTTGTAGTTGAACTCTCCCGTTTAGGTACTATAAAGGATGTTGCTCATTTCCTTCATCTTTCCTGGGATACGGTAAAGGATATCCAGAAACGTTATCTACAGCGACATTATGGATGCCCTGACCTGAGCGAACTTGAATATATTGGCATTGATGAGTTCGCAGTTGCAAAAGGTCATGTCTACAAAACGATCGTAGTAAACCTTCTTACAGGACAAGTCATATATATAGGCGATGGAAAAGGTGCTGATTCTCTGGATGTTTTTTGGAAGAAACTAAAGAAATCCGATGCTGTCATCAAGGCCGTTGCTACAGATCTATCTCCAGCTTTTGTTTCAGCTGTCATGACGAATATACCTGAAGCAACTCTGGTATTTGATCACTTTCATGTAGTCAAACTCATGAATGATGCTTTGGATGAAATACGTAGAAGTGTTTACAGAGAGGAAAAGGATCTGAATAAACGAAAAGTGTTTAAAGGAACTAGATGGCTATTACTATGCAATGGCAAAGATATCTTTGATAACCAATTCAAGTCCAGACTTGACAATGCCTTGAAGCTGAATGAGCCCTTGATGAAAGCATACTATCTGAAAGAAAGTTTGAAAGAAATATGGACACAAGTAAATAAAGAGCAGGCTATCAAAGAATTGGACGCTTGGATAGAACAGGCATATCAAGCCAAAATCCCCAAACTTACAACATTTGCAAATACACTAAAAGCTCATAAGTGGGGAGTCTTAGCATGGTATGATTATCATATATCAACAGGAAAATTGGAAGGTATTAATAACAAAATCAAAACAATGAAAAGACAAGCATATGGATATAGAGATCAAAGATTCTTTGAACTTAAAATTTTGGCAATGCATGAGAAGAACTACGCATTTGTCGGATGAACCTTTTTTTAGATCAAAAAAATAAAGGGCTGATTTCTTTGATGAACTCAGCCCAAATTGTCTATATTCGTTTCGACCAAAAAATTCTTATAGACATGGGCAAAAGTATAAATTTTACCGGACAGCCGGTTCTCTCACAGCTATTAAATTTCATCGATAAGCAAAAAATCTTAGATTTAAGTCGAACAATGGGTTGTGAACGTTATGTTAAGAGCTTGAATGGCTATACTCATCTTGTTGTTATGCTTTTCGGTGTGCTCAAGCACTTTGACTCCTTACGTGAACTGGAGATTGGGATGCTTGCGCAAGCAAATAAGCTGCAACACCTTGGAATCGATTACATGGTTAGGCGTAGTACCCTGGCAGAAGCAAATAAAAGACGCTCTCAGGAGTTTTTTGCCAACATCTATTCTATGCTGTTGGAACAATATGGGCCTTTTTTAGCGGACAGCCGCCTACCAAAAGAACAGAAAGATTGGGAACGTCTGCTTTTTATGATGGATTCTACGACAATCAGCCTGTTTGACAATATTCTTAAGGGCGTTGGTCGTCATCCAAAAAGCGGAAAGAAGAAAGGCGGTCTAAAAGTTCACACTGTAATGCGCTATGTAGTAGGTGTCCCTATGGTTGTTCAGCTGACATCCGCAGCCAAACACGACCATTACCTGCTCAAAGAGGTTCATTTACCCAAAAACGCTACTCTCGCAATGGATCGTGCCTATATTGACTATGCACAATTCCAACGGTTGACTGAAGAGGGTGTCTGCTATGTTACAAAAATGAAGAAGAACCTGATATACAAAGTGTTGAAATCCACACTTATGTCAATCCAAAAGGTTTGGTAACGCATACCGACCAGCATATCATCTTTGAAAAAGGCGACTTGCGACATACTTCCAGGCGAGTAGAGTTATGGAGCAAGAATAAAAAGAAATCCGTGGTATTGCTAACTAATAATTTCGAACTCTCAGTTGAGGATATTGAAGAAATTTACAAGCGGAGATGGGCTATTGAAACTTTATACAAACAGCTCAAACAGAACTTTCCACTACATTTTTTCTATGGTGATAGTGTCAATGCCATAGAAGTGCAGACATGGGTAGTTCTCATAGCTAACTTGCTGTGTACAATCATGCAACGTAAACTTAAAAGACACTGTTCTTTTTCTAATTTGGTTACCATGACCAGACTTATGCTAATGTATTATGTCGATTTCATTGCCTTTCTTGAAAAACCCAAAAAGGATTGGGAATATATTCCTCAAAAAGCCAATTATAAACCTCCAAATGTTGAACCCGTATTAGAATTTGATTTTGAATAAGAGGGCTTACTTTTATAAAAAACATTCCGAACCTCCATTTTATAGGAGATTCGGAATGTTTTTTATGCTTTTTAAAGTTTTACCGGACAGCAATATTAGCTCAACTCAAATTCTTCAGAGCTTCATTCAGAGGAGTGGCGGATATGACATTTTTCCTTTTTAGAATATCAAAAATTTATGCATAAAAGAAGACCGGATTTAACATTCCCCCAGGAATTCGGACTGATCCATGATCCTAGGTTATAGATGTAGTATGTATAAAAACGAAAAGGAGTCCTGAGTGACTTGTTAGTCAGACTCAGGACTCCTTGATAAAACGGCAGCTACCTACTCTCCCACTGTTACGCAGTACCATCGGCGTGATCAGGCTTAACTTCTCTGTTCGGAATGGGAAGAGGTGGAACCCTGATGCTATAGCTACCTTAATATTTTTAATTTCTTAATTATATTATTAAGATAAACACAATGCAAAAGCAATAAAGATGATAATATTTCAGTATCAATAAAGAGCCAAATTATCTAGCCAACCATATATGGCATAGAAGAAAGTGTACGGGCAATTAGTACTGCTCGGCTTTGACATTACTGTCTTTACACCTGCAGCCTATCAACGTTGTCGTCTTCAACGACCCTAAGAAATCTAATCTTGTGGCTGGCTTCGTACTTAGATGCTTTCAGCACTTATCCAATCCCGACTTAGATACCCGGCAATGCACCTGGCGGCACAACCGGTAAACCAGCGGTCAGTCCAACACGGTCCTCTCGTACTAGTGTCAGAGCCACGCAAATTTCATACGCCCACGATAGATAGAGACCGAACTGTCTCACGACGTTCTGAACCCAGCTCGCGTGCCACTTTAATGGGCGAACAGCCCAACCCTTGGGACCTTCTCCAGCCCCAGGATGTGACGAGCCGACATCGAGGTGCCAAACCGCTCCGTCGATATGAGCTCTTGGGAGCGATCAGCCTGTTATCCCCGGAGTACCTTTTATCCTTTGAGCGATGTCCCTTCCATACGGAAACACCGGATCACTATGCTCTAGTTTCCTACCTGATCGACTTGTCGGTCTCCCAGTCAAGCACCCTTATGCCATTACACTCTGCGGACGGTTACCAATCGTCCTGAGGGTACCTTTAGAAGCCTCCGTTACACTTTTGGAGGCGACCACCCCAGTCAAACTACCCACCAAACAGTGTCCTCACATTTGCGAGTTAGAACTCAAATAATTAAAGGGCCGTATTTCAACAGCGGCTCCACAAACACTAGCGTGCATGCTTCAATGCCTCCGGCCTATCCTACACATCAATTACCCAAATTCAATGTTAAGCTATAGTAAAGGTTCACGGGGTCTTTTCGTCCCATCGCGGGTAATCGGCATCTTCACCGATACTACAATTTCACTGAGCTCACGGTTGAGACAGTGTCCAGATCATTACACCATTCGTGCAGGTCGGAACTTACCCGACAAGGAATTTCGCTACCTTAGGACCGTTATAGTTACGGCCGCCGTTTACTGGGGCTTCAATTCAATGCTTCTCTTGCGATGACATCTCCTCTTAACCTTCCAGCACCGGGCAGGTGTCAGGCTATATACTTGATCTTTCAATTTTGCATAGCCCTGTGTTTTTGTTAAACAGTTGCCTGGACCTATTCTCTGCGCCCTCATCGCTGAGGGACCCTTTCTCCCGAAGTTACAGGGTCAATTTGCCTAGTTCCTTAACCGTGATTCACTCAAGCGCCTTAGTATATTCTACCCAACTACGTGTGTCCGTTTACGGTACGGGTACCTCAAGGATTAAGTTTAGCGGATTTTCTTGGAAGTCTGATTACGTGTACTATCCAATTGCCACAAGGGCGCTCGGTACTATCAGGTTCGACTAGTCTTCCGGATTTGCCTGGAAAACCAATATCTACACCCTTCAACCAGCTATTCCGTCAGCTGGCGACACTTTCACTACTCCGTCTCCACGTCACTCCTTAAGGTAGTAAGGGAATATTAACCCTTTCTGCCATCGGCCTCGCCGTTCGGCTGAGCCTTAGGACCCGACTAACCCTGATCCGATTAGCGTTGATCAGGAAACCTTAGTCTTTCGGCGAGGGGGTTTCTCACCCCCTTTATCGTTACTTATACCTACATTTGCTTTTCCACACGCTCCAGCAAAGCTTACGCTTCACATTCAACGCAGAGTGGAATGCTCCCCTACCAACCATTACTGGTTCCATAGCTTCGGTAAATTGCTTATGCCCGATTATTATCCACGCCAAACTCCTCGACTAGTGAGCTGTTACGCACTCTTTAAATGAATGGCTGCTTCCAAGCCAACATCCTAGCTGTCTTAGCAATCTGACTTCGTTAGTTCAACTTAGCAATTATTTCGGGACCTTAGCTGATGGTCTGGATTCTTCTCCTCTCGGGCACGGACCTTAGCACCCATGCCCTCACTCCTGATATTGAACTAATGCGCATTCGGAGTTTATCAAGACTTGATAGGCGGTGAAGCCCTCGCATCTTATCAGTCGCTCTACCTCACATTAGTAATTATCAAGGCTGCACCTAAATGCATTTCGGGGAGTACGAGCTATCTCCAAGTTTGATTAGCCTTTCACCCCCACCCACAGTTCATCCGGAAGCTTTTCAACGCTTATCGGTTCGGTCCTCCAGTTAGTGTTACCTAACCTTCAACCTGACCATGGGTAGATCACTTGGTTTCGCGTCTACTACCACTGACTAAATCGCCCTATTCAGACTCGCTTTCGCTTCGGCTGCAAAACTTAATTTCTTAACCTTGCCAGTGACAGTAACTCGTAGGTTCATTATGCAAAAGGCACGCCGTCACAGCACGAAGCTGCTCCGACCGCTTGTAAGCGCATGGTTTCAGGGACTATTTCACTCTTCTATTCGAAGTTCTTTTCACCTTTCCTTCACAGTACTGGTTCACTATCGGTCTCTCGGGAGTATTTAGCCTTACCGGATGGTCCCGGCAGATTCATGCAGAATTCCTCGTGCTCCGCACTACTCAGGATACCACTACAGTATATATTGGATTCATGTACGCAACTATCATGCTCTATGGTGACACTTTCCAGAGTCTTCCATTCTCCAATATAAGTCCGATATCGTGGTCCTACAACCCCATAAATGCCGTAACATCTATGGTTTGGGCTAATCCGTGTTCGCTCGCCACTACTTACGGAATCATTCAATTATTTTCTTCTCCTACAGGTACTAAGATGTTTCAGTTCCCTGCGTTCGCCTCCATCATAAGATGGATAATATCCCTTCAGGATATTGGGTTGTCCCATTCGGAAATCTTCGGATTAAAGGCTATTTGCACCTACCCGAAGCTTATCGCAGCTTATCACGTCCTTCATCGCCTCCGAGAGCCAAGGCATCCGCCATGCGCCCTTGCTTACTTTCTTCAAACACTGTAAACTATTCGTAGATATACGTTTTCGTTTACCATATGGTTCGATATATACTTCAGCTCTTTTTATCTCTAAAAATTACTTACTTTATTTGCTTTTGTACATTATGTCAAAGATCGTTATAAAGACGTTAGCCTTTTTTGTGGAGAATAACGGATTCGAACCGTTGACCCCCTGCGTGCAAGGCAGGTGCTCTAGCCAGCTGAGCTAATCCCCCGTGAAATTATTATGAAGCCTTTTTTCCTTTTGGTTAGTATGGTTGCTCCTAAATTTTTCGCGTAGTCCCAGGCAGAGTTGAACTGCCGACCTCTACATTATCAGTGTAGCGCTCTAACCAACTGAGCTATAGGACTGTCGTTCAAAACCTCTTACCTTTCGGCTTGGCTTCTTTCTAATCTCTTGTATTTCTTAATATAAACATAAACAATAAACAGCAGTACAAACTAAATCCGAACCTAAGAACGAAATCACTCCAGAAAGGAGGTGTTCCAGCCGCACCTTCCGGTACGGCTACCTTGTTACGACTTAGCCCCAGTCACCAGTTTTACCCTAGGACGCTCCTTACGGTTACGTACTTCAGGTACCCCCGGCTCCCATGGCTTGACGGGCGGTGTGTACAAGGCCCGGGAACGTATTCACCGCGCCGTGGCTGATGCGCGATTACTAGCGAATCCAGCTTCATGGAGTCGAGTTGCAGACTCCAATCCGAACTGTGAGAGGTTTTTGGGATTAGCATCCTGTTGCCAGGTAGCGACCTTCTGTACCCCCCATTGTAACACGTGTGTAGCCCCGGACGTAAGGGCCGTGCTGATTTGACGTCATCCCCACCTTCCTCACATCTTACGACGGCAGTCTTGATAGAGTCCTCAGCTTAACCTGTTAGTAACTATCAATAAGGGTTGCGCTCGTTATGGCACTTAAGCCGACACCTCACGGCACGAGCTGACGACAACCATGCAGCACCTTCACAAATGCCATTGCTGGCGATAATGTTTCCACTATATTCATTTGCAATTTAAGCCCGGGTAAGGTTCCTCGCGTATCATCGAATTAAACCACATGTTCCTCCGCTTGTGCGGGCCCCCGTCAATTCCTTTGAGTTTCACCGTTGCCGGCGTACTCCCCAGGTGGAATACTTAATGCTTTCGCTTGGCCGCTTACTGTATATCGCAAACAGCGAGTATTCATCGTTTACTGTGTGGACTACCAGGGTATCTAATCCTGTTTGATACCCACACTTTCGTGCCTCAGCGTCAGTTGTACCCCGGTAAGCTGCCTTCGCAATTGGAGTTCTTCGTGATATCTAAGCATTTCACCGCTACACCACGAATTCCGCCTACCTTATGTACACTCAAGAATAACAGTATCAACTGCAATTTTACGGTTGAGCCGCAAACTTTCACAACTGACTTATTATTCCGCCTACGCACCCTTTAAACCCAATAAATCCGGATAACGCTCGGATCCTCCGTATTACCGCGGCTGCTGGCACGGAGTTAGCCGATCCTTATTCATAGTATACATACAAAAAACCACACGTGGCTCACTTTATTCTACTATAAAAGAAGTTTACAATCCATAGGACCTTCATCCTTCACGCTACTTGGCTGGTTCAGGCTCTCGCCCATTGACCAATATTCCTCACTGCTGCCTCCCGTAGGAGTTTGGTCCGTGTCTCAGTACCAATGTGGGGGACCTTCCTCTCAGAACCCCTATCCATCGAAGACTTGGTGAGCCGTTACCTCACCAACTATCTAATGGAACGCATCCCCATCCATAACCAATAAATCTTTAACTTTAAAAAGATGCCTTGATAAAGTACTATCGGGTATTAATCTTTCTTTCGAAAGGCTATCCCCGAGTTATGGGAAGGTTGGATACGTGTTACTCACCCGTGCGCCGGTCGTCAGCGGTATTGCTACCCTGCTACCCCTCGACTTGCATGTGTTAAGCCTGTAGCTAGCGTTCATCCTGAGCCAGGATCAAACTCTTCATTGTAAAAGTTTTATTTAATTCTGTTCAGGATTCCGTTCTTATTTTCTTGTTTCTTCAATAACTTAATCGCTTAAATCATTGTTGACGGTTCGAAATTTATTACTCTGTAAGTATGCTAAAAGCACGCCTACAAGAGCTCTTGTACTACTTGTATTGTTTATATCTAAATCTTATTCAAAGAACGATTTTGTTTTGCTTTTTGTTAAGCGGATGCAAAGGTAGAACTTTTAATCTTTACCTCCAAATGTTTTCTGATTTATTTTTTTTAATTAATCCCTCAGAATTCTTTCGGTGAAACACCCTCTTCTCAATAAGTCATAAACTTTAATGCCTTGTCTCTTACAAAGCGGGTGCAAAAGTAGAACTTTAAAACTTTAAATCCAAACTTATATTACTCTTTTTTATAATAAAAATAGTAGCACTTACTTAATGTACTGGTTTACAACTAATAATATTAAAAAGTATTTTCACGGATATATTATATGTGGAAATCTAATCTGCAATATTTATGTTGTATCCTAAACAAATCTGCATAAAACAAGGATAAATTGATTAGGAATAAAAGAATACCCAGGTGGCAGAAGTTTATTTCTTACTACCATCTTTTTTAATGAAACAATCTATTTATAACTTTCCCATAAATAGCAAAGACAAAAGCATCCATCACAGGTCTGCTACTTCTTAGGAATATAGACCAACATTTAACATAAGAGCACAGTAAATATACTAAGATACATGGTAAGCGTTTTCACGATACTACATTGTTCGTCACGATTTGGCCTTTTATCTTTGCCTTCCAAAAAGGAAAAAAGATGAAAGTATCCGAACTATACACAGAAACGACAGGGGGCTATAGGGGAATTAGGGATCAGTTTATATTCTTGGAGGATCCTAGTTAAAAGTTTATCTTTGCAGGATGAAAAAGAAGATAGATAACCCGACCCCACTTAACGTGTTAGGTATGTTTTTGCCTTCGGGCCTGCTTGATTATTTTGATTTAATCAATAGTGAATCCCTGGAAACCTGTTTTATTCTGTTCCTTGAAGAGAAGAATATTATTCCTGAAGAATGCAAAACACTTCCTCTTCATTCAAAAGGATTTATGCCGGAAATCGAAGTCCAAGATTTTCCTATACGAGGTAAAGCAGTCTATCTTCGCATTAAACGGCGCCGTTGGGAAGATACTCAAACCGGTAAAACATATAGCCGTGATTGGAATCTGGTTGCCACCGGCACTCGCATAACCGCTGAGTTCGGTGCTTTTTTAAAAGAATTACTTAGACAATAATGCTGCCAGCAGCGAATCTTTGGCTGGACACTATGGATTAGATGGCAAGCTCATTCAAAAGTATTATAAAGAAAATCTGAGCGATTTCAGGGAATGGGATCTGTTGTCCCATGCAGAAGATTACATTCTCTTCCCAAAAAACATCTCTTATCACCTTTGCATTGATGAAACAGCGCTTACCTCAGGAGAATTATACACTATTCTCTCAAGTAAAAAAGGTCATGGCCGTAAAGGTACAATCGTAGCTGTTATTAAAGGAACCAAGGCTGAAGATATAATAAATGTACTCTGCAAGATTCCAGAGAAGGAACGCAATATTGTAAAAGAGGTTACTCTTGATATGGCAGGTAGCATGCAAAAGATTATCCAGTGTTGCTTTCCAAAAGCCATACAGGTTATAGATAGTTTCCATGTTCAGAATTTACGCCCCCAGTCATATGATAAAAATGTAGCCAGATTGAAGCTTGCTCAGTGGTATGAAAGCATAGAAAAAGAAGGGTACAGGAATTTTTCTACTGTTAGTCAAACTATAAAAAACAATTATGAAAGAATATTGAACTTCTTTATTAACAGAAGTACAAATGCAGCTGCAGAATCATTTAATGCGAAACTCAAATTCTTCAGAGCTTCATTCAGAGGAGTGGCGGATATGACATTTTTCCTTTTTAGAATATCAAAAATTTATGCATAAAAGAAGACCGGATTTAACATTCCCCCAGGAATTCGGACTGATCCATGATCCTAGGTTATAGATGTAGTATGTATAAAAACGAAAAGGAGTCCTGAGTGACTTGTTAGTCAGACTCAGAACTCCTTGATAAAACGGCAGCTACCTACTCTCCCACTGTTACGCAGTACCATCGGCGTGATCAGGCTTAACTTCTCTGTTCGGAATGGGAAGAGGTGGAACCCTGATGCTATAGCTACCTTAATATTTTTAATTTCTTAATTATATTATTAAGATAAACACAATGCAAAAGCAATAAAGATAATAATATTTCAGTATCAATAAAGAGCCAAATTATCTAGCCAACCATATATGGCATAGAAGAAAGTGTACGGGCAATTAGTACTGCTCGGCTTTGACATTACTGTCTTTACACCTGCAGCCTATCAACGTTGTCGTCTTCAACGACCCTAAGAAATCTAATCTTGTGGCTGGCTTCGTACTTAGATGCTTTCAGCACTTATCCAATCCCGACTTAGATACCCGGCAATGCACCTGGCGGCACAACCGGTAAACCAGCGGTCAGTCCAACACGGTCCTCTCGTACTAGTGTCAGAGCCACGCAAATTTCATACGCCCACGATAGATAGAGACCGAACTGTCTCACGACGTTCTGAACCCAGCTCGCGTGCCACTTTAATGGGCGAACAGCCCAACCCTTGGGACCTTCTCCAGCCCCAGGATGTGACGAGCCGACATCGAGGTGCCAAACCGCTCCGTCGATATGAGCTCTTGGGAGCGATCAGCCTGTTATCCCCGGAGTACCTTTTATCCTTTGAGCGATGTCCCTTCCATACGGAAACACCGGATCACTATGCTCTAGTTTCCTACCTGATCGACTTGTCGGTCTCCCAGTCAAGCACCCTTATGCCATTACACTCTGCGGACGGTTACCAATCGTCCTGAGGGTACCTTTAGAAGCCTCCGTTACACTTTTGGAGGCGACCACCCCAGTCAAACTACCCACCAAACAGTGTCCTCACATTTGCGAGTTAGAACTCAAATAATTAAAGGGCCGTATTTCAACAGCGGCTCCACAAACACTAGCGTGCATGCTTCAATGCCTCCGGCCTATCCTACACATCAATTACCCAAATTCAATGTTAAGCTATAGTAAAGGTTCACGGGGTCTTTTCGTCCCATCGCGGGTAATCGGCATCTTCACCGATACTACAATTTCACTGAGCTCACGGTTGAGACAGTGTCCAGATCATTACACCATTCGTGCAGGTCGGAACTTACCCGACAAGGAATTTCGCTACCTTAGGACCGTTATAGTTACGGCCGCCGTTTACTGGGGCTTCAATTCAATGCTTCTCTTGCGATGACATCTCCTCTTAACCTTCCAGCACCGGGCAGGTGTCAGGCTATATACTTGATCTTTCAATTTTGCATAGCCCTGTGTTTTTGTTAAACAGTTGCCTGGACCTATTCTCTGCGCCCTCATCGCTGAGGGACCCTTTCTCCCGAAGTTACAGGGTCAATTTGCCTAGTTCCTTAACCGTGATTCACTCAAGCGCCTTAGTATATTCTACCCAACTACGTGTGTCCGTTTACGGTACGGGTACCTCAAGGATTAAGTTTAGCGGATTTTCTTGGAAGTCTGATTACGTGTACTATCCAATTGCCACAAGGGCGCTCGGTACTATCAGGTTCGACTAGTCTTCCGGATTTGCCTGGAAAACCAATATCTACACCCTTCAACCAGCTATTCCGTCAGCTGGCGACACTTTCACTACTCCGTCTCCACGTCACTCCTTAAGGTAGTAAGGGAATATTAACCCTTTCTGCCATCGGCCTCGCCGTTCGGCTGAGCCTTAGGACCCGACTAACCCTGATCCGATTAGCGTTGATCAGGAAACCTTAGTCTTTCGGCGAGGGGGTTTCTCACCCCCTTTATCGTTACTTATACCTACATTTGCTTTTCCACACGCTCCAGCAAAGCTTACGCTTCACATTCAACGCAGAGTGGAATGCTCCCCTACCAACCATTACTGGTTCCATAGCTTCGGTAAATTGCTTATGCCCGATTATTATCCACGCCAAACTCCTCGACTAGTGAGCTGTTACGCACTCTTTAAATGAATGGCTGCTTCCAAGCCAACATCCTAGCTGTCTTAGCAATCTGACTTCGTTAGTTCAACTTAGCAATTATTTCGGGACCTTAGCTGATGGTCTGGATTCTTCTCCTCTCGGGCACGGACCTTAGCACCCATGCCCTCACTCCTGATATTGAACTAATGCGCATTCGGAGTTTATCAAGACTTGATAGGCGGTGAAGCCCTCGCATCTTATCAGTCGCTCTACCTCACATTAGTAATTATCAAGGCTGCACCTAAATGCATTTCGGGGAGTACGAGCTATCTCCAAGTTTGATTAGCCTTTCACCCCCACCCACAGTTCATCCGGAAGCTTTTCAACGCTTATCGGTTCGGTCCTCCAGTTAGTGTTACCTAACCTTCAACCTGACCATGGGTAGATCACTTGGTTTCGCGTCTACTACCACTGACTAAATCGCCCTATTCAGACTCGCTTTCGCTTCGGCTGCAAAACTTAATTTCTTAACCTTGCCAGTGACAGTAACTCGTAGGTTCATTATGCAAAAGGCACGCCGTCACAGCACGAAGCTGCTCCGACCGCTTGTAAGCGCATGGTTTCAGGGACTATTTCACTCTTCTATTCGAAGTTCTTTTCACCTTTCCTTCACAGTACTGGTTCACTATCGGTCTCTCGGGAGTATTTAGCCTTACCGGATGGTCCCGGCAGATTCATGCAGAATTCCTCGTGCTCCGCACTACTCAGGATACCACTACAGTATATATTGGATTCATGTACGCAACTATCATGCTCTATGGTGACACTTTCCAGAGTCTTCCATTCTCCAATATAAGTCCGATATCGTGGTCCTACAACCCCATAAATGCCGTAACATCTATGGTTTGGGCTAATCCGTGTTCGCTCGCCACTACTTACGGAATCATTCAATTATTTTCTTCTCCTACAGGTACTAAGATGTTTCAGTTCCCTGCGTTCGCCTCCATCATAAGATGGATAATATCCCTTCAGGATATTGGGTTGTCCCATTCGGAAATCTTCGGATTAAAGGCTATTTGCACCTACCCGAAGCTTATCGCAGCTTATCACGTCCTTCATCGCCTCCGAGAGCCAAGGCATCCGCCATGCGCCCTTGCTTACTTTCTTCAAACACTGTAAACTATTCGTAGATATACGTTTTCGTTTACCATATGGTTCGATATATACTTCAGCTCTTTTTATCTCTAAAAATTACTTACTTTATTTGCTTTTGTACATTATGTCAAAGATCGTTATAAAGACGTTAGCCTTTTTTGTGGAGAATAACGGATTCGAACCGTTGACCCCCTGCGTGCAAGGCAGGTGCTCTAGCCAGCTGAGCTAATCCCCCGTGAAATTATTATGAAGCCTTTTTTCCTTTTGGTTAGTATGGTTGCTCCTAAATTTTTCGCGTAGTCCCAGGCAGAGTTGAACTGCCGACCTCTACATTATCAGTGTAGCGCTCTAACCAACTGAGCTATAGGACTGTCGTTCAAAACCTCTTACCTTTCGGCTCGGCTTCTTTCTAATCTCTTGTATTTCTTAATATAAACATAAACAATAAACAGCAGTACAAACTAAATCCGAACCTAAGAACGAAATCACTCCAGAAAGGAGGTGTTCCAGCCGCACCTTCCGGTACGGCTACCTTGTTACGACTTAGCCCCAGTCACCAGTTTTACCCTAGGACGCTCCTTACGGTTACGTACTTCAGGTACCCCCGGCTCCCATGGCTTGACGGGCGGTGTGTACAAGGCCCGGGAACGTATTCACCGCGCCGTGGCTGATGCGCGATTACTAGCGAATCCAGCTTCATGGAGTCGAGTTGCAGACTCCAATCCGAACTGTGAGAGGTTTTTGGGATTAGCATCCTGTTGCCAGGTAGCGACCTTCTGTACCCCCCATTGTAACACGTGTGTAGCCCCGGACGTAAGGGCCGTGCTGATTTGACGTCATCCCCACCTTCCTCACATCTTACGACGGCAGTCTTGATAGAGTCCTCAGCTTAACCTGTTAGTAACTATCAATAAGGGTTGCGCTCGTTATGGCACTTAAGCCGACACCTCACGGCACGAGCTGACGACAACCATGCAGCACCTTCACAAATGCCATTGCTGGCGATAATGTTTCCACTATATTCATTTGCAATTTAAGCCCGGGTAAGGTTCCTCGCGTATCATCGAATTAAACCACATGTTCCTCCGCTTGTGCGGGCCCCCGTCAATTCCTTTGAGTTTCACCGTTGCCGGCGTACTCCCCAGGTGGAATACTTAATGCTTTCGCTTGGCCGCTTACTGTATATCGCAAACAGCGAGTATTCATCGTTTACTGTGTGGACTACCAGGGTATCTAATCCTGTTTGATACCCACACTTTCGTGCCTCAGCGTCAGTTGTACCCCGGTAAGCTGCCTTCGCAATTGGAGTTCTTCGTGATATCTAAGCATTTCACCGCTACACCACGAATTCCGCCTACCTTATGTACACTCAAGAATAACAGTATCAACTGCAATTTTACGGTTGAGCCGCAAACTTTCACAACTGACTTATTATTCCGCCTACGCACCCTTTAAACCCAATAAATCCGGATAACGCTCGGATCCTCCGTATTACCGCGGCTGCTGGCACGGAGTTAGCCGATCCTTATTCATAGTATACATACAAAAAACCACACGTGGCTCACTTTATTCTACTATAAAAGAAGTTTACAATCCATAGGACCTTCATCCTTCACGCTACTTGGCTGGTTCAGGCTCTCGCCCATTGACCAATATTCCTCACTGCTGCCTCCCGTAGGAGTTTGGTCCGTGTCTCAGTACCAATGTGGGGGACCTTCCTCTCAGAACCCCTATCCATCGAAGACTTGGTGAGCCGTTACCTCACCAACTATCTAATGGAACGCATCCCCATCCATAACCAATAAATCTTTAACTTTAAAAAGATGCCTTGATAAAGTACTATCGGGTATTAATCTTTCTTTCGAAAGGCTATCCCCGAGTTATGGGAAGGTTGGATACGTGTTACTCACCCGTGCGCCGGTCGTCAGCGGTATTGCTACCCTGCTACCCCTCGACTTGCATGTGTTAAGCCTGTAGCTAGCGTTCATCCTGAGCCAGGATCAAACTCTTCATTGTAAAAGTTTTATTTAATTCTGTTCAGGATTCCGTTCTTATTTTCTTGTTTCTTCAATAACTTAATCGCTTAAATCATTGTTGACGGTTCGAAATTTATTACTCTGTAAGTATGCTAAAAGTACACCTACAAGAGATCTTGTACTACTTGTATTGTTTATATCTAAATCTTATTCAAAGAACGATTGTTAGCTCTCATAATCAGCTTCTCTCGAAGCGAAAGCGGATGCAAAGATAAGAACTTTAAGTTATATGCTCCAAATGTTTTTGAAGTTTTTTTAAAACTTTTTTCTTGCGAACCTCTCTGTCATTATGTCAATGCTAGGCCTTGTTTCTCTTACAAAGCGAGTGCAAAAGTACTGGATTCAAACATACAATCCTAATATATCTGACTCTTTTATTCTATAAAGATGAAATAAAAACGTAACGTGCTGAGTTACAACTGAGTTTTAATGCATATTTTTTTGTTGGAAATCACCGGGGATGATATGGGCTACATTATAAATATACGCGCGGGCGTGAAAGGGGGTGCAATAAAACAATATTCGGAATGAAAAGAAACTAGAAAGAAATAGTTTATGTTGGCAATACCTTCTAATATAGAAGCAAAAAATCAAATTTATCTCCACTATCTCCCACTAAAATGAATGAAAAGGCTTTGGGTTAAGGATTTCAACTAGTAGCAGATAAAAAAGTTTAACTTTTTATCTGCTACTAAATCCTGTTTATCTTCTATGTTGTAATCCAAATAATAAGAGTATTATTAATATTTATTATACTTTTTATTAGCTTTGTAATCAGGGAGTTGAAGAGGAAACAAGCTCTGCTGAGGAGCAACTTGTCAGCAATAAATTTCCTGCGTTACACTGTAACATTATTTTTTTTGGGAGGGGAGGCTTGTATGGTTTCCCCTTTCATGTTACAGATATCGCTATATGGCTAAGAAAACCTCTATTGATTGTTTCCTTACTTTCTATTTATTAATAACTCCTATATAAACAACCTTCTATCAGTAGTTTAAACTGATATTACTATCAGTTTTCTACATTTTCCTTTTTCAGTTCAATAGGAAGAGGCCGCAAACTGCTAAAGCAGGCTAAGCTGCAAGATAAACTAAGCGATCACTCTTATTTTGAAAGATAGTTATATAGGCATTATCATTAAACCACTCCACATTCATATTTTTGTCTCTTTTTTAAAACATAATACATTCTGTTTAATAGTTTTCTTGCGATTCGTATTATAGCTTTATTGGGCTCCATCCTTTTACAGAGTTGTAAAAAACACCTTGTCAATGCCGGATCTATTCTTACTGCAATCCAGGAACTTTCAATCAGACACTTTCTTAAAATCGTTTTCTTTCTAAATGTCATCTCTCCATAATTCTCAATCTCTCCACTTGAATGACAGGTGGGTATTATTCCTACAAAACCGGCTAACTTGTCTGTATTGTGGAATCGTTCAATATCTTCTATCTCCGACAAAAAAGTAAGCCCTGTAATTAAACCAATTCCCGGAATGCTTCTTATTAACTCTATCTCCTTCACATATTTCTCAGAAACAGCAAGACTATTAATTTTTCTATTGATTTCCAATAAAAGAACTATTTGTTGCTCTACTTCCCTGACGAGTAATGACAAGGCGTCATTACCATTCGTTGTATTAAGTGATACCTCCTCTTTTAACCATTTAAGAAAACGTCTGGACCAATGACTGGTTGATTTCTCAAATTCCGGAGGGTAAGATATACCATAAAAATGAAGCAAAGCTTTTATACGCTGTTTAAATCTAGTCATATCTTTCACCATTACGTCTCGGGTGCGTATCAATGTGCGATTTTCCAATGTCTCAATGAATGGGACATGTATACCTATGAGTTCATTAGCTCTTAAAGAACGGGCAATTTTCATACTATCACGTGAATCGTTTTTAAGTATCTGTTCTTTCTGACTGGTTGGTATATCAGCTGGATTAACCACAATATTATTTATATTTAGTTTTTTAAGTTCAAAATGAATATTAAATCCGCAGAATCCGGCTTCATAGGCTGAATAATAAGTTCCACCAGGAAAATTAGTATTCAGATAGTCCCTTAAAATTGAAGGTACAGGAGGTTGGTTGAATGTTTTATGATGAAGATATTCTGTGTAAATTGTCACATTCCAACTTTTCAAATGAACATCAATTCCAACATAAATATTTTCTCCTTCAAAATTTAGTTTGTTACTTTGTGTACGCATAAGCTTTGAGTATTTAATTGTTTAAGACTGATACCTCAAATATATTAATACTCTTGGCTTATGCTTTGTTCGTCTGCATATTAATTACAAACATAGGGACTGCTACTGAATTGAATGCTCTACTACATTATAGCAGGTGTTGCTGCTAATACTTTAGTAGGGAATATTCTGCTTTTTAAAGATACTGCCAAGATGAATGTAGCTTGTGACAGTGGGTTTGTTTGCCACTTTTCTCTGATAAGTTAATCTATTTTGCAAAGAAACTTAAGTGAGCCCTCAGTTGAGGGCTCATGGGTTCTCGAATGAAGACCCATGAGCATTCATCTGTGAACCCATGGGTTTTCATATGAAGGCTCACTTAGATAAAATGGGGAAAATGGGTAGCTTATTAAATAGGATACCATATCTTAGAAAGCTGAACAAGCTGTTGTTTGCAACGTTATTGCGTAATTGAAATAGCCGG
>NZ_OY787465.1 GCF_963678845.1 uncultured Bacteroides sp.
CATCATACGGGTCGGCGCCCCTGATATTGAAAGAGAGGAGTCCCAGACGATCCTGTCCGCGTTCCGGTCCGTATATCTCCACCCCGTCGAGCATGGAAAGCGATTCCATCATCGATCCCACCAGGCGGCTTTCGTGTTCGCGGATCGAATCGACCCCTTTCGCAAGAAGGAATCCCAGGGCGGCATGGAGCCCTGCAATGCCTCCCATGTTCATTGTACCTGCCTCATACCGGTCCGGAACACTATCCGGCTGGAATGCAGACTTTGAAAGAGTGCCGGTCCCTCCCTCTTTGAGTGTTTTGAGCGTAATTCCGTCCCCGGATATAAAATCCCCCGGTCCCCATGGGTCCCATCAGTCCTTTGTGCCCTGTGAACGCAAGAAAATCCACCTCCATGTCCCGGATGGAAACCGGATAGGTCCCTGCAGTCTGTGCGGCATCGACCATGACCGGAATCTCTTTCCGATGGGCGATGGCAGCGATCTCCCGGACCGGCACGATATTGCCGATCACATTGGACCCATGGATCAGTGCGACAAGAGCGACGGCGGGATCAAGAAGCGTTTCGACCTCGTCCAGATCGATTCTTCCCTGCGGACTGCAGTGAAAGGTTCTTATCCGGATCCCCCTGTCCCGGCTCAGCTGGTGCAGAGGTCTCCAGACAGCGTTGTGTTCGATGTCCGAAGTCAGGACAGTGTCCCCTTCTTTCAGGTACCCTTTCAGTATCATGTTCAGCGATTCGGTCACATTGCCTGTCAGGACGATATTCCCGGGTTTCGGGGCCTCGAAGAGCGATGCGATGGATTTTCTTGTTTTATATATCAGCTCTTCCGCGTCCCTTGCTCTCGCATAGGTTCCCCTGCCCGCGCTGGCGCCGTTGGTGCGCATATACCGGTCCATGGCCGTGTAGACGCACTCCGGTTTCGGAAAAGAGGTCGCGCTGTTGTCAAGATAGATTTCCACGGTCTTTCTCCTTCTATGATAAAAATTCCTGTCCCTGGCTCCATGACCGTCCAAAAAAAGACACACTATCATTATATAGAAGATACCGGTTTAAATAAAGAAATACCGCAACAAAAAATCGGTCCTTCGACAAGGACCGATTATGCCGGATTGGCGGCTGACAGATCATTCGTGTGAGGCACCCCTGCCCTCGGGCGTCAGAACATCGGTTCAAGACGCTCATACAGCTCGCAGTACCTGTGATAAGCCTTGTCGTACAGGACAGAATATCCGGGGGCGGGCTGTCTTACATCCGCCACCTGATTGGCAGCTTTTGCAGCGGTCATGATGTCCGGGTAGAGGCCGACTGCAACCGCAGCAAGGATTGCGGCGCCAAGAGAGGTGCACTCCGACTCATCGAGGACCGCGATCGGAATCCCGCTCACATCCGCCTTGATCTGACGCCAGATTTCACTTTTCGCTCCGCCGCCGAGGGATCGGATTTCCTGGACCTTGATATGATTGACGTTTTCGATCATCTCGATGTTTTCTCGGAGCATGAAGGCGATGCTCTCGAATATCGCCCGGAGGAACTGCGGCATCTTGGTGTCCATTCCTGCGCCGAAGAACACCCCTCTCGCATTCGGATTGTGATGGGGCTGCAGGGTGCCGGTCAGATAAGGAATGGCAATAAGACCGTTCGCTCCTGCCGGTGTTTCTGAAACAATATCATCAAAGACAGCATACACCGAACGGTTCTCGTCTGCCGCCCGGATAACCTCGGTGGCGCAGAAATTGTCTTTGAACCATTTGAGAAACATCCCCGCTGTCAGGCAGTACGGCAGCATCAGATAGCTTCCCGGCCAGATATGACGATAGATGGTCACACGAGGCAGCTGCGACATGTCCGGCTCTACCAGGGTGATACCGATGCAAAGGGCGGTGCCGGTGGTCTCCGTGACAATGCCCGGCAGGATATTGCCCGCGCCGACCGCTCCTGCAGTCTGATCCATGGCGCCGGTGACGACGCGGATGTTTTCAGAAAATCCCAGTTCAGCCAGGACTTCAGGTAGAACGGGCGCCGGAACGACTGCCCCGCATTCCATCATCAGCGGCAGTTTCGCCGCGTCCAGCCCGGCGTGATCCAGCATTTCCTGCCAGAGTCCGTCCGTTTTGAAACAATACCATCCCGTGCTGCAGGACAGGGCTTTTTCTGTGACAAAAAGTCCTGTGAGATGCATGATGATATAGTCCTCAAGCAAAAGGAACTTGAAGGTTTTTTCGTAAATTTCAGGTTCATTCTCTTTGATCCAGAGAAGCTTGGCGACAGGGATATAGCCGTTCAGTTCGGGCAGACCTGTCTCCCGATAGAAACATGGAGCGTCGAAACGCTTTGCAAGCCTCGCTGCCTGCTCCCCTGCCCGCTCGTCAAGCCAGACAATCGCATTGCGAAGGTCCCTGCCGTTCCTGTCGACGGGAATAAGGGTCTCACCCTGTGTTGTCACAGAGATCGTCACAATATCCTTTGCATCGATACCGGCATTGGCGATTGCAGCCTTTGCCCCGCGCCTGACCGCATTCCAGTAGTCCGAACCCAGGAGTTCCAGCCATCCCGTCATTTCGGTGATCAGCTGGTATTCCTCCGAAGCATGACCTTTCATGCGCAGCGATTCGTTGAAAATGCAGGCTTTGACTGCGGTCGTCCCGATATCGAATGTGAGAAGATATTTCACCTGAGTCCTCCTGATACTGTCAATGATTTATGCTTTGACATACTCCACCTTGCTCAGATCGCAGAGCATCTTCCAGCGGTCCGCCACATCGCCCAGGCTGATGACCTCGTGATGCGTGCCCCCGGCCCGCAGCCAGTTTTCGACACAGGTTGTCACGCCGCTGTCCGGACGCCAGAAAATATAGGGCATCTCACATCCTGTCAGATCGGACTTCGGCAGGATATCGCCGGTTGCGGTAACAAGGCGGAAATGATCGCCGCACATCGGGGCAAGCGACGTCAGGGTGGAGCGTCCGACCCTGGGGGTGAACATGATTGTCGGCGGATTCTCGAGCCCGCCTTCTCCAAGATAGCGGTCGATCAGACGAGGTTTCATATCCGCACGGTGTGTGGCCCAGTTGCCTTCACCGGCATGGCAGAAACAGATCGCATCTTCTTTGAAATCCATCATATACATTTCCGTGAAATTTCCGCCGCCTTCCCCAAGCTCATGGGCCGCCGCCACCATGGAAGCACAGACGAAATCACCTTCCGCGGCATACCCGTACCCATCCGCCATCAGCTGCGACGCGGCATAGAGAGGAAGCTGCCTGAAGCGCCTGTCGGCGGAAAAAATGTCGAAATGCGCGGTGAACGCACGAAACCCCATGTCGACCAGCCATTGTTTGAAACCAAGGTACATCCGGACCGCTTCGGCATGACTCTCATACGAGAGTTTGGGATCCATGAGGAAGTCACTGTGATCTTTTTCGATCTGACGGTCGACCTGTGTTTTTGTGATGTCCTGCATCCGTGCATAGACCGACCCGATGGTGTCGTTGCAGATCTCAACGCCGATGTTCCGGAAAAAGGCCATATCGTCGACAAGGATGTCCCCCATGCCGCACATGCGGCTCAGGACACCGACCTTCATGCCGTGCAGGACCTGAAAGGTATGCGCGGCGCGGCCGAAATCCTCCACGAATTTCACAAAACGCGGATCGTTCCTTGCTCCTGCAAAAAACTGACAGGGAAATCCGCTGCGGACGATCATA
>NZ_OY787467.1 GCF_963678845.1 uncultured Bacteroides sp.
ATGCAAGTAAGACATACGATTCTGCAACGTTGTGTTGCCAGTCTCGGTGACACTGCTCTAAAACACTGAATGGTGTGCAAAAGAAAGTTGTGCGGTTGTGTTGCCAGTCTCGGTGACACTGCTCTAAAACCATATAAATGGGGTTTGACCCAGCTGTGCCGTTGTGTTGCCAGTCTCGGTGACACTGCTCTAAAACGATCTGCAAAGTGCAGACGAGGTAATACTTGTTGTGTTGCCAGTCTCGGTGACACTGCTCTAAAACTCCTCAATCGTTTGTCTTTTGTCTGACACCGTTGTGTTGCCAGTCTCGGTGACACTGCTCTAAAACCGGGAGCGGTTTGAGCGTTTTTGACATTGAGTTGTGTTGCCAGTCTCGGTGACACTGCTCTAAAACAGAACTTCCTAAGCCATCATCCTATCTTGAGTTGTGTTGCCAGTCTCGGTGACACTGCTCTAAAACAGCTGGAGGCGCGTTCCGTCACCTGTTGCAGTTGTGTTGCCAGTCTCGGTGACACTGCTCTAAAACGTGTCATCGTTAAACACCAACGTACCTCCGGTTGTGTTGCCAGTCTCGGTGACACTGCTCTAAAACAATGTGCCGCCATGTCTCAAACTCCGAAGTGTTGTGTTGCCAGTCTCGGTGACACTGCTCTAAAACCAAAGGAGCGATATAGTCTGTCGTGAAACTGTTGTGTTGCCAGTCTCGGTGACACTGCTCTAAAACAGAAGGAGTACATCAAGGCACCACTTGATAGTTGTGTTGCCAGTCTCGGTGACACTGCTCTAAAACTCTTAAAGATAACTATCCCATTCAATAGTAGTTGTGTTGCCAGTCTCGGTGACACTGCTCTAAAACTTATCATGTTTTTTGAAGAATATGGTCAAGGTTGTGTTGCCAGTCTCGGTGACACTGCTCTAAAACCCTGCGTACGACTCGTAAAAGTCTCGGAGTGTTGTGTTGCCAGTCTCGGTGACACTGCTCTAAAACAAAGTCTGTCTGGCACCAAACCAGACGCGAGTTGTGTTGCCAGTCTCGGTGACACTGCTCTAAAACTAACAGTACGGATTCATCCTCCGACTGTAAGTTGTGTTGCCAGTCTCGGTGACACTGCTCTAAAACTAGTATGCAAGATAAAATGGAGTTAATTGGTTGTGTTGCCAGTCTCGGTGACACTGCTCTAAAACGGAGTCTTAAGCATTATTTCACATCCGCAGTGTTGTGTTGCCAGTCTCGGTGACACTGCTCTAAAACTGCTGCTAAAAAATGCCCTAAAAGAACAGGGTTGTGTTGCCAGTCTCGGTGACACTGCTCTAAAACCTGGATGAGATCGAAATATACAATGTGGCGTTGTGTTGCCAGTCTCGGTGACACTGCTCTAAAACTCTCTGGGCATCACTAGGCAGCGCCTTTGGTTGTGTTGCCAGTCTCGGTGACACTGCTCTAAAACAGCATTTGAGAAACAAACATCTTCTGGTGAGTTGTGTTGCCAGTCTCGGTGACACTGCTCTAAAACCAACTCCGTATGCGCTGCGTACGTCACAAGTTGTGTTGCCAGTCTCGGTGACACTGCTCTAAAACTTGGGATTGCATCACAGTGAAGCGTCGTTGTTGTGTTGCCAGTCTCGGTGACACTGCTCTAAAACCAGCTTGGTTGTACGTGTGACGCGTGCAGGTTGTGTTGCCAGTCTCGGTGACACTGCTCTAAAACTGACTTAGCCGCGTTAGAATCGGCGGCAGGTTGTGTTGCCAGTCTCGGTGACACTGCTCTAAAACCCCCGTTCTGCAAACCGTCAGAGAGCGAGGTTGTGTTGCCAGTCTCGGTGACACTGCTCTAAAACGAGCCAACAAGGAAGTTCGTACGGATACTTGTTGTGTTGCCAGTCTCGGTGACACTGCTCTAAAACCACGCAGTCTATGTCTGCATACTGATACTGTTGTGTTGCCAGTCTCGGTGACACTGCTCTAAAACCGTGATGTGCAACTTAGGGTGTGACTGCGAGTTGTGTTGCCAGTCTCGGTGACACTGCTCTAAAACAGCACGAATGATCTTACCGACGCGCTCGTAGTTGTGTTGCCAGTCTCGGTGACACTGCTCTAAAACATGTATTTGATTTTTTGTGCGAGAGTGCGAGTTGTGTTGCCAGTCTCGGTGACACTGCTCTAAAACCATAAAAGCACGCGCTCCGTGTAGTTCATCGTTGTGTTGCCAGTCTCGGTGACACTGCTCTAAAACTGGCGTTGTATCTCTCATGTCGGTTGCTAGGTTGTGTTGCCAGTCTCGGTGACACTGCTCTAAAACCAAAAGACCTTCCTCCGTCAGATGACAATGTTGTGTTGCCAGTCTCGGTGACACTGCTCTAAAACCTCAGACGAGCAAAATCCTCTCTGCGAAGGATGGTAACCGAGAACTATGTCACAGATATTCTTCAAGAAAGTGCTGGTCAATTGCTAATTTTTCGTTCTTGAGAAAACATTCTACCATCTTCCCAAGATTCAACAAGCAAAACCTGAATTTTCAAAGAAATCACTGCCTGATAGAAGGCGACCAACTCATTTTCTGTCAGAAAACTTTTCAAATTCACGAATATTAGCAACTTTTCGGGAAAAATATCCGATGCTACTTCTAAAAATCCTATAAGTTTGTCAAAGAGCAAATCGGAATCTATGCAAACACCAAAGTCAAATGTTTTGAGATATTTTCTTGCATCCCATTCTAACGTAAAGTCGTATTCTCCCTGCAGCTGAAATCCGACTTCTGCTAGTTTGTCTATCAAGGTGTTATTAATCTCTTCAAGAGATATTCGCATTTCTTCGTCTTCAAAAATCAGTGCATTAAAGCGCTCATAGAGTTTTGTCACAATGGCACGATCTCTAAGCGGTAAATATATGAGATCGCTTATAAGCATAAGACGTTCCTTGGATTTGATTTCAGTTTCTCCCTCAAAAATCATATAGGGTTCCAGCGCTTTCAGCGTTTCGCCTGATGCTAGCGAAAACACTATCTTTGAAAATAGTCGTGCGTCGTTGACCTGCAAAACAGAAACAAATTCAGCATCGCACTCAACACTATATTCAAGATCAATAAACTGAATTTTCATAAAATCACAAGCCGTTCAATAGTATCCATCTCTTTGAACTCAGGGCGACTTCCTGTGATATCTTCCATACCCGCGAATTGTTTCTCAGTGACTTTTAATAATTGAACAAGTCCGCAGGCCGAGCCGATTCTTTTTTAATCTTAAAATAACGCTGTTTGCATTTGCATCATCCATTACCATCTTGGAATAGACAGACTCTTGAAGCATTAGATAACCATCTTTAATAAGAAAATGTCTAAAGCAGCGATATTCCTTTCGCTGCTTCGCAGTTTCAACAGGCAAATCAAAGAATACCAATAGACGCATAAACCTCACCCGCATAAAGAGAACTCGGCAATCTCATCATAGGATATACGCTTTGCCAGCGCGTTCAAACAGTCTTGTATATACTGAGAGACTACTGAGCAAAGTTTATAGGATCCATCTTGATAGCTGACAGTTTGATTTGTTATATCAAGCATCATCCGCCGTATATCTGGAGACAATTCTTGAGATGATGTTTCAACGACCAGCCTATCAACAATAGGACGAAATGGCTCCATAAAATCACAAGCAAGATTGAATTGATTATATTCATTATGGTGAAAAATACCTATCTGTGTAATATAACCCCTAGCAACGACTTCTCTATTCACCAAAGAAAGCAAGATCGCATAGCCATAATTCAGCAAACCATTCCTCGCATCGCTTCCGCCACGTGAAAACTCATCGCCAAACAGTGCATTGAAATATACACGCGCAGCATGAGCCTCGCAGTTGGTGGTATCACCAGAACGAACATCCTCTATATAACGACTCAATGTGCGCGATTGAGCAAGCCCTAGTTCTTCCAAAACATACATCTGCTGGCGTATCTTCTCACGAACGACACTTTGCCAAACACGTTTCTTTGCTGGCTCGCTCCACTGAATTTGTTCAGCGATGCGTTTGCTCGTATTATGCGCGCCATATAGAGGGAGATACTCACCGATGGGATTATGTCTCTCATCGCATACGATGACGGGTATCTTCAGTTTGGCAAGTTCCGCTAAAAGATAAGCGCTCGCATATACAGCGGTTGTATCAAATATAATCGACGAGATTTCAGACAGATGTATTTTTGCAGTGTCCTCATTACGAACAATCAAATATCCCACTTTTATAAGAACACCTGCTTCTGCTCTCGATCACCACAGTTCTAAAGCCCAAGCGTATACCGCCTTTCAAATAACCCTGTTACCGAGACATCCGCGAATTCAACATTAGACAAATCGTTGGTTAAGAATCCATTGGTAATTTTCCCAGCATTCGGAGAACCACCGACTTCGCTCAAATCAACGCGAGCAGAGCTCGCTTTCATAAAGGACAGTGTGTTTCTTAGCGTCCTTATTCTTGCTTGACGTTCTGCGGAGCTAAATTTTTCTTTACCCTGATCAATTATTTGTTCGACAAGAGAATAGCGCGAGCATAGCGTCGTAAGCTTACTTGCCAAAAACATAAATAACTTTTCCAATTCTTGATCTGAGGCTAGAGGTGCTCTAGAAACATTTGAGATGGTTTCTGCGACCACAATCATATCTGGAGATAAACAGAGTTGACGTGCGTTTAGTACAGTGTCGAGTGCATTAATATAATATTCGTCATTAAGATGATATATTTTTTGATATTTGAATACTTTTTCTTTTAAAACTTTTGCATTCGTATGTTTATTTTCCCCCGCGACTTTATTTGCATATTCGAGAAGAATGCTTTTGTCACTTTCAACACGAAACGCGACAAACAATGGTAGGCCTTCAAAAAAACACCTTCTCTTTGCCCTTACTATCAACTGCCTTAAAGATGAAGAAGTAAGCAAAGTCTTTTCCCGAAGGTCCACCATACTTTTTGGGGTCAAGACCCTTTTTAAGAGGTATTTCGAGATTACCTCCCTTACGTGGGTCTTTTGGCGAGTAAATTGTCTCATCCCAAAATGCACCTGAAGTTATCTCGGGCATTCGCGAAATGAAGCAATCCTTATATGAAAAACACTGGCGCATATGTTCTATTTCAGCTTCTGCATTCCAAGGAAATGCATCATCTCTAAATATTTCGCCTGTTTCCGGATCGAAACCTGATTTTAAGAAACTCTCAACGATGAAGCCTGCTGAACCAACCGCCCTGTTATCTCCTTTATCGTTATAGTTGTGTGCCGCCTTGCGGACAAAACGCTTGAATGCGCTGATATCAAAACCCTCGGCCAGCTTAGGATAACGACAATTGATAAATCGGTCGAGTTGGCAAGCGAGGTATGCATCATGCGCGTGATGATAATCGTTAACCTCGCGGCACTTTACATATCCACATTTTTCGCGAAGCGCCGAAGAAAGACCTGCCTTCATAGGAACCACGCGAGTGTCCGGATAACCCGAGCGCAAAAGCGTAGCAACATTCTTCACTATCTGGCTTGTTTCGACTAACTGCCTGTTGATGAAGCCTTCGAGCTGACGCTCTTTAATTTGCGTACGCGTCAGACAGTTAAATTTTTTATCTGACATAAGACCAGCATCGTGCAATGCACGCCATCTTCGTAATTGAGAGCGAATTATACTATCATCAAGCAAAAGCGAGTCAAGTTTTCTTTCATTATGCTCTCTCTTGACTAATGCCTTGTTATCAAAACTATCATCTTTTATATAGCATTGAGGCAGGATGTGATCTACATGATAGGTATACAATAGATTAATATCTAATGGCTCTCCCGAGTACAGACACTTCCCCATTTGAGAGAAATACAGCACCAAGCGGTCATCTAAATCATTTTGCTTGACGCTCAACTCCTTAAAGACAGACCCGTCAAAAAAGTCAGGCGCATCTTTTTTGAAAGCCTCATATGCCTCTTTTAGCCTCTTATAGCGCGAATCTGTTCGTTTTCCTTTTTTCTTTTCATCTTCGCCTCGCGTAAATTCAATACAGATGTTAGTCGGTGCGTGTCCCACGACGGAAACCAACTCATCAACAATTCGGAGACTCTGCCCAACGGCACGCTTCAATGCCGGAGAGCCCGGGAGATCTGCGATAAGGCCTTGCATCTCTCCACCAAACTCAGCGTTATATTTCTCTATAGCCTCAGAGAACTTGAATTCCTTCTTATTCAATATTTCCATCAGACTCAAGGGACGCCCATTTGCATCTTCATATTCTCGCATGATATCGATGACAGTAGTGTACGCACCACCGTCTACGTCAGCCTCAATACCAAACAGAAGTTTGTGGGAAAGACGCCCCCAGCCACTGTAGCGTTTGGCGCAAACCTGATTTATCTGCACATCGGTCAGACGATTTTGATATTCGTTTGTGATCTTTCGCTTGAGAATTTCTTTGTCCTCAAAGATGGTGTTCCATAGCACCAAGTTCTCAATCATCGGATAATCTACGGAGTCTATTACCTCAACAGCGAGTATCTTTCGAAAGTCATTGTACGTACCCAATTGTGAGATAAATTTACTTTCATCTTGAGTACCCCGTATGGTTGTGTTCAAAAATCCCCGGGCCCTTAACCAATCAGAAATCGCACGATGGGATACACTTTTACGTTTCTTGAACACTTCCTCAATCAAGGCGAGCCGGTCGGCGGTATCAAAACGGTAAAAGTTTTCGCCATCCCTATTCCATTGAGTTACGTTCAATTCGTTCAGTACACAAAATTCCTCGTAAAGCAGAGAATGCCGGGGCAAAACATCTTCGCCCCTCAGGTAGGTGCACTTTCCCGTCATGCGCCTAATAAACTGCTCTGCAGAAGCATCTTTATCGATGACCTCTTCCCAATTCCATGGATAAATCTTCTCGCTTTCAGCGCCCTCTCGTCGTACCGACCATGCGAAATCTCGTGATCCAACAGGATTAGGCCGAGAATTCAATGGACCCACATAGTATGGAATTCGAAAGGTAACCAGTGATTCGATTTTCTCCTTTTGCTCGATAAGAAATGGGTGGAAACGACCTTGTCTCCCAATAATTGCATCCATCTCCTCAAGATTAGATAGCTGATAAGGGATGACGCCATTGTTTCTCGTTTTCAGTTTAGTCAAAAACACGCCCTCGCCCATATCAACGAGTATTTGTTTATATACATCGACATCTTGGGCACCCGAGGTATCAAGTACAGCTCTAATTTGCTTATAAAGATCTTCCTGAGAGCATTTACTCTCGCCCAAAATATACGCGGTATATCCTGTCGTCTTTGAGACAATATAACTGCCGTCTCCTTCTTTAGGCCCGCGAAATAATGCATTATATGATTCGGGATTATAGTTGCGAACAAGATTTTTAAGCGCAGCGAGATCATCGGCATGCTTATTATAAAGTGCAATCATAGAATCAGAGAGTGTGCCACCTTTGGCATCTCGTAAAATACCCGCAAGAATATATGCTGAGTACAATGCCTCTATTGCCTGAAAAAAATCAAGATCCTCATCTGGACAGTAATCGATAAACTCTATGACCTTGTCTTCTTTTGTAAAAGAGAACTTTGTTTCTGTTGACTTATCCATAACAAGGATGTCGGCGAACTCAGCCACATCACCGACTATCGCTTTTGATAGAGCGGCTGGCATGCCGTTAGTCTCAGAAAAATTAACATCCGGACTAATAGCCGCTTTAATGGCATCCCGCTTTTCTGCTTTGTGCATAGAAGTATCAGAGATTACACGGGTGATGACAGACGTATCGATAGAAATATTAAATCCTCTTCGCTCGCAGAAGTCAGAGAAGGCAGTCTCTAGAGCATCAGCTACCTTGTTGACATCAGCCGTACGTGCTGAAAGTCCTTTATCCTCTTGGTGCAAAAAGTTGCCTCTGCATTTGACAATATTGTGAAATGCAAGATAGATCAAACGAATATCTTCGGCTTGCTCAGACTCCATAAGATACTTGCGCAGATGATATACAGTTGGGAATTTTTTGTAATAATCCGCCTCATTGAATGATTTATCGTTGAAAAATAGATAATCGTAGTCGGCATGCGCTGGATTACGATCTTCACGCCAGAGACGAGACTGGTTCAGACGAATAAAGAATTCAGCATCAACATCTTTCATCTCATCGGCAAAAAAGCCCTGCAACAAATCAAGGCGCTGGCGACGACGATCATAACGACGGCGCAGCCCTCGCTTCAGTCTCGTGTCGGCCGCAGGCTCTGCGGACGGAAAGAGTCTGCTCCCCCAGGTGTTTTTACCTTTGAAACGGCAGAGTTCACCCGTTTGATCAATGACCGCCCACCCAACAGATCCTGTACCAATATCAAGTCCAATTGTGTAGTTTCCAACTTTACGAAGATTAGTCACTTGCCCTCCCTTGCCGTTGTGCGGTATCATAAACCCGTTGCTGGGGTTGCCAGTCTCGGTGACACTGCGAGTTAAAATAAAGGCTTGCCTTAAATGCTCTTCAGTGAGCGCCGCGTAGGCGGCAAACTAATAAGATGACAACCCCATAGAAATGTGGGGTTGTTTCATTATAGAATTCTTTCCGGACAAAAATAAACACCCTAGTCATTTATAGGTTTAATATTTGCCTCAACGCTCTAACCACTCTTACTTCCCAATTGTGTGCACACTCGGGAAATCGGTGCCGTCCGTTGAACGGTTATGTTCAATCGCCCGTTTATCTCGTACAATACATACTCGCGCGAAAAGTTGATACTATTTGAGCGTGTTTCTTGAGGGCCGTTAGCTCAGTTGGCAGAGCAGGGGACTTTTAATCCCAAGGTCGTGGGTTCGACCCCCACACGGCCCACCAGTATTTTTGCAGGAATCTTAAATCAAAGAAAACGTAGTTCGAAACATGCATTCAGGCGAGCTACGAGAAAATCCACCAGAGATGGTGGATTTTCAGCTTTGTCTTGCATTTTGGCTGGCTCACTTCGAATAGATGTACGGAATAACAAGGCAAGCAATAATTCAGAAAATGTTAATACTTTTCACGACGAGATTGATAAACGCACCTATTGAGATAAAGAAAGATAGAGCGAATATCATAAGCCAGAACATTATATGGCTGTTGTCTCCGGTATTTGGCAGAGCAGAATCAGCCGACTGCGTCGAAGACGTATCCGTATAGAATAGCCGGTATGTACCGAGCGTTTTCATGGTAAATGAAACATATTTCTGCGTTCCGATGGTAATAATATCAAACGAAATTTCACTATCATCAAGAGTTAGTTTCAGCGCTTGACTTGCCTGTGAATCTGTCACCGGAATTCTCATCGGCACGCCTAACACATCAGAAGAGACGAGCGAGTCAATTTGCGTACTGACGGTCGACGAATATACTGGCGGTATTCCTGAAGAAGAGTACGTCGGATAACGCAGTCCGGAATAATAGTCCGCAAATCGTGAGTAATCATATTTACGTAATGTATCTGCTTGATCGAGTGTGGTAACAAATTTGATAATCGCAGAAAAATCTTCGAGCCTTGTTGCTCCAAGCGTGATATCTGATGTAACAAAATCCGCGTTCGCTTCCTCTTCATCCAAAAGTGTCGATCTCAGACAGGCTGCATTGGAGAACTATCCGGGACATCGTCGCATAAAACACGCCACGAGATTCTCTTCTTTTTTCAGGAACCCTTAAGCATTAGGTAGATTGAGTGACGCTCCCCTGAAGAACATGAGGTGATGGGCATACCGGGGTGCCCCCTCACCGTCGCGTGCTACCATCAAAGGCAGAAAGGCTTCTCAAGAGGAAAAAGGCGATGAGTGTTCATGCATGTCAAGATTCGCGTTCTTTCAGTATCTGGAAATTTATCATAGCCGTGGTAGTCGGTTTTGGTGTTATCGCGCAGTTCGGCGCGCTTTATCCCCGTACCTATTCTCTGAACGATCTCGCCACACTATCCTACCTGACGATATTCTTCAACATCTTCATAGCTCTCTATTTTCTGATCGCCGCCTTATGGCTCCTCGCTCATGGAGAAAAAGACGACCGGGGACGGGAGTGGTGTGTCGGCCTGAAGCATGCGCTGCTTGTCAGCGTGTTGTTTGTCGGCATCGCCTCAAGCGGTCTTCTCGCCAACATTCCCTTCATTCACCCCATCGCTATCGAACATGCGTCAACGGTCCTGACGCTCTACTCTCCGCTCATGATCACCCTCGACTGGCTCGTGTTTGAGAAGAAAGGGCAGATGAACGTTCTGTCACCGGTGCATGGCTGCTCCTGCCGGCGATCTATTTTGTGCTGATATTTGCTGGTATGAAATACTC
>NZ_OY787468.1:900000-1081821 GCF_963678845.1 uncultured Bacteroides sp.
TAGGAATTGCAGCTTCATCTTTAATTTCTCCTACATTAGGCATCCCGAATACCGGATTTCTAAGCAACAGCTTCTTAGTATTAATAAGATAATTGAAAAAGTTTTTTAAAATCTGTTGATACTTAACTACGGTTCTACGACTAGCATTATTATTTTCTGCTATAAAATAGATAAAATCAGAGACTACTTCCTGAGTGATAAAACTTATATGAACATCTTGAAGACCTTTAGAATCAAGATACATAACGAAAATACGCAGTTTTGATTTATATGTTTGGTATGAATGATGAATAACTTCTTTTTTCTTCATCAAAAGATATTCATTAAGGTATGTACGTATGCAAACAACATCTTTTTTAAGACGACCGTACACTCTTGCAGCATGATCATACATTAGATCATCTTCATATATAACTTTCTCTTTTGAAAAAGGTGATTTCCCATTGATCAGCATCTCGGACAACTCTTCAATTATCTTATCTGCTGCAGTATAACGTTCTTCAGGAGTTGTAAGTTGTAAGCCTTCATATACTCTGAATCTCTTCATTTCATCAGTACGTGGATTCCTACAAGAATATTCCACGAACCATTTCTTGTTAATGTCACCGGAGCAATCGTGCAACCGAGGCATAATCATAATTGCTTTTTTTCTTGCCATAATTGTTTTTTGTTTTGATTGACGTGCAAAACTTATATACATTTATGGAAATAAGAAATATACAATTAAAAAATGTAAGTGCCCATAAATAGGCACTTACATCCTTTTCAGTCGGGGTGAGAAGATTCGAACTTCCGACCACACGCCCCCCAGACGCGTACTCTAAACCGGGCTGAGCTACACCCCGAAATCGAATGCAAAGTTACTAATACTTTTAAAAACCCCAAATAAATAGCGGCTTTTTTAATAAATACTTTCCTTGTAAATAGCCCTTAAAGCCCCATGCACTCACGGTAAAAGTCGAACATCTCGAAGATCTCTTCCTTATTTGCAGATTGATTAATGCATATATCTCCTACCTCTTTCAGTAATGTGAAGTTGATGATTCCTGCAGTATTTTTCTTATCGTGAAGCATATACTCGTAAAGCTTATCGTATATTTTGCAATCAATAGAAAAGCATCCGTAGTTTTCTTTTATAAATTGAACGGTCTGTCTCAGTTTGTCAGTTGGGAAACCTGTTTTTACCGAAGATAAGTAGAGCTCGCAAACTATTCCCCATGCCACTGCATAACCGTGAAGTACCGGACGATCTTCTTCAAAAGATAAACTTTCAAAAGCATGCCCAACAGTATGTCCCAGATTCAGCGCTTTGCGGATTCCTTGTTCGTAGGGGTCTTTCTCAACAAAATCTTCTTTTATCTGCACTGATTTTCCGACAAGACTTTTTAGTTTGGCATAATCGAGTTTATCGGTAGGAAAGTTTAGCAGCTCAGCCCAGTGTTCTGTATTGCTTATTAGCCCATGTTTGAGCATCTCTGCGTAACCTGAGAAGAAATTCTCCTGGTCCAGCGTTTTTAAAAACTCGGTTTCAATTAACACGTTGCTGGCTGGTGCAAAAACACCTACTTCATTTTTTAGTCCGTTGAAGTTGATTCCCGTTTTTCCGCCTACAGAAGCGTCGACCATTGCAAGGAGGGTGGTGGGAATATTGATATATCTGATTCCTCTTTTAAAAGTTGCTGCCGCGAAACCGCCAAGATCAGTAGTCATTCCTCCTCCCAGATTGATAAGTAGTGAATGACGGGTTGCTCCTTTTTCGCTGAGTTGTGTCCATACATGAGCAAGCGTTTCCAGTTTCTTATTTATATCTCCTGCAGGGATTGTAACAGAGATTGTATTATTTTTAAGTAATAGTTCTTTTATAACGGGCAGGCAATAAAGAGCAGTGTGCTCATCAGTGAGGACAAATAGCTTGTCAAACGGTTTGCTTTCCATTGCGTTGAGCAAATCTTTCTCTAATTCATTGCAAAGAATCACCTCTTGTTTATTCATATCCTTGGGCGTTAATTGAGTTGTTTTTTTCTTGTTATTAGTTGCAAACTTACGCTAAAAACGTTGAAATGCAAAACCTTTTAATCATTTACATTGAATTCTGTATTTCTTTTAGATTAAACCTTTCTTTACTTTTCTTGTCATAAAAGGGACAAACATTTATAGATAGAATAATTCATGAAACACAAACTTACATTATTGATGCTGTGCTTATTCAGCGTCCTTTCTCTGGAAGCGCAAACGAATCGTGCTTTGGTAACAGGAAAGGTTATTGACAACACGACTAAAACTCCGGTTGAACAAGCAGCCATTCGCGTGCTATCTTTACCGGATAGCACTTTTGTAACAGGAATTTCTAGTAAAAAAGACGGTTCTTTCTCTGTTCCAAGTCTAAAAAAAGGACGCTATGTGATGAAGATCTCATTCATAGGTTATGCTCCGTTAACTAAGTTTTTTCAGATTACATCTGCTAAACCTACAGTCAATTTTGGTGAGGTTTTAATGAAGCCTGATGCTGTAATGCTGAAAGGTGCAACTGTTACCGCTGAAGCTCCGCCTGTAACGGTTAAGGAAGATACAATGGTTTACAATGCTTCGGCATACCGTGTGCCGGAAGGTTCAATGCTTGAGGATTTAGTAAAGAAAATTCCAGGCGCAGAAGTTAGCAGTGACGGATCAATCACGGTCAATGGAAAACAAATCAAGAAGATAATGGTGGATGGAAAAGAATTCTTTAGCTCTGACCCTAAAGTGGCTATGAAGAATCTGCCTGTTAATATGATTGAAAATGTGAAAGCCTATGATAAAAAGTCTGATCTTGCCAGAATTACAGGGATTGATGATGGAGATGAAGAAACGGTTCTTGATTTGACTGTAAAGAAGGGAATGAAAAAGGGGCTTATAGGTAACCTTATTGCAGGTACAGGCAGCCAAAATAGGTATGAAACCGGAGCAATGGCAAGTCAGTTTAAGGATAATTCTCAGTTTACAGTTGTTGGATCAGCCAATAATACAAATAATCAGGGTTTCTCTGAATTCGGTGATGCCGGTCAGGGAATGAGTGGTAATGCCGGATCGGGTATTAATGCTTCAAAATCGATTGGAATGAATTTTGCCAAAAGTACAGACAAACTGGAAGTTGGTGGAAATCTTAAATATGGTAAATCAGATAAGGATGCAAGAATGAAAAGTTCTACTGAGAATTTTTTAGGTCAGAGTTCTTCTTTTGGTACAGCAGAAAATGCTTCAAGGCGTTTTAGAGATGATGTGAATGGCGACTTTCGTTTGGAATGGAGACCCGATACATTAACAAATATCATATTCCGCCCAAATATATCTTATTCACATACAAATAGTTTTAGTAATGGTGTGTCTGCTACTTTTAATAATACCCATGCATCTGTAAATGACAGGAAATCAAAATCTGACGGTATATCCAATTATCTGTCTTTAGGAGGTAATGTTCAGATTAACAGAAAGCTGAATAATAAAGGTCGTAGCATTACTTTGCGAGCTGAGTCAGGGTATAATAAGAATAACTCGGATAACTATTCTTATTCTAAAACCTACTTTTATAGCAACGACAGTACAGACTTGAGAGACCAATTTATAGATAATAATGGTAATAGTTATAATTATAAATTGCAAATGGTCTATGTTGAACCCATTTTTAACAAACGTTTCCTTCAATTTAGATATAGTTTCCAAAATAGTTATTCTACTTCTGATAAGTATGCTTATAATGCTATGGACAATTATCCTTATGAAACTGCTTTCAATAGTAAGAGTTATTATAACGATTATATTGACTCGTTAAGTAATTCTCTGAGTAATCGTTATATGACTCATCAGTTTGAGCTTTCATTGAGAACCATACGTACTAAGTATATGTATAATATCGGCTTTAGTCTTGAACCTCAGACGTCAAAGAGTAATACAACAGTTGGTCCTAACAAGGGAAAAGATTTATCTCAGAATGTTCTTAACTTTTCACCAACGTTTGATTTCCATTATCGTTTTTCAAAACAAGAGCAGCTCCGTATTATGTACCGTGGAAGAAGTTCTGCTCCGGATATAAATAACCTTCAGGCTGTGATTGACAACACGGATCCGCTGAATGTAAGATATGGTAATCCAGACTTAAAACCGTCTTACAGTAACCGTTTTATGTTGTTCTTTAATAACTATATGCAGGAAAGTCAACGAAGTATAATGATGAATCTCTCCTTTAACAACACATTAAATAGTGTTGCCAGTAAAATGAGATATAATCAGGAAACAGGTGGTAAGATTACAGATTTGGTAAATGTAAATGGAAACTGGAATACGCAAGGATTCTTGTCTTTTAATACTCCACTGGGAAATAAGAAGTTTACGCTTAGCACATTTTCAAATGCTTCATATAGCGATGCCGTAAGTTTTACAAGTATTACTAATCAGTCGGGTGGAGGATACTCTGATTCACAAAAAAGCACGACACATAATTTGAATTTAGGCCAAAAGATTACAGGTAATTACCGATCAGATCTTTTTGATTTCAGTTTAAACGGAGCAATCAACTATTCTTTGGCAAAGAATAATATGCAGACAAAAAGCAACCGTGAGACGTTTAATTACTTATTAGGCTCAAATACTAATATAAATCTGCCATGGAATATCTTCCTCTCTTCTGATGTGAACTACAATATTAAGAGTGGATATTCTGATGCTCTTCAGAAAAATGAAATTCTTTGGAATGCGCAATTATCTAAAAATTTCCTGGCAAAAAACAATGCAACAATTCGTTTCAAGATATATGATATTCTTCATCAGCAAAGCAATCTGAGTCGTACCACTTCAGAGAGTATGATGCAGGATATAGAATATAACACTTTAGGCAGCTACTTTATGGTTCATTTCGTTTATCGCTTTAATACACTTGGTGGCAAAGCACCTAGATCTAGACGCTTCGGACCTGATGATCATGGACCGGGTGATGGACCACGCGAAAGACGAGGTGGATTTGGTGGTGGTGGATTTGGCCCTGGAGGCGGCGGTCCTGGTGGAATGATGTAATATCTTATTCTTTTTATTAGATATGCCGTATTTTATTTATTTTTGTATATTTTTGCTATTCATTGAATTATAAGCAATTGATTAGCATGGACTGGAGCAGCATATCTAATGATATTTTTTCAATAATATATAATATACTTTACTTTGGTGTGATTATCGGAATGATTATTATTGTCATTCTTGATAATCGCAACCCGGTAAAGACTATGGCATGGGTTCTTGTCCTTACGTTCCTTCCTTTTGTTGGTTTAGTCTTCTATTTCTTCTTCGGGCGAAGTACCCGTCGCGAAAGGATTATCAGTAAAAAAAGCTATAACCGTTTGATGAAAAAGCCAATGGCTGAGTTTGTGGCTCAGGAATCTTATGAATTACCTGCCGACCAGTATCAAGTTGCCCAGCTTTTCCGGAATACAAACCAGGCTCTGCCTTTCGAAGGTAACGAGGTGGAGATTTATACTAACGGTTACGCAAAACTACAAGCTCTTATCAGAGAACTGATGCGGGCTAAACATCACATCCATTTAGAATACTATATTTTTGAGAATGACCCGGTAGGAAGGCTTGTACGTGATGTTCTTATAGATAAAGCCCGTGAAGGGGTAGAGGTTCGCCTGATCTATGATGATGTGGGGTGCTGGCATGTTCCTAACCGTTTCTTTGAAGAGATGATTGAAGCCGGAATTGAAGTCAGGGCTTTCCTTAAAGTCCGCTTTCCTGTATTTACCAGTAAAGTAAATTATCGTAATCACCGTAAGATAGTTGTGATTGATGGTTGCATAGGCTTCGTGGGGGGAATGAATATTGCTGTGAGGTATATACGAGGGTTCGACTGGGGAATATGGAGAGATACTCATGTGATGATTAAAGGAAAGGCTGTTCATGGACTTCAAACCTCTTTCTTGCTGGATTGGTACTTTGTGGACCAGACATTACTTACTTCATCTAAATTTTTTCCGGTTCTGGAATCTTCCGGAGAATCTCTTGTTCAGATTGTAACAAGCGAGCCAACAGCCGAATGGAAAGAAATAATGCAAGGTTTATGCCTGGCAATAAGTAGCGCAAAACAGTATTTCTACATTCAAACGCCCTATTTCTTACCTACAGAACCTCTTCTTGCTGCATTGCAAATAGCAGCTCTGGCAGGTGTGGATGTACGAATTATGCTCCCTGAGCGGGCTGATGCTGCGATTACCCAACTGGCTACCCGCTCTTACCTGAAAGATGTGCTAAGAGCTGGCGTGAAGGTGTTCTTTTATCAAAAAGGTTTCCTTCACTCCAAACTGATGGTTTCGGATGATGCACTGTCTACTGTGGGATCTACCAATATGGATTTCCGTAGCTTTGAGCATAATTTCGAAGTGAATGCGTTTATGTATGATGAACCAACAGCTCTTCGCATGAAAGAAATATTTCTTCTGGATCAGCGTGACTGCATCCCGGTTTATCTTAAAAACTGGGAAAAGAGACCCGCTCGTCAGAAAGTGAAGGAATCTGTTGTTCGTGTTCTCAGCCCTTTGCTTTAGAAAAGATAGAGAAGTTAACACTTCCGTACACTCTCCGTTCCAAAAAGTGTGGATCCTCCTCAAAGTTATTATCTTTTCCATGTTCCAAAACGAATAGACCATCTTCTTTGAGTAACTCTTTCTCAAAGATAATTTTGGGAATATCATTCAGATTGGGCAGAGCATAAGGGGGATCGGCAAAGATAAAGTCGAACTTCTCACGGGTAGAGCCAATAAACTTGAATACATCACCACGGATAGGAATACATTTGTCTGTTTTTAACAATTCCAGTACTTTGCAGATAAAGGAATAGTGAGCGGCATCCTTTTCTACGGATATCACTTTATCACATCCGCGGGAAACCAGCTCAATGCTTATGCTTCCGGTACCGGCAAACAAGTCTAGTGCGGTAATTCCATCCTCAAAATCCAGGTAATTATTGCAGAGTACATTGAAAATGTTCTCTTTTGCAAAATCAGTGGTTGGACGTGCTTTAAATGTTTTGGGTACGTCAAATCTTCTTCTCTTATATATTCCGCCTATAACTCGCATAATGATAGTGTGTATTTTAATTGCTTGATTATCAATTGTGTAAGTGCTTTTATGTTGAGTGTTAGTAACAAAATGGTAACAAAATTAATAGAAAACATTTAAATTGTAGCTTTTTTGTTATCCCATTGTTTCAGCATAAAGCGATTTTTTGTTCGCCATTGCCAATTTCAAGTTTGGCGCTAACTCCCATTGCCCTGAAAACTTTAATCACGGTTGAGATTGTTAGGTTTTTGCCGTTCTCTATTTTTGAAATCTGAGCTTTTTGAACTCCTACCAATTTGCCTAAATCTTCTTGCGTCAGTTCTTTTTCTAATCTGGTACGTCTTATTACATCACCAATCAGGAACATCTCTAAATTATTCTCATAATTGTCACGTTGAGGTGTGCCTACTCTGCCAATTAAGACATCTTTAGCCTCATCTTGTGTATAGAACTTCTTTTTATTCATGACTAATTTATTTTTGATCAAAGTATTCTTTCATAATCTCTTTAGCCCTGTCTATTTCTTTAGAGGGCGTTTTATCAGTTTTCTTGATAAAGCCATGAGTGGCAACTACCAATACATCTACATCCTTAGTTTTATCCCAGAAAGCCAATAAACGGTATTGTTTGCCGTTGTATAATGTTCTAAATTCCCATATATCACTACCTGTAAGCTTTTTAAATAGCTTAGAGTCTAATGTATATCTGGCTTTATCTATGTTGTAGACTATCTTTTCTTTGGTTTTAGGTTCTACTCTTTGCAGAAACTCTAAAGCCTCAGTATAATAGAGTACTTTAAACTTCTCTTTTATATTCATGTTTGTATTATATGAACGCTGCAAAGATACTGAATGTTTCCATAAATAGAAACTTTAATGCGGCTTTTATATTTTCTTATTAGTTAAAAGTTATTTTGCTGTATGCTTTCTTGGTACTCATCCCATCTAAGTACGGTTATCAAGCGATTTGAAGATGTTTTTTGTTGTTCAATTTGCTGTTCGGTTTTCTCGAAATATGACAAAATTCTCTCCACCTTACTTTCACTTATTCCGGTTTCCCTTGAAAGCTGTTTCCTGCCAGTTGTAAACTGTCCGGGGTTGCATATTGAAGTTTGACCGTTTTAGACGGAATAATGTTTGATTCTTCTGGAATAATCTCACATTCTTCTGGAAGAATGCACCAATCAACCCCATAATAAATAAAAAAAGGGCTATCCCGAAAGATAGCCCCTAAAGCGGTGTATAAGAGTAAATATTAAATCTAGCTAATGGATAGTTTCGGAGTACAAGATACTCTATACTTATCTGTATCAACTTGTAATAACGAAAGATAGTGACTATTGCTTTTTCTTTTTAATTGTACCGCTTTTAAAATAGCAGTTCTTTGCTTTTCTTCTGCAAAAAGAATCGTTAGACTTTGGTCTAATTTAATCACGTCAAGCTTAATCATTAACACTAAGCAGTAGTTACTGTCATAACCTAATAATTCATCTAGCTCAGGATCTTCTTTATAAGATGCGCAAACAACCTCTCTTGTCATAATCGGTTCTTTTTCCCAATTTTGGCAAGGTTTAATATCTAATTTGCAACGATTTAATTGAGTGCTAGCTATATTTATCATAATAATACTCCTTTCTATTTATTTAAGTTCTTAAAAAACGTTTGTAACATCAGTATGTCGTGTAATGCTGGTTTTACGACTTCTGGAGCCCTATTATCTAGAGATGAAATTAAACAGTCTAGAGTATCACTCATAGATTCTTCCCATTCAGATGCATCCTTCCATTGTAGTAACTCTTTAAGTATGTCTAGTTGCCCGTTTTTCTGATTTTTAGCAATTAAATCTTGTGATGTTTCTCTTTCCATAATTGTTTTTGCCTAAAAGTTATTTTTTTGTTTTCTTATACATTGGGTCTACTGCGTATCTAAGCACATCGGAGGCGTTGCAAAACCATTTTCCATGACTAGAGCTACTAGTTTTTTCGACTCTTATTTTTCTTTCTCCTACAAGCTTTTCAAGTTTGTAACGACCGCCAACGATAGAGGATGCCATGTGCTTACTGAAAGTAATTTCTTTAGTTGCTGCGAATATTGCATTCAACTGATCGGCCATTTTTTCATCAAATGTTTTTCTTTCCATACAATGTTACTTATTTTTTAATTCTTTCAGTAATAGATTGGACTAGGGCTCCTGGATCAGGTGATTCTTTTAAGGCTCTAACTATTTTCTGTAGCCATCGTACATTATACATAGGCATTTGGGACATTTCTCCGTAATCATCTATGCCGTCAATTATGCAATCTAAAATTTCATCTAAAGCCTTATCCCATTCGTTAAGGTGCATGTAATTCATTAAATTTAAAAAATTCTCCTTTTCTGCATTTGTTTCCATAATTCTTTTTTATTTTAAATGTTATTTTATGGCTGCAAATGTAACGTATAATATCACATATGCAAATTTTAATAGAATGATATTTTGATATTTAACGTTAATTAATATATATTATTGTGATAGTATGGGTTACAAAAACTAATTTTGTGCTACATTAATAGAAGTTAATATGAATTTAAGAGTAAAAGACCTATGTAAGCAGCAAGGAATCACTTTAAGTGATCTTGCAGGCAGAATGAATATGAAGCGTGAAAGCTTAAGCAGGGCAATTAATGGAAATCCTACATTGGAAAGTTTAGAAAAGATTGCTTTTGCTTTAGGCGTTGAGATTGTCGATTTGTTTGACCGGGGAATCGATAAAACTGTAGTCGTTTGTCCTAATTGTGGAAAACAAATAACTCTATGTATAAAAGAATAATATTAAAATTAAACTCTATTTCTGTTATAAATGACAATACAAGAAGAAAACAGTTTAGCTTATAAGATAGCCGATATACTATCTTATAAGCTTAAGCCTAAAAAAGCTTTTCTAAGCAAAAGAGAGGCCGGATTTGAATTTGGACAAAAGAATGTAAAAAGCTGGATTGAAACAGGAAAAGCAAAAGGACATCAAAGAGCTTCCGGCCGTGTTGAATACTCTCGTGTTGAGCTGGAAAAAGCAGCTAATGAATATCAGGACCTAAGTTATATATACTATAAAAAGAAATAGTGGTTCTTTTAATACCGCCATCAATCATGCTTTCGCTTCGGTCGGTGGCGGTATTGTTTTAATTCGTTCGTTATACGTTCGTATTACCATCGAATAACGTTCGTATCAATACCGTTTATGGCTTATAACTTTTTCCCGGTTTGTTTCATGTAATTTTTCATTGTAAGATATAAATCTGATCCTCTTACTTTGCTCTCAAAATTAACCTTTCCGGAAGCTGAGGCCGCCGTATTGTCCAAAGCTGCGCCCACAAATCCTTGCTGTTTTTTATTTAGTACCATTTCGCCACTATTCAAACGGGTTAGTATCTTATCACCTGTGTATGACGTTCCGCCAACGATACCCCCGGATTCAAATTTAGGAAGGTTGGAAAATAAAGCAAGCACTCCCCCTATTGCCCCAGCAATAGCAATAATGTTAAACGGAAAAGGAAGTTTTGCCGCACTTTTACCAGCTTCTGAAGCTGCAACCGCTGTATTTGCTCCGACTTCGGTTGTAGCTGTAGTGACCTTAGTCGCTGCTCCTGTAGCATCTGCCACCATTCCTGTTGCCGTAGTTGAAACCTTTACCGCCGCCGCTGTTGTATTTGCAGCCATTTCCGCCGTGGCATTTTGTACTTTCGTGTCTGTTGCCTTTTTGTCAACTTCTTCACCAATTTTAGTTATCGCTATTTTACCGCCTTCGCTAGCTTCAATTGTTGCGTTTGTTCCGACTTCTACCGCTGCATTTGCTAGTTTTTTTTTCGCAATTTCATCTTCAATAAGCTGCTCTTTCGTTTTTGCTTTCGCAAGTTCATCAAATAAGCTAGTTAAATTCTGAATAGTATTAATGACCGACATAATACCATCAACCGTATTTATCATTGCGTCCCAGATAGCCATTATTTTCTCCCACCCAGTTGCATCTACATTACTAAACACCTGCCTAATGTTCTGGAAAGAAGAAACCATTCTATCTGCTGAACTAGCAACGTCTTTTACACCGGAATAGATGCCCTTGCTTATCTCTTTGCCTAAGTCTTCAATATCTTTTTTAACGGTAGCAATTTTTAAAGCATCTTCTAAATTATCTACGTTGTTCATCGCATCATTAAGAGCCTTTACCATTTCGGGAGCAATGCTTTGATACTTATTTTTTAATTCTTCTAAGCTGAGTTTTTTTGCCTCAATATCTTTTGCAAGTTCGTCGGCATTTCCGCCTATTGCTGATTTAATTGTTTCGGCGTTCTCCTTTGCATTATCTCGCTTATCTGCTGCTAGATCGGGTTTTGAAAGCTTGTAATCATAAGTAGAATCCCGCTCTTTCATCTTAGGAATAATAGCGGATGGTCTATCTTTTAATAATTTCTTATACAACTCGGTTTTATTAGCGTTAGCTCCCATTATACTACCTGTAAGCTCTAGAGTAGATTTTATAAGCTCGTCCAAAGCCGTGTCGTACTCTTTTTGCGTCATTACAGTATCACCAGCCGCACGTTTGTTATCTAGTTCCCATTTAGCAGCAGAATAATCATTTGATGCCGTGTTTAGCTTTGCTTGTTCCTCATTATAAAGAGGATGCGCTACGTTGTTCTGTAAGTCGCTCAGATACTTTGTACCCTTTGCTGCGTTGCCCTTTAGCGACATGGCCTCAACCAGAGCATTTTTATTAAGTTCGTCAAATGCTTTGTTGAACTCGTCGGAAGAGATTATATTTAGCTTAAGCTTTGCTTTTAGTTCTAGCAAATCTTTATCGTATTTGTCCTTTGCTTTTTCCAAAGGTGTTTCTTTTGTTTTTTTTGGTTCTTTAGTATATGGGGTTGCCGTGATTACGTCCCTATTACCTGCGATTGCGGTAGCGGCCTCTAGTCTTGTATTTGCATCTTTTAAAACGGCTTCTAGCTGTTTGATTTCAGATGTTGGAGAGTCAATTCCGGTACTATTGCCAATAAGATTCCAAATTGTTTTTATTCCGGTTGGGCCATTCCAAGGATTAAATTTTCCTCCGATTTGAAGCCTATCTACTGCTTTGCTTTTTGCAACTCTAAGTTTATCTTCTGTCTCTAATTTCTTTCGTGTAAAGAAGTCTACTTCTGCGCCAGCTTTGAGCAAATTAATTCTCTCTGCTATTTTTTTGTTTATGTCTCCCTGTATAGAGAGTGAGCTTCTATCTATAGAGTAATTCGTTCCCAACAGACCGTTTATCTTATCAAGTGCTCCGCTTCGTTCCTGGTAACTTCTGCTTGTATCTTCTGCAATCTTCTTTAACACCTGTAGTTGAATGATCTCAGGTGTATGCGATATTCCTTGAACTTCGTTTTTATAATCAGAAAAGATACTATTAATCCTTTTGTATTCAGTGAATAGATCATAACCTTTTGCAATTAATTCAGCTATTCCTATGAATATAGCGGTTGGTAATACCGACATAAAAGCTGACTTAATAGCGGCTCCGGCTCTTGTAAATGCAACGCCAATCGTTGCGGCTCCCGATTGAGCTTTCCAAGCCGCAGCATCGAAAGACTGTCCGGCTGCTTTTGCTGCTTTTGCAGCTGCAAACATGGCTTGCCTTTGTGATATAGCCAACTGCGTAGAAATCCATTTAAACAGCCTCCCTAGAGACACTCCGATAATAAAAGCTACAGTAGAACTAATAATGGATTTTATATTGTTACCGGCATAACTTACCATATTAGTAAGGTTATCAATCAGAGATTTAAAAGAAGATTGTATACCGGTTCCCTTTGTGAACTCAGTAAAAGCGTTTTGTAAGCGATTGATAGACGTTTCAATATTGTTCGTGTTGACGTTCGGAATCATGCTAGTGAGTGCATCGGCGAACTTAGGCAATATATCAGCACTCATTAGTTCGCCTTGCTGTAGCAATTTATCTAACTTCTGAATAGGAACGCCAGCCGCTTTGGCCATTGCTGACATTGCGATAGGCATACGTTCACCTAACTGCCGGCGCAATTCCTCGGAGCTGATTTTGCCTTTACTCATCATTTGAGTAATGGCCAAGAAAGAAAGGTTTGTATCGTCGGCGCTCATACCGAACGCTACACATGCACGGGAGACAGAATCGAATATCTTTTTCTGACTATCTAAAGACATTCCGGCATTGGTCGCTGCCGCCGTGAACTTTGCGTAATTGCCTGTTAATGCCAATACCTCTATTCCATATTTCTTTGATAAGTCAATAAGGAACTTTTGGTTTGTTGCAAAATTTGCCGCCGTTCCGGAAACGTTATTTAAAGCCGTTGTTACACGGCTAGTCTCACGTGCTGTTGCTATAAGTCGGCTAATAAGACCATCAAGACCTAGGCCTATACCGCCTACTGCTGCCGCAAAGGTTAGTACCTGCATCTGCATAGAGCGAAGGCCTTGCTGTACGCTGCTTGTTCCCTTTTTGAAATTCTCCGTTAAGAGATTGATTGCTATTGAAAAACTTAATCTTCCTGCCATGATTATTACTGTATAAAAGTGATTAATTTAATGATTCATTAAGCGGTTCTTCTGTAAAATACGTGTTGTCGCTTGGATTGAAATACAAAACGTATGGTATAAGATGCTTTGTTTGTGGTGTTGATAGTAATTCATTTCTGTTCTTGTAACCCATGAAGTGGGCGAACTGCTCATCTGCTCTAATGGCTTTAAGTCCTAAATTATCTATGTAAAGGATAGTTAGTAAACGCTTCTTTCCGTCTACACCTTTATGAAACTCAATGCAAATTCTTCGTTCGTTTTGCCTACTGATAAATGGTTCCATTATTGATTTGATTTTAATTGTTAAATACTTTTCTTGAATGTTTACAACCCGTCAACCTCGACCAAGAGGGGGCGGGTTTTTTCTTTTCGCCTTATGGTGTCCGAAACCCACACTTCCTTCCCTTTTTATATGCGTGAACTTTAAATTCTCTGGGGGTAAATAAAAATTTATCTTTCATGTTTATTTAATTAGTTGATATATAAAATATTATATATAATTGTGTGTATAAATTGAATAATTTATAGTGCAATAAAAGAGCGATTTTTTAGCCATTTTTAATGATTAATTTCTCAAAATGAGATTAGGAACTCTCAACTTTATCACATCTTTGAATAATATCACGTGCATTGTTAAAGATTTCATTAGCTTTAGTGAACGCCCGGAAGTCTTCTCTTTCTAAACACTCTTTGCTCAACTTGTTAGCTATAACCATAATTTCATAAAGCTGCTCTATGTCTTTAGAGGGCTTGCCGCTAGTGCTATCTATTCGGCCTATTATCGGTCTGTTATTCATCGCTTAACTATTTAATGCGTCTTTCTGTTTATTATACGTTCTTGCCCGTTTAGGCTTTACAAAATCGAATTGTCTTTCTTCATCCGATAAGTCGTTAAACATGTCGGCTATCTCCTTTGGTATGCTCTCTTGGTTAGTGTCGTTCTCTGGATCGGCAACACGAAGGAAACAACCAACGACGTACTGTATAATTTCGTATTCGGATTTAAAACCGTATTTATTTTTAATATCTGAAAGCCTTTTGTAAGCTTCATCATCCATTCGTGAGAATATTTTTACTGCCATGTGTTTTTTAAATTTGATAAGAGTTTATAGATTCAATTGAATTTACTTATGATGGAATCCCAAAAGTGCAAGCCTCATCCAGTGTCGTTAATAATGGGCCCATCTTTTGGCTTTCCTCTATTCTGTACCCGTATTTGCTCGTGTTTAATTTTATTTGTGTATTCCGGTATGGGGTTTATACTGTCTGGCGGGACTGTTGTTTTCATGGTGCAACCTGCAATCAAATCACCCTTTATCTTAATATTGATTTGGTTGCACTTTTCGTATTTTGAAGTGTTCTCAAAAAACGTTGATTCGGTTGCATTTTTATCTAAATCTTTATTAAGTGATTTGTTCGTGTCTTTTACTTTTAAAGATGTGCTTGCAGTTGTAAAAACGTTGATTCGGTTGCAATTCTCACTTTCTAGGTCTCGTAAATTGTAACATTCGGCTTTTATTAGCTCTGTTAATTCTTCTTTGATTGTAGAAAGCCCCAGTTTACAAATAAGCTCTTCAAATTTCTTTTTTCGGCGGCATAGCGTTACTTTATTCAGCATTTGCCATTCATCGCCAATAAACAAGCTAAATAATGCTTTCTCTTTTTTTCCTAAACTATCCACTGGGATGGCCTCAACAATCATAGTGTTACCAATAGCCTCTAATAAAATGTATTCGAATTGTTTCCACAGTTCGGAGTCTAATAAATCGCCAAATAAATTAATACATACCCCTTTCCTTTTTAGATAAGACCTAGTAGCCTTGATTTCAATTCTCAAAACATTGTCATACTTAGGTATTCCACATTGCTTGCCCTTATCGTAAATCTTTAGGTTGTACAAATTGGATTCATAAATTAGCCCAATTTTACCCATTGGGGCGAACGTTTGTCCTTTATACATTCTGATTGCATTTAAAACACGCTTTACTCCGCATTCAGGTTTTATATTTACGCCAAATTCAACGCTATACAACCGTGTAATGTCTGGATTGATAGAATACTGTTCCCGGAGTTTATTAAATACCTTTCTAAGGTCTGATAGGTGGAAAGAATCGGCGTTATGTGTGCCGTGATTATTGAATTTGTGAACACTGCCACGAACCCTGCACATGTAACGTATTTCTCCTGTACTTTTGTCTACCTCTTCGATGAATCCAAATATTAACCCGTCAAGATTGGCGTATACTGTTTTTTGATTCAGTTTTACACCAACGGTTTTAGATAGTTGGTTTACATCTAAAGGTAGATAGCCCGTTTTTATTCCGTCTATCATTGAATAGAATGTATATAAATGATTGGTTTAGAATAGTGATAATTGAGATTTATCTTGTTCAAGCCAATAAAGCTTTCTTCCATCTGACAGCTTTATGTCTTGAATATTCATTTTCTCTTTGTTGCGTAAATCGGATATAACCTTTCTAGCATCATTAAAGCCTACTATTTCATTTAATTGAACGGCTGTAAACTTTCCACCTAATAGGAGTAATTTTCTTACTTTTTGTTTTGGACCGTATGAAGCTATATTGCCATAAGTGGCTTGTGGTTGTGTGCTTTTCATAGATTATGCCCTCCCGTTTATTTTTCCGGTAACCATATAATTTAAAGCCACGCTTTCTGTTTCGTCAGTTGTTTGTATTCGGTTCTGCTTCATCCAACTTTCAAGCTCTACACGATCAAAATATATCTGTTTCCCATTTGGCTTATAGTGGGGTATTTGATGGGAGCATGTTAATTTGTAGAGGTGTGACTTGCTTAAGCCTGTGAGCAAAGCAACATCATTAAAACAAAGTACATTTTTTGCACTTAATAGGGTTAGGCGCTCTATTCTATCCAACTGATCTTTAATTTCTGTATCCATTTTGCAATTAATTAAAAATTAAACTTGTAAGGCTGTGCACTGCCTCTGTTTGTTTGTAATTACATTGCAAATATCAGTAAAGAGAATAGCTAAAAGAATATAGGTTCATTTAGCTAAATGATTTCTAATAAAAAAGAGGCTACCAGTATATGATAGCCTCTTTGTCTAATATTTAGACTAAATAGTTATTTTATTCTTGATAGCATTTTGTCAATGTAGTCGCACCCCTTAGGCTTTTCATCTTTATTGAGTTGATAGTTGTTCTTCTTTTGGTCAGGGTTCTTTATTCCAAATTGATAAGCGACGCTCCAATCTACGGTTGCACCATTCATAAAAAGTCCTGCAATAAGATAGCAAAACTGAGTATCTTTTTTATTCCACTTTAACCCATTATAATCTATTGGTCTTGTCCCGCCACTGAAAGCGAAAATAAAATGTTCTTTATTATAAGGCTCGAAGCAGCCTTTTAAACCACTAAATAGCAAATCTATCTCATCATCACTTAGTTTTTTAAATGCTCGCTTCTCCTCTGTTGGATTTCCTTTACTGCCTTGGCGTTTTATTAGACTATTATATTCTGCATTTACTAGATCAAAATCCATAGCATATTCAAGCCTATTATACTCATGAATTATTATCTCATCAACTTTGTTCTTATATTTTATTTCTATTCCAGACTTATTGGAATAAAAAAGACTTCCTAGAAACATATAATATAGAATATTATCCGCTTCTTGCTCCATTTTTTCTAAAGCCCATACTTTCTCCCAATCTGTTAAATCTTCATTTAGGCAAAATTTTATAAGTTTAGAAATGGAGCCTCTATTCCCTTCTATTTGGATTAAACGATTTAAATAATCTTCTCCTATTTCAGGATCATTCAGTGTAATCCGCATTACTGATGCCGTACAATTTCTATATGCAAGTTTTGTCAGATCGTCTTTTTCCTTAGTTATATGATATAGGCATACCTCTACAAATTTATCATCTAATGTAGTCTTTATCCCTTCTAAAAAGTTAAAAACAACTCTTACAACATCTAGTTTTGATTTATTCTCTGAGAGACAGTATCTATTTATATGATCTAATATACTCCCACTTCTATCTCCGATGAATTTATTTAATATGTTTTCCATTTTTACCAACTATTAAGAATTAATTAAATATTAATATTGGGTATTAAATTAACCGCCTTTCTTTTACTCTCATCTACTATCTTTGCATAAATTTGAGTCGTTTTTATTTCGGTATGCCCTAATAGTTTAGATACAGTGTAAAGGTCTGCGCCATAGGTTAGTTCAAGCGTGGCGAATGTATGCCTGGCTACATGGAAAGTAATATGTTTTTTTATTCCGGCCGCCTTTGCCCATGTCTTTATGATAAGGTTAACATAACAATTGGTTGGTAAAGAAAATATTTTATCACTATCTTTTGTTTCTCCTTTATTGGGTAGCCGTTTAATGGCCTCATCGCTTAATGGAAGATAGAGTTCTTCATCGGTTTTCTGCTGCATTATTCTGAGATAAATTTTACCGTTGCTTTCTTCATACAGATTGCCCCATGTAAGGCTTTTTACATCGCTAATTCTAAGCCCACATAAACAACAAAAAAGAAAAGACTGTTTAACTATATCACTAGCGCATACGGTGTTGGCCAACAGTCTTACTTCATCTATAGTTAAGTATTCTCTCGTGCTTTTAGGTCTTTTGGGTTTATTGTCAATATCATTGGCTGGATTACTTGATATTATGCCGTCTTTTCTGGCTTGATTTAAACATGTAACTAATAGGTTATAATAGTTTGTTTGCGTTCCTTGTGAAAGTTTCTTTTTACTATACGAGTCTTGAATATCCTTTTTTTTGCTATTACTAATTTGAGTAGCAGTTTTCATGTAATCAATAAAGCCAGATACGAACTTCTTATCTATTTGCTTAAAAGTAATTGAACTACCTTTATATCGTTCCAGATGGCAAATTAATCCACCTATCATTTGTGGAAAACCTCTATTATTACCAGTATCTCTAATTCTTTTCTCCGACAGAGAGTTTATATAATCTGATACTTTTATTTTTGATTTAAATCCACTATTACTAAACCCATGTTGATTGTTTTGTAATTCTACAATTTTTTTAGCTTTGATAGCATTCGCTAACTGTAGGGTGTTGGTATTTGCTTCTTTGTCTGCTTTGGTATGCTCCGGGATTAAATAGAGTTTCAGAAACTCATATTCCCTTTTATTCTCGGTGTAAATATCCAGATAAATAGATTGGTTTCCGTTTGCTAATTTCTTGTATCTGATCTTTATTGGCTCTTTGGGTTTTGCTTGTTTCTTCATATTGCTACTCTTTAATTGTTTCCGAGTAACAAATATAATACTTATTTTGTTACTTGTTATTATGAGTAACAAGAAAGTAACAAATATAAGTAAAAGAAAAGAGAACCAAAGGATAATATAATTATCTTTTTGATTCTCTTTAGTGCTCTGTAAGTTCTTTGTTTATTGGAATTTATTTTCTTTTAATTACTCTTTAATTGTTTTTAGTTTCTTATGCTTTTTTGCTGTATGCCTATAACTCGCATAATGATAATGTTTGTAAGTCGAAGGGAATTTCTTCCGCACTCGATACTCCGTTTAATGAAAACTCTGAAATGGGATTAATTACGAATAGTTGCCTTACAAATTGCTTTAATCCTTTTACCAAGGTCTCCTTGTCACGAAGATCTCCTGTAAGATGAAGTTCATCTCTTTCTTGATTAAAGTCCAGTTGCTTCCACATATAAAGCAAATAATAGATAATATCGGCAGTTTCTGTGCACTTGAAATTATTTATCAATAGTATACGTCCACGGTCATAACACAGAACATCTACAGAGCTCTTTCGCTGGTAGGCATACATTTTCAGACTGTTGCCCAGCCTGCTGCGTCCCGAAAAATATTCAGCCAGTGAGCTTGTCTGACAATAGAAGTGCGCTCCGGGAAATTGATCTAGAAATTGCTGATGTGCACTTTTATCTATAGCGAAGACCACCACTACATTGGCATTTCTCAGGATGTTATAGAGAATAACCTCGTTTTCGTTCCTGGTATGATTATGATAAAAAATGGTCTCAGCCTGTTCATCCTCAAAAAGTTCAAAAGGGATCAATGTAAATCGCTTTGTGATTGTCATTATATTGACTCTCTTGTAAGTATGCTTCAGGAAATCATTCTCTTTAATGACTTCCTTTACGTTGGCTGCCATTGATAGATTTTCATTGGTCTTTTTTGATATAAAACTGTACGCCTTTGCTTTTGTAGGATTATAGATAGAAAAATAGAACTCTTCCGAACTAAGGCGAACGGACAAAGTGTATTGCTCTGTCTTTGTAAAATCAATTTGTGATATGCTCAACTCTTCAGTCATGTTCTGGCATTTAAAAAAAGATTATTGGCGTGTGGCGCAGAAAATCTCTTTTTTTAGTTTATATTCGTACCGCAAATATAAAAACAAAAAATGATTAATAGCTATTTGGTTGGGCAAATAAAGGAAAATTTCCCTCACGAGCCCACTCCCGAGCAATCTTTGGCTGTGGAGGCCCTTGCGGAATTTTTGCTTTCACCGGTGAACGATACTGTATTTATTCTCCGGGGGTATGCCGGAACAGGGAAGACAACGCTTGTGTCTGCGGTGGTGAGAACGATGATGAAACTCGAACAAAAGGCTATTCTTCTGGCACCTACAGGGCGGGCAGCCAAGGTGCTTTCTGTGTACTCCGGTCATCCTGCTTTTACTATTCATAAGAAAATATACCGCCAACAGTCCTTCAGCAACGAGCTATCTAATTTCTCGCTGAATGATAATCTGCATCAACATACGCTTTTCATTGTGGATGAGGCTTCCATGATTTCTAATGACGGACTTTCCGGCTCTGCTTTTGGAACGGGCCGCCTGCTCGACGATCTTGTTCAGTATGTTTATTCGGGGCAAGGTTGCAGACTTTTGCTGATGGGCGATACGGCTCAGCTTCCTCCGGTGGGAGAGGAGGAGAGTCCGGCACTAACGTCGGATGTTCTGAAGGGATACGGACTTTCTGTGCGGGAGATTGATTTGACTCAGGTGGTGCGTCAGCTTGGTGATTCGGGTATTCTGTGGAATGCCACAGCTTTGCGCCGGCTGATAGCGCAGGGAGATGCTGATTCACTGCCAATGATTCGCATAAATGGCTTTCCCGATATCCGTTTATTGGCCGGCGATGAACTGATTGAAGAGATTAGCAGCTGTTACGGTAAGGTAGGAATGGACGAAACAATCGTTGTATGCCGGTCTAATAAGCGGGCAAATATTTATAATAAAGGTATTCGCAACACAATACTCTACAGAGAAGATGAACTCAGTGGGGGTGATTTGCTGATGGTGGCAAAGAATAATTATTTCTGGACGGAGAAGTGTGCCGAGATAGAGTTTATAGCCAATGGTGATATGGCTGTGGTGCGCCGTGTCAGGCGAACGCGTGAGATGTATGGCTTCCGTTTTGCCGATGTGCAGCTTGTTTTTCCTGATTATCAGGATTATGAACTGGAAGCTACTGTCCTTCTTGACACCTTGCACACCGATGCCCCTGCGCTTCCCAAAGCAGATAATGACCGTTTATTCTATGCGGTTCTTGAAGATTATTCCACTATTTCCACCAAGCGTGAGCGTATGAAAAAGATGAAAGCTGATCCCTATTACAATGCTCTGCAGGTGAAATACGGATATGCGGTGACTTGTCACAAAGCTCAAGGCGGACAGTGGAAAAAGGTCTTTCTTGATCAGGGATACATCTCACCGGAAATGCTGACTCCCGATTATTTTCGATGGCTTTATACCGCCTTTACCCGTGCCACGGAAACGCTATACTTGGTCAACTATCCCAAAGATCAGGTGGAATAAAAGAAAGGGGTTTTAATTACTTTAAATCATGTTATCACATTATACAGGGAAGTTTAATTAATCTCCCGTGACTCATTATACTTTCTTTCACCAATAACTAACCGTGGCTTGTACAAGCCAGCCATCTGAGTTGTACAAGCTGAGTAATTAGCCTCATGACCTTAAACTGCCAGCTTGTACAGGCTGAGATTAATGTTGCTCTAGTAATTGGCTAATGTCCCTTGGAAGGTTGCTTAATGTTCCTTTGAATACCAGCCTGTGTCTCGGTGAACACTACTCCGTGTTTTCTGGAAGTTATTTCAACGCCTGGTTAGAAGTGAACTATTGTTCTTTGTGGGTTAGAATATCTCTCCTAATAGAGCTTAAATGGTTAAGGAATAGTGAATTATACTATGTCTGGAGCCTGTTAATAACTTGTTGAATACCTGTTAATTGTTTGTTGAATGTTGTTGGCTATTTGTTGAAGATCTGTTGGTAGATTGTTCAATACTTGTTAGTAGCTTGTTGAATACCTGTTGATAACTTGTTAAAGGCTTAAAACCATTGTTCACAAATGAGGCAGAGTTAGGGGTAAAAAAGAACCGTTGTCCGCCTTATGGCCGACAACGGTATATGATAAATGATCAATTCAGAATTGAATGGGGGAACTTACAAGTTTGCAAGTTCAATAACTTTATCTACAGCAGCAGAGAGTCCATCAGCATTCTTTCCTCCGGCAGTTGCGAAGTGAGCCTGACCACCGCCGCCACCTTGAATTAACTTGGCAGCTTCTTTAACCAGTTTTCCGGCATTTAATCCACCTTCAACCAGATTATCAGAAATCATAACGGTAAGCATTGGTTTGCCACCTTCTTCTGTTCCGGCTACAAATAGCAGGCTTTCTGTAATTTCACCGCGAAGTTGGAAAGCAATGTTCTTTGCAGCTTCAGCTGGAAGCGGAGCAACGAACTTGATTAACTTCACGCCATTGATTTCCTGAATATTTTTCAGTAGTTTATCTTTGATTCCGGCTTGCTTTTCCTTCATAAAGTCTTCAACCTGTTTCTTCAATCCTGCATTTTCTTCAATTGATTTGTGGATTGCAGCACCAAGATCGGGTACATTATTGAACAGAGCTTTCAGTTCTGTGAAAGTATCCTGAATATTTTCAAGCATTTCTTCTACTTTTGCACCAGTATAAGCTTCAATTCTTCTCACTCCGGCAGCAACCGAACTTTCAGAAATGATTTTTACCATACCAATGTTTCCGGTAGCAGCCACGTGTGTTCCACCGCAGAACTCAACAGATGAGCCAAAGCAGATAACACGAACTTCATCTCCGTACTTTTCTCCGAATAGTGCAATAGCGCCTAATTCTTTAGCTTCGGCAATAGGAATATTTCTGTATTCATTCAATGGAATGTTCTGACGAATTCTTGCGTTAACAAGGTGTTCCACCTGGCGAATTTCCTCATCGGTCACTTTCTGGAAGTGAGAGAAGTCGAAACGTAAAGAGTCTGGTGATACAAGTGAACCTTTCTGTTCCACATGTTCTCCCAATACTTCACGCAAAGCCTGGTCTATAAGGTGAGTGGCAGAGTGGTTTGCTGCACTGGCTGCTCTCTTGTCTGTATCCACACAAGCCATCATCGGAGCATCAAGATGCTTTGGAAGTTCTTTTGTTATGTGAACGGCAAGATTATTTTCTTTTTTAGTTGCGATAACATCGATAGTCTCGAATTCATTTACAATCACACCTGTGTCACCTACCTGACCACCACTTTCAGCATAGAACGGAGTATGATCAAGCACTAGCTGATAAAGAGTCTGGTTCTTTTGTTTGATCTGACGATAACGCAGAATTTCCACTTCATATTCGGTGTAATCATAACCAACAAAATCTGAAGAACCTTCTTTCAGAGTAATCCAGTCGCCTGTTTCAACAGCAGCAGCGTTACGTGCACGTGCTTTTTGTTGTTGCATCTCAACGTTGAATCCCTCAAGATCTACAGTTAGTCCGTTTTCTCTCAGAATAAGTTCTGTAAGGTCTAATGGGAAACCAAATGTATCATAAAGTGTAAATGCATCTTTTCCATCAATGCTGCTTTTTCCTACGGCTTTCACATCTGCGATAGCCTTGTCCAGCAAGCGGATACCGGTTTCAAGTGTACGAAGGAATGATTCTTCCTCTTCCTTGATCACCTTTCCTATCAATTCTTTCTGAGCAACTAATTCAGGATAAGCATCACCCATATTGTCAATCAGCACGGGAAGCAACTTATACATGAAGGCAGATTTCTGACCTAAGAAGGTATATCCGTAACGAACGGCGCGGCGCAGAATTCTTCTGATTACATATCCGGCTTTTGCGTTTGATGGCAGCTGGCCGTCGGTAATAGAGAATGCAATGGTACGGATATGATCCGCAATTACGCGCATTGCAATATCATTTTGTGTATTCAACCCATATTCTGTTCCCGCCATCTTAGCAATTTCTTTCAGAATTGGTTGGAATACATCAGTATCATAATTTGAAGTCTTTCCCTGAAGAGCCATGCAAAGACGCTCAAAGCCCATACCTGTATCAATTACTTTTGCAGGAAGTCCTTCCAGACTTCCGTCTGCTTTGCGGTTGAATTGCATGAACACAAGGTTCCATATTTCAATAACCTGTGGGTGTGACTGATTTACCAGTGAAAGACCGCTAACAGCTTTCCGTTCTTCTTCAGAACGTAAGTCAATGTGGATTTCCGAACAAGGACCACAAGGACCTGTATCGCCCATTTCCCAGAAGTTATCATGGCGGTTTCCGTTGATAATGCGATCTGCTGGCAAGAATTGTCCCCAGATGGCAGCAGCTTCGTTGTCGCGTTCCAGTCCATCAGCAGGACTTCCTTCAAAGACGGTGGCATACAAAAGGTTTGGATCTAGTTTCAAGACCGTTACCAGGTATTCCCACGCCCATTCAATAGCTTCTTTCTTAAAGTAATCTCCAAAAGACCAGTTACCCAACATCTCAAACATAGTGTGATGATACGTGTCGTGACCCACTTCTTCAAGGTCATTGTGCTTACCACTCACGCGCAAACATTTTTGCGAGTCGGCTACACGATGATACTTGGCTGGGTGGTTACCAAGAATAATGTCTTTAAACTGATTCATCCCGGCATTGGTGAACATCAATGTGGGGTCATCTTTAATTACCATTGGGGCTGAAGGTACAATCTGGTGCCCTTTTGATTCAAAGAAAGCTTTAAATGATTCTCTGATTTCTTTTGCTGTCAACATAAGCAATTATATAGTTATCAAGTTAATATTCCGAAAAATGATTTGCAAAGATAGCTCGTTTTATTATTTTTGTACCTATATTGCATGAAAATATTGATGGCTGGCTCATTAAAAACTACTAAAAGGTTTAGTGATGCATGGAGTTTGCTACGCTTTTTGCCCGAAATCGTTGACTTGCAATAGTCTGTTTTCTCCGTTTTATGCTCTACTTTAGTATATTTTGTAGACTGTATTCCGGATTTTGTATTTGATAAGTAATGTTTAAATTGGATATTATGGCATATAATTCTAACAAAGATTTGAAGTTGTATTACTCCATCGGTGAGGTAGCGGCAATGTTTGATGTAAATGAATCTTTATTGCGCTTTTGGGAAAAGGAGTTCCCTATTATTAAACCGAAAAAAAATGCAAAGGGAACACGTCAATATCGAAAGGAAGACCTTGATAATATTCGGTTAATCTATCATTTGGTGAAAGAGAAAGGAATGACTCTTCCCGGTGCCCGTCAGAAACTGAAAGACAACAAGGAACAAACCATTAAGACTTTTGAGGTTATTACTCGCTTGGGGCAGATAAAAGAAGAACTACTAAATATAAAAAAGGAGATAGATGCGGTTTAATCCGTTTCTCTCTCCCTGGTTTGTATAATTATCAGGCATTAGTCTATTCTTCAATACGTTTTACTTCTTTTAAATTCTTAATCTTCCGAAGATTATCGCAGATGGTTTTTACATCTTCCACGTCATGAACATACAATTGAATCTTTCCCTCAAAAATTCCGTCCTTTGCTTCTATTAATAGTTTCTGGATGTTAACGTTCAATTGCTGAGAAATAATCTGTGTAACCTCATTGAGCAAACCTACAGCATCGATGCCATTTAAGTAAAGGAGCACAGGGAATGACAAAGCTTTGTGTGTGTCCCATTCGGCTGCAATTATACGATTTCCATAGCTGCTTTTTAGTTTATTAGCAACCGGACATTGACGTTTATGAATAATGATATCATCGTTTTCGTCCATGTATCCCAGTACATCATCTCCGGGGATCGGCTTGCAACAATCTGCTATTTTATAGCTTTTCTGTATAGTATCTTCAGTAAGCTTTAATATCTTCTTTTTGTCTATTTTCTCTGCAGGTTGTTTTTCTTCCTGTTTTTCTTTCTGATCTTTGCTTGCTCCAAAAGAGAATGTGAGGTATTTTTTCCAGCTTGTTCCCTGCTTTTCATTTAGAATATTCCTGTCGGCTTCTCCTAAAACGAATTTTTTATTGCCAATACAAGCCAGAAACTCGTCTTTATTTCCAATATTGTGCAACTTACACAACTTGTCAATATTAGATGGATCAGGACGAATTTCTTCAGACTTGAAGAATTCTAATAATGAAGTTTCACCTTCTTTCTGGGCATTACGCTGTTCTTTTTTGAGAATCGCCAATATTTTAGCCTTAGCTTTTGCTGTTGTGGCAAAGTTCTCCCATGACGGTTGTACCTTTTGTGAACGGGAAGTAAGGATTTCCACCTGGTCTCCACTTTCCAGTTTATGGCTGAGTGGCACTAGCTTATGGTTTACTTTTGCTCCGATGCAATGGCTGCCTAGAAACGTATGGATGGAAAAGGCAAAGTCCAATGCTGTTGAGTTCTGGGGCATAGTTTTAATTTCCCCCTTAGGAGTAAATACAAATATTTCAGAAGCAAAAAGATTCAGTTTAATAGTATCAAGGAAGTCTATTGCATCCGGCTGAGGATCATCGAGAATTTCTTTGATTGTTCTGAGCCACTTTTCTAGTTCTCCTTCATCTTCACTTCCTCCTCCTTCTTTATATTTCCAGTGTGCCGCGAATCCTTGTTCTGCCACCTCATTCATCCTGTCGCTTCTGATTTGTACTTCAATCCATTGCCCGTTGGTTCCCATCAAGGTTACGTGCAGTGCCTGATAACCATTTGCTTTTGGATGGCTCACCCAATCTCTTAATCGGTCAGGGTGTGGTCTGTAAATTCTGGAAATGGAAACATAAATGTTGAAGCATTCATTTAGTTCTTCTTCTTCATTCTTCGGAGAGAAAATAATGCGGACGGCAAGCAGGTCATATATCTCTTCAAATGGGAGATTTTTGGTTTGCATCTTGTTCCAAATGGAATAGATAGATTTAACCCTTGCTATAATCTCGTATTTCAGCCCCATTTTATCTAACTGGGAACGGATAGGTGCGGTGAAGTTCTTGAAGACTTCGTCACGGTGAGCTTCCGTGGCTTTTAGCTTTCCTTTTATTTCAGTATAAATCTCAGGATGCTCATATTTGAAGCTTAGATTTTCAAGCTCGGTCTTAATCTTGTTAAGCCCCAAACGATTGGCCAGAGGAGCGTAAATATATAACGTTTCTCCAGCAATCTTGTATTGTTTATTGGGAAGAAGAGAACCTAAAGTTCTCATGTTATGAAGACGGTCAGCGATTTTTATAAGTATAACCCTGATGTCGTCAGACATGGTAAGCAATAACTTTTTAAAGTTCTCGGCCTGAGCAGAAGCGTTTGCCCCAAAGATTCCACCGGATATTTTTGTTAATCCGTTTACAATCTGTGCAATCTTTGGACCAAAGATGTTTTCAATATCTTCAATTGTGTAGTCGGTATCCTCTACAACATCGTGGAGCAGAGCTGAACAAATGGAGGTAGACCCTAACCCAATTTCATTGCAAACAATCTTTGCAACAGCAATAGGGTGCATAATATATGGTTCACCAGACTGACGCTTAATCCCCTTGTGAGCCTGATTGGCAAAATTAAACGCCTTCGTGATTATTTCAACACGTTTCCGATGTCTGGTTCCGAGATAATCATTTAAGAGTTCCTGGAACCCTTTTTCAATCATCTCTTCATCGGTCATTTGCTCATTCTTGTCTATATCCATTGTTTATTCCTCTCTTTTGTGGTCAATGCAAAAATAAACAAAAATCCCTATCCGACAAGCAATTTTAATAAATGTATTATTTATTTTATCGACGTGATCTGCTCCTCTTTTTAGATGAACCCTTTTTCTTGTGGGTTTTGCCTTTTTTCTTTTCTCCCGAAACACTCGATTTATGCTTTGAATGTAACTTGCTCTTTTTTGATTTATGATAAGCAGATGTCTTATGGTGACGGGAAGTTACTACAGGTTTTTCTATCACTTCTTTTTGTGGAACCTCTACCGTTGTTCTGTTGCTAAAGAATACATCAGTATGATAGTTATAAACAGAATCTTTGCTGTCAATGAACGTATTTATATAATTACGAGGTAATCTGAGAGTGCAGGTTTCTGTGTTTCCAGGTATAATATCTATTTTGTACTGAGGGTTAAGGCTTCTCAACTGGTCCATTTTAATGCCGCAAACCTCTGTTATTTGTTCGAAATGAAGGTTTTTATTAACCAACACAGTATCAGTGTTATCTGAAATTTCAGCTTCCATCGGACAGATATTGTGATCACAATAATATGTCATTACATAATTTGCAGCAATAAAGGCAGGAACATATCCTCTGGTTTCTTGTGGTAAGTAATTATATATGGCCCAGTAATCTCTTGCTCCGTTTGCACGGCGAATTGCTTTGTTAATGTTATTAGCTCCACAATTATAGGCAGCAATAACAAGGTTCCAATCTTTGTAGATTGTATATAAGTCTCTCAAGTATCTGGCTGCCGCCCAGGTTGATTTAATAGGATCTCTACGCTCATCAATGATACTATTTGTTTCCAGCCCATAGATTTTCCCTGTTCCTAACATGAATTGCCAAAGTCCGGCAGCACCAACAGATGAGGTAGCTTTGGGATTAAGTGCCGATTCAATTATAGGAAGGTATTTTAATTCTTGTGGAATATTATAGGCATCAAGTGCTTGCTCAAAGATTGGCATATAAAAGTTTGATGCTCCAAGCATGAAAGAAACTTGTTTGCGTAGTTTGCCTGAATATAATTCAATGAATTTTCTTACAACATCGTTGTATGTTAATTCCATTACAGCAGGAATGCGGGATAGCCTACCAATATACACAGAATCAGAGAATGACGGATTTTCATCTTTCATTGAGCAATCGCTACTTAATGAAAGAGAGTTTTTTGAATGCCATTCATTTAGCAAACTGTCAACATCATATGTCATGCTTTGAGGTAAGCCGATTGTTTCTTCGTGAACAGTTCCATTTTTATTGACTGTCACATTAACACTCTGTGCGTTTACCAATGAAACACTAAAGAGTAGGATAGGGAGGATAAAAAACAATTTCTTCATGTACTTTTTTAGAATTTAATACTGCATTGAACGCCGAGCGCATTCTTTGACGAGTGATTATCGTTTATTACAGCCGGATTAATCTGTAAACCGATGTCCGGTGAAATATCAAAGTTGGATAATTCCGCATCTACATAGGCATCTATGATAGAGACTAAATATACGCCAATAAAGGAGAATATACTTAGGTCACGGTATCTTCTATAGGAATCTTTCTTTTGCTTGAAAACTTTCTTAAGCCAATCCTCTTTTCCTGCTACCACATATCCCGGAGAAAGAAAATTCATGTAACTTTTAGTGTTGTCATTGCTATCCATAAGATCCAGATATGCTTGGGAATAATCCTTGTAATACTTATTATTAAAGCTTAGAGCATAAGTACATGCAATTAGTCCGCCATAGATAATGGGTAACTTCCAGTACTTTCGGTTATAAATTTGTCCTCCACCTGGAAAGATAGCTGCCATCCATGTTGCCCTCCCTGAATTAGGAATAAATACAGGCTTTTGCTTAGAAAGAGAATCTGTTAGCATAGCCGATTGGTCTATTTTTAAAGGAGATCCAATCTCTTTCATGTTTTTTTTGTTCACCTTCTCAAGGCTATCAGCTGTTGACATTTTCTGTTGAGGGGTGCTTGAGTCTATACGATGTTTCCTTGCTTGCGGAACATTAATAATGCTATCCGCCTTGGATGTAATCTGTTGAGCATACAGATCAATCCCTGTTGCCTGAATAGAACAGAACAACAGAGCGAAAAGTATACGATATGTAAATTTATTAACTATCAATGCGTTATTTATTCTTTATACTATCAAAGATTTCCATGATTCTTTCAAGGTCTTCTTCATTATTAAACGGTATACTAATTTTTCCTTTTCCCTTAGCAGTACAGGAAAGCTGTACCTTTGCATTGAAGAATCCGGAAAGATGGTTTTTCAGGATATTAAATTCTTCGGGCAATTTATTTCCTTTTGTAGCCAAAGTCTTTTTCCCGCTTTTTATTGTTTCACCTTCGTTTAGTGCTTTAACAATCTCTTCAACTTTACGAACAGAGTAAGAGTGCTGAAGTATTTCTTCATAAACCTTCACCTGCAACTTAGGGTCGTTCAATGTAATTAAAGCACGGGCGTGGCCCATGTCGATTGCTTTATTTTGCAAAGCCACCTGTATCTGAGCAGGAAGTTTTAGCAGACGGAGGTAATTGGCAATAGTTGTTCGCTTTTTACCCACACGCTCGCTGAGTCTTTCCTGAGTCAGGTTATATTGTTCTATTAAGTGCTGATAGGCCAGTGCTATTTCAAGAGAATTCAGATCTTCCCGCTGAATATTCTCAATCAAAGCCATTTCCATCACGTTCTCATCATCTGCCGTGCGTATATAAGCTGTGATTGTTGAGAGTCCTGCTAATTGAGTAGCGCGGTAACGGCGTTCTCCTGCGATAATCTGATATGAGTCATCTGAAATCTTTCTCAGAGTTATCGGTTGAATAATGCCAATCTCTTTAATTGAATCAGCCAGTTCTTCAAGTGCCGACTGATCAAAATCACGGCGTGGTTGGGATGGATTGACTGATATCTTGGATAATTCTATTTCATTGATGGAAGATGAGCCCTCGGTCTTCACTTCATCCATTGCGATCAGGGCGTCTAATCCTCTACCTAAAGTGAATTTTTTGTGTACTGCCATGTCTTATTTACTTACTGTTTCGTTTAATAATTTCCTGTGCCAATGATAAGTGGTTCTTTGAACCTGTAGAATCGGCATCGTAAAGGATTACCGGAAGTCCATGACTAGGAGCTTCGCTGAGTTTTACGTTACGTTGTACAACGGTTTTGAATACCAACTCCTGAAAGTGTTTTTTCACTTCATCATAAATCTGATTGGCTAGTCGCAAACGAGAGTCAAACATGGTAAGCAGGAATCCTTCTATTTCCAGCATAGGATTAAGCTTGGACTTTATAATTTTTATTGTATTAAGCAACTTACTGATTCCTTCCAATGCGAAATATTCACACTGTACAGGGATGATAACTGAATCTGCAGCGGTTAGTGCGTTAACTGTAATAAGCCCAAGTGAAGGTGAACAATCAATGAGAATATAATCATATTCAGCTTTCATTGGCTCCAGAATTTTTTTCAGCACTTTCTCGCGGTCAGGTAGATTAAGCATTTCAATTTCCGCACCCACTAAATCAATATGTGACGGTATTACATCAAGTCCTTCAATGTCTGTCGTGTATATTGCTTCCTTTGTGTCTTCGTTGTTTATAATGCATTCGTAAATACTGCATTCTACGTCTTTAAGATCTACCCCTAGGCCAGAGGAAGCATTAGCTTGAGGGTCGGCATCAACAACAAGAACCTTCTTTTCCAGCGTCGCAAGAGACGCGGCAAGATTGATGGTTGTCGTTGTTTTTCCGACTCCACCTTTTTGATTGGCTAAAGCGATAATTTTTCCCATACTACATTTAATTTGTTGAGGCGAAATAAGTAATAAAAACTAAGAGCGCCTACTAAAAATGGAAAACAATGCAAAATCTGTTGATAAGTTACCCGTTTTGTTAATAACTATAAGACAATGTATCTTTCTGATATCAAAAGATATCTAATATTCCAGCTTGCAAATATATACATTTCTATCTAATAAACTTTCATTTTTTAAACCGGCTTGCATAACATTAAGATTTGTAAACTACTGAGAGGCTGGCCAAAGGAGTAAGTCTTGTTCTAATCAGGTATTTGATATTCTGTACAAAAAACGCATTCCTTTGTACAGAACATAATATTCTTCTGTACAAAATGACACAATCTTTTGTATAAGAGAATGGAAATAATATTTGAATAATCAGAAAAACATCCAGGAATGCTTTTATTACCATTCTTTTGTTTATCCCTCATTTTTTATCTATTTTTGTGCAAAAGAAACTGATAAAAGAAAGTTTGACAGATGGAAAATATAAAACCTCTGATACTCGTCTCAAATGATGATGGGTTTATGGCAAAAGGAATCAACGAATTAATTAAATATATTCGCCCGCTTGGAGAAATTGTTGTGATGGCTCCGGATTCAGCACGTTCGGGGATGGCTTGTGCTATTACTGCAGATCGTCCGGTGAAATATACTTTAGTAAGAAAAGAACCCGGACTTTCTGTATATAAATGCTCAGGAACTCCTGCCGACTGTATAAAACTGGCCAAGTTTGCCATTTTAGATCGTAAACCAGATTTGGTGATTGGTGGAATTAACCATGGAGATAATGCTGCGGTCAACGTTCATTATTCCGGCACAATGGGAGTTGCAATAGAAGGTTGTCTTAGTGGAGTGCCTTCAATTGGTTTCTCTATCTGTGATCATCATCAGGATGCTTATTTTGAACCTACGGCTGATATTATTCGTAAAATAACTCAAAAGGTTATTGAAAATGGATTGCCAAAAGGCATTTGCCTGAATGTGAATTTCCCTGTATGTCAGGAAATAAAAGGTGTGAGAATTTGTCGACAAACGGTGGGGCAGTGGACACATGAATGGGCGCGTAGAGATCATCCCAACGGAGGTGAATACTTTTGGCTGACTGGCGATTTTGAAAACCATGAGCCAGATGAAGAGGATACTGACAACTGGGCACTCAATAACGGTTATGCGGCAATTACTCCCACGAAGGTTGATGTAACAGCTTATGAGATTATTGATGAATTAAAGGGCTGGAACTTATAATAGTAAGATGAGATATTATTTAATCGTTGGGGAAGCTTCGGGAGATCTTCATGCCTCTAATTTGATGCGGGCACTGAAGAAAGGAGATCAGGAAGCCGACTTCCGTTTCTTTGGAGGTGATCTGATGTCAGCTCAGGGTGGTACCCGAGTAAAACATTATAAGGAATTGGCTTACATGGGATTTATTCCCGTATTACTCCATTTGCGTACAATTTTTGCCAATATGAAACGGTGTAAGGAAGACATTGTTTCTTATGCCCCCGACGTGGTAATATTGGTTGATTATCCGGGATTCAATCTTTCTATTGCTAAGTTTGTGAAAACAGAAACTAAGATTCCGGTTTATTACTATATATCTCCTAAAATCTGGGCGTGGAAAGAGTATCGGATCAAAAATATTAAGCGATATGTGGATGAGTTATTCTCTATTCTTCCTTTTGAAGTAGAGTTTTTCCGCGGCCATCAATACCCAATACATTATGTTGGAAATCCCACTGTTGATGCAGTTGAGACTTTTCGCATGAATCATCCGGAAGATTTTACAGCTTTTGCAAATGAGAATAATCTCTCACAGCAACCAATTATTGCACTTTTAGCCGGAAGTCGTAAACAGGAAATAAAAGATAACCTTCCTGATATGTTGAAAGCTGCATCAAAGTTTCCTGATTATCAGTTGGTGCTGGCAGGAGCTCCTGGCATCTCTCCCGAATACTATGAAAAATATATTCAGGATGCAAAGGTGAAAATTATTTTTAGTCAGACTTATCGTTTGCTTCAACAGTCATCTGCAGCCTTGGTTACTTCGGGAACTGCAACTTTGGAAACTGCTCTTTTCCGTGTTCCTCAGGTTGTTTGCTACCACACCCCTATAGGAAAGGTTATTGCTTTTCTGAAAAAAAGAATTTTGAAGGTGAAATTTGTCTCGCTTGTCAACCTTATTGCCGGAAAAGAAGTTGTACGTGAACTGGTAGCTGATACCATGACATTGAGAAATATAGAGACCGAATTAGAAGCTATTCTATATAATAAGGTTAAGCGTCGGCAAATGCTTGATGATTATGACTGCATGATTCAGATTCTAGGTCCGGCAGGTGCTTCAGAAAAAGCAGCTAAAGAAATGGCAGATTTGCTTAGAATAGAAATAAAATAAGACTTATTGTTCTATTCTTTTGAATATTAAAAACTTTTTAAGCATTATTTAAAAGGCGCAATGCAGTAAAATGATTGCGCCTTTGTTTATGTAATAGATAAATAAATAAAGCGCTATGAAAAAGTTTAATTTGTATCTATTATTACTGGTGTTGGCATTTACTCCAGTACTTCAGTCTTGTCTTGATGATAATGATGGTTATTCGTTGGGCAACTATACCGTTGCACTGGCTACAGTGAAAACTGATGCAGGAAATTCTGTTTATTTTGTTTTGGATAACGGTGAAACACTATGGCCTGCTGCTTCTTTTGTATCATATAAAGGGTTAGAGAATGGAACGCGAATCATTGGTAATTTTACAATTTTAAGTGATGTTCAGAATGGTTTTGATCATTATGTTCGTTTGAATGATTACTCAAAAGTACTCACTAAGAATATCATCAATCTGACCGAGGCTAACAAAGACAGCATTGGAGATGACCCCGTGAGAGTTACTGACTTATGGAGAAGTGGTAATTACATAAATGTAGAATTTGATATGAATCTACCCAGTGTGCAAAAACATCGGGTGAACCTTGTAAGAAATACAATGAAAGAGTATCCGAATGATGGTTATACCTACTATGAATTTCGTTATAATGATATGAACGATATAACAGATTACATAGGACACAGCCTTACCTCTTTTTGGTTGGGGAATTTAGAATTGATGAATATGACTCCTGATTTCAAAGGTTGGAAGATCAGAATTAATTCTGCTGTGAACGGCGAGAAGATTATAGTAATTGATTACAAGACAAAACAACAAAAAACAGTATCTGTAGAGTCAATAACAAATGACACCGGTGGAAAGATGAATTAAAAAGTTGATGGACGAAATGCAATATCGTTTATCTTATAAATAGAAAAAGGAAGTCGGTTGCGGCTTCCTTTTTTCTATTAAAATAGTATATAATTTAAAATAATGTAATCACATAAAGATAAATAACCGCTGCAGGAATAGCAATCAGTGCACTGTCAAATCTATCAAGTATTCCACCATGCCCTGGTAAAAGATTCCCTGAGTCCTTAATCTTCATATGTCTCTTAATCAGTGATTCCACTAAATCTCCCCATGTGCCGAATACAGCAACTGTAAGTCCAAGACCAGCCCATTCAAGTGCAGGCATAAATGGGTAAAATGAGCCAAATACAAAACCGGTGGCTATAGTAAGTAAACCTCCGCCAATAGACCCTTCCCAGGATTTCTTAGGAGAAATTCTTTCGAATAAGCGATGCTTGCCAAATAGAGTGCCAAAGCAATAAGCGCCAGTGTCATTTAGCCAGATAAATATGAAAATGGATAATGGAATAGCGTAATTATATGCAACGCCCCCGGTTTTATTCGCCTGAAAGGCCAATACATTAAGTAAGGCAAAAGGTAAGGCTACATAAAGCTGACTTAACATAGAGTAAGCCAGATTGTTTACCGGATTCTCTTTTTGCAGATAAAGCTCACTGATAAGAAGATATATTATTAAAAAAAGATAAGGAATAAAAATTTGTGAACCGGCCAGTTCCAAACAGAATCCTAGAAAAGCAAAAAAGAGGTATACACCTCCCAAAACATTAATAAGCGTGTTTGTACTTACCCCTTCATTCTGATTAACAAGCTGACAGAATTCATGCACAGCAAGTGCTGAGACAAGGGCAAACATAATGGCAAAACTCAAAGGGCTGAATATAATACAGCACACGAGCAATGCTACGATCAATGCTCCTGTGACTGTACGTTGTATAAAGTTATTTTTAATCATTACTCGTTTATTTCGCAGAGTTATCCTCTTCTTTTGTGTTTTCAGTCAGATCAACTTCTGATTTAGGTAGATCTGGGTTAGTTTCGGGCTTATTTTCTATAGCTGTATTAGCTTCCTCAGCTTCTTTATCAGCAGGTTTGTTTGCTGCCATGATTTCTACTGAACGGGAAGCCCATTGACGTTTTCCAAAGATACGTTCCACATCCTCAGCAAAGATTACTTCTTTTTCAATTAATAAATTAGCCAGAGCATTATGTTCTAATTTATGTTCGGAAAGGATTTTCTTAGCTCTGTCATATTGATCGTTGATAAAGCGATTAGCTTCCTCATCAATCAGCTCAGCAGTCTTTTCGCTATATGGTCTATTGAAAGAATATTCTTCGTTATTATAGTAACATAGATTAGGTAATTTTTCACTCATTCCAAGATAAGAAATCATGCCGTATGCTTGTTTCGTTACACGCTCCAGGTCATTCATTGCTCCGGTAGAAATTCTACCTACAAATAAATCTTCTGCAGCGCGACCTCCAAGAGTGGCACACATTTCGTCAAACATTTGTTCCTTGGTGGTAATTTGTCTCTCTTCAGGCAAATACCAGGCAGCGCCTAATGCTCGTCCGCGAGGAACAATTGTTACCTTAATTAATGGGTTGGCATGTTCTAATAACCATGAAAGACTTGCGTGTCCGGCTTCGTGAAGTGCAATAGTCTTGCGCTCTTCCAGAGTCATAATCTTGCTCTTTTTTTCCAAACCACCAATAATTCTGTCAACGGCATCAAGGAAGTCTTGTTTTCCAACAAATGTTTTTCCATGGCGAGCGGCAATCAATGCAGCTTCATTACACACATTTGCAATATCAGCTCCTGAGAAGCCTGGAGTCTGGCGGGAAAGAAGGTCTACGTCAACAGTTTCGTCTATTTTTATAGGACGTAAATGCACTCCGAAGATTTCTTTTCTTTCGTTCAGGTCTGGTAGATCAACATGAATCTGACGGTCGAAACGTCCAGCACGAAGCAAAGCTTTGTCAAGGATATCCGCGCGGTTCGTTGCAGCCAGAATAATGATTCCACTGTTTGTGCCAAATCCATCCATCTCTGTAAGGAGCTGATTCAATGTATTCTCGCGCTCGTCGTTACCACCCATGCTTGGGTTCTTTCCGCGTGCACGTCCCACAGCATCAATTTCATCAATGAAGATGATACAAGGCGATTTCTCCTTTGCCTGTTTAAATAGGTCTCTTACGCGAGAAGCACCAACACCCACAAACATTTCAACAAAGTCGGAACCTGATAAAGAGAAGAAAGGTACGTCTGCCTCACCAGCTACAGCTTTTGCAAGCAAAGTTTTACCTGTTCCCGGAGGGCCTACAAGTAATGCTCCTTTGGGAATTTTTCCACCCAGATCAGTATACTTCTGCGGATTCCTCAGGAATTCAACAATCTCTTCCACTTCTTGTTTTGCTTCCGCTAATCCGGCTACATCTTTAAAGGTTACTTTAACCGAACCCCCTTTTTCAAAAAGCTGCGCTTTAGATTTTCCAACGCTGAATACGTTTGAACCTGATCCGCCACCGCTACCCATCTTTCGCATGAAGAAGAGCCATACTCCGATAAGCAGAACAAATGGGAGTATATTTAGTAAGAAAGCACTTATATAATCTCTCTTTTCTTCGTATTGCTCGGTTCCTTGGAATCGTGCCTCATCGCGCTCTTTTTCCAGAAAACGGCTTAGTGATTCATTCGAAGGAACCCTTGTAGTCACCATTGGAGACTTGCCTACCTTTGAAGCATCCTGTTTGAATACCTCGCTGATATGCTCTGGCTTTACATAGAGTTCTACCGTGTTATCATTATAGGCTACTACTTTAGTGGCGTATCCGTTACGAACATACTGTTGAAACTCATTATAGCTGATCTGTTTTGTCAAAGACCCTCCCTCGCTTGAGAGATAGAGTCCGATTAACATTATTGCAATAATAGCGTACATCCAGTTCAGACTGAATTTCGGTACATTCATTTTATTATTCGATTTTTTGTTATTACTCATTCTATTATTAAATTAGTCTAGGTCTGGTATCGTTGTTAACTTAGCGTCTGCCCAAAGATGTTCGATATTATAATATTCTCTTATTTCGGGTAAGAAGATATGGACTATAACATCACTGTAATCCATTGCAACCCATTCAGCATTAATCAATCCATCTGTAGTTATCGGTCTTTCTTCTGTGTTCTTTTTCACATAATCTCTAACTTCATCAGCGATAGCACTTACATGACTAGGTGAATTTCCTTGGCATATAACAAAGTATTTGCATATTGTATCACCAATTTTGGTCAAATCTGCCACAACTATTTTATATCCTTTTTTCTCCTGAATTCCTTCTACTATTTTTTGTACAAGTTTTTGTGTTTCGTTCATTTAATTTCTATGAAAAGATTAATAATGACCTGTTTTAGCCTATCTGTAAAACAATAATTTACAAATATACGTCGATTTATTGTATCGGCGAAAGAAAAGTGAAAATCTCTCATGTTTTTTGGATTTTTTAGAAAAATATTCGATGTATTTTCACTTATCTCTGAAATTTTAAACAAAAAAAGAGGGCAAAGTGTTTTGCTTTTCTCAAAAAAAGGCTATCTTTGCACCGCATTTAAGAATTGGGCTATGGTGTAATGGTAACACATCAGTTTCTGGATCTGAGATTTAAGGTTCGAATCCTTATAGCCCAACAAAAAAGAGCGATAGTAATTATTTAATTATTATCGCTCTTTTTCTTATTGTCTGTTTTCAGATTTAGTTCAAAATTCATTTTCATTCATGAATTTGTGTTTTCATCCCTCACTCCCTCACTTTCTTTGACAATAACTTGAATATCAGCAGACTGGATCGTGATGGTAGCATTTTATCCATCACTGAACCATCACTAAATGATGCTTACCATCACCAACAGGCGTGTAACGGGCATAAAAAGAGCCTCAATTAAGAGGCTCTTTTTATATAATATATTGGTTCTGTCTGATTATTGTTTTGCAGACTCATCAATAACTTTAATCTTTTCCAGAGTAAGTTCCAGATCAGCTTTTAGCTTTTCTACTTTTCTGTTTAGCTCAGTAACCAAACTATTTCCTTTTTTCGATGAGGAAGAGAGGAATCCAAGGTTGTTTTCGTATGTTTTTATCTCGTTCTTCATTGCTTCATAAGCACGAACAAGTTTTTCGCGTTCACGATAAAGTGTTTGCATTCCACCTTTTTCGCCTTGACCGCTAACACTACTGATATTAGATTTGAAATTATTCAGTTTTCTATTGGCTGCATTTACATTAAGACGATCAAACAGCTTATCAACTAATTCGTGGAATTGCTTGTAAAGTTTGTCTTTTTCCTTGAACGGCACATGGCCAATGGTGTTCCATTCTTTAATAGTTTCACGAACCAGATTACTGGCTTCGTTAGCTTCCATGTTTTCGTCAATAGCATTCAATTTCTCAATGAGTGCTTTCTTTTTCTGCATATTTTCAACTTCTACGGAGCGAAGTGAAGAAGTTGCTTTGTTTTTCTGATCGAAGAAGAAATCACAAGCATCGATAAAACGTTTCCATATTTGGTCAGAATACTTCTTGGACACAGGACCAACGGTTTTCCATTCTTTCTGAAGCTTAGTCAGAGCATCAGAAGTCTCTTTCCAGTCAGTGCTATCTTTAAGTGCTTCCACTTGTTCGCAAAGCGCCTTTTTCTTTTCCAGATTCTCATTCATTCCTTCCTTTATACTCTTAAAGAATTCTCCTTTTTTCTTGAAGAATTCATCGCAAGCAGCACGGAATCTTTCGAAAATCTTTATGTTCATTTTTTGTGGAGCGAAACCAATGGTTTTCCATTTAGTCTGGAGTGCAATAATTTCCTGAGTTTTGCTTTCCCATGCAGTAAAGGAGTTCAATACTCCATATTCTGTAGATTCAACAATTTCGCAAATAACAGTTTTCTCATCCAGATTTCGTTGTTCTACTTCCTTTAAGGACTCAAAATGCTGTTGGTGACGGCGATTAACTTCAGTAGAGGCTGTTTTAAAACGCGCCCATATTTCATCACGAAGTTCTTTTGCTACAGGACCTGTATCACGGAATTCCTGATGTAGCTTTTGCAATTGGTGAAATGCGGAGACTACGTCCGGTTCATTTGCCAATCTTTCTGCAGCCTCGCAAAGTTTTGATTTAATTTCAAGGTTTTTCTTGAAATCGTAATCTCTGAATTCGTTGTTTATTTTAATTATATCGTAGAACTTCTCTACATAAACCTGATAATTCTTCCATAATTCATTTACTTTAGCTTGAGGAACCTGCTTTATCTCGTTCCATTCCTGCTGAAGTTTCTTGAAGTCATTATAAGCTTTATTTACATCTTCAGGATAATTGACCAGCTCTTTAAGCTTTTCAATGATACCGAGCTTTGATAGTAGGTTTTCTTCTTTTTGCTTTTCAAGTTCTGCATTAAACGCACTTCTTTTTTCTTTGATAGTGGCCATTATAGACTTAAACTCATTTTCATAAGTGTCCGTTACCGGAACAAATGAATCTTCGTTTCCACCTTCTTCTACAAAGCTTTTCTTTGCAGCGTCTTGTTCTATTTTATGGATTTTGTAGAAAGTTTGCTTAAGGGAATCTAGTTCTTGCTTATGAGCATTTTCCGTATCTTCGGCAATCTCTTTAAGCCTGTCAATTACTTCCTGTTTTGACTGCAGTGCAGTCGATGTGTTTACTTCGGTAGTTTCCTCTGGAGTTTCTTCAGCTTTCACTTCTGAAACCTCGGGAACATTCTTGTCTTCTTCTAATTTCCCTTCTTCTTGAGGTAGATTAGTGTCTTGAGTGTCCATCATTTATTCAATCGTTTTTAGGTATAGGATTTAGTCCCTTCATTACATTAGTCCACAAATTAATAAAATAATTTCTTTATTTTCTAATGTTTTGGCATATTTTTTCACCTTTGCCCTCTTAATAGTTGAATTTAGGATGAATTTATGATAAAAGAACTGTAATACTTACGCAAAACATCATGTCTCCAAATAATTCTCATTATTTGGAAAATGACGGCAAAAGCATGTTTTTATGGCAATGTTTATTTTTCTTATTCAGTAATCTTTTCCTGTTGCTCAGCCAAAGCTTTCTCAACGTTATTTGTCAGATTAATAAATTCGGCAACAGAAAGTTGTTCTGGACGTTTGTTGAATAATATATCTTGGCAAAGAGGGCAATCTTTCCCTAGTATTGGTTTGATAGAATTTCTTAAAGTTTTTCTGCGCTGATTAAAAGTGGTTTTTACCACTAGTTTGAAAAGTTTTTCATTACAACCAAGTTCCTTGGTTTCATTGCGTGTCATCCTTATTACGGCACTCTTTACTTTAGGAGGTGGGTTGAATACCGTTTCACTTACTGTGAAGAGATATTCCACATGATACCATGCCTGAATAAGTACACTCAGAATACCGTATGTTTTACTCCCGGGACCGGCAGCGATTCTTTCTGCAACCTCTTTTTGAATCATACCTGTGCAACAGGGAACAAGATCCTTGTTCTCAAGCATTTTGAAGAATATCTGGCTTGATATGTTGTATGGGTAATTACCCGTCAGCACAAACTGATTTCCCCCGAATACTCTATCAAGATTCATTTTTAGAAAATCATCTTCAATAATATGATCTTCCAGTGACGGATAAGCCTCACGAAGATATGCTACTGATTCAAAGTCTACTTCTACAACCTTAACAGGTCTTTCCTTTTTTACCAGAAATTGAGTGAGAACACCCATACCTGGCCCTACTTCTAATACCGGAAGTTCAGGTACGGCATCTACCGTATCTGCAATATCTTGTGCTATCTTCAGGTCCTTCAGGAAATGTTGTCCGAGGAATTTCTTTGGTTTTACTACTCTCATTCTGTTAATTTAATTGTTTATTCGTTCGCTCTTTACAGATAACCTATTATCTTTGCAGCTTGCAAAGGTATTAATAATAATCCATTTATTTATAATTTTGGGAACACCTCCGTTTAAAAAGATAATAAAAAAGACATTTCAAATAGCTTTACCGCTCATCTTAGGCGGTTTTATATTAATTTGGGTCTATCGGGACTTTGACTTTTCTAAAGTGGGTCATGTCCTTTTTCATGAGATGAACTATTGGTGGATGTTAGTTTCACTTGTGTTTGGTGTATTCAGCCACGTTTTCCGTGGATGGAGATGGAAGCAAACCTTGGAACCTCTTGATGCTTATCCTAAATCCAGCAATTGCGTGAATGCTATATTCATTTCTTATGCGGCAAATTTAGTGTTGCCCCGTGTAGGTGAAGTTTCCAGATGCACAATACTTTCCAAGTATGACGGTGTATCTTTCTCCAAATCTTTAGGTACGGTTGTTACCGAACGAATTATTGATTCAATAATGGTGGTGGCTATTACAGGAACAACTTTAGTCCTTCAGCTGGGTATATTTAAAAGTTTTTTTGCCAAGACCGGAACCAATCTTGATTCTATAGGGCAGATATTCCTTTCACCGGAGTTCTACATTATCACATTGTGTGTAATTGGTGTATGTATATTGCTTTATAAGCTCATGCGATTACTTTCATTCTTTGAAAAAGTAAAAGGAATTGCGCTGAATGTTTGGGAAGGCATATTAACGCTGAAGCATGTTAAAAATATGCCTCTTTTTATCTTGTATACATTCCTTATCTGGTTCTGTTATTTTATGGAATTTTATCTGACATTCTTTTGTTTCGGTTTCTCTTCGAACTTAAGTTTTATGGCCGGATTGGTAATGTTTGCAGCGGGAAGTGTGGCAGTAGTTGTTCCAACGCCTAATGGTGCCGGACCGTGGCACTTTGCGATAATTTCCATGATGGTGCTTTACGGAGTTAATGTAACCGATGCGGGAATATTTGCCTTAATTAAACATGGAATACAAACATTATTATTAATTTTGCTAGGTATATATGGGTTAGTAGCCCTGCCTTTTACAAATAAAAATTAAAGTGTATGAAAACAATTCAATCATTGGCTCCCGAAGCAGTATGGAAGCATTTCTACTCATTAACCAGAATTCCACGTCCTTCTGGCTTTATGAAACCTGTAACCGAGTTTTTGTTAAACTTCGGAAAGAGTTTAAATCTGGAATCATTTACTGATGAGATTGGTAATGTCATTATAAGAAAGCCGGCTACCCCGGGAATGGAAAATCGCAAGGGAGTTATCCTTCAGGCACACATGGATATGGTTCCTCAGAAGAATAACGACACTGCTCATGACTTTGAGAAAGATCCTATTGAGACCTATATTGATGGCGATTGGGTAAAAGCAAAAGGTACTACACTTGGTGCTGATGACGGAATGGGTGTTGCAGCAATAATGGCTGTTCTTGAAGATAAGACCCTGAAACATGGCCCGCTGGAAGCATTGATTACTGTTGACGAAGAGACTGGTATGTTTGGTGCTTTTGCTTTGAAGAAAGAGAGTATTCAAGGAGAGATCCTTTTGAATCTGGATTCTGAAGACGAAGGCGAACTTTACATTGGCTGTGCTGGTGGCGAAGATGTTACTGCAACTTTCCAATATAAAGAGGTTCCTGCAGAAGATGGCGACATTGCTGTAAAAATTACCTTGAAAGGGTTGCGCGGTGGACACTCTGGTTTGGAAATTAATCAGGGACGTGCTAATGCAAATAAACTAATGGTTCGTTTCCTTCGCGAGGCAGTTGCCAGTTATGAGGCCAGACTTGCCATCTTTGAAGGTGGAAACATGCGCAATGCTATTCCACGTGAAGCACACGTTATAGTAACAATTCCTTCTGAAAACGAGGAAGAACTGGTAGACTTAGTGCAATACTGCGAAAACATGTTTAATGAAGAGTTTGCAGGAATCGAGGAAAAGATTAGTTTCAAAGCTGAAAAAACAGACTTACCAAAAGGACTTGTTCCAGAAGAAATACAGGATGATATCATCAACTCCATCTTTGCTTGTCAGAATGGTGTATTGAGAAATATTCCTTCTATTCCTGATACAGTAGAAACATCTTCAAACCTTGCAATTGTTAAGGTTAAAGATGGCGTTGCAGAAGTGAAGATTCTTGCTAGAAGTGCTTCCGATTCTATGAAAGAATACCTCACTACCAGTATTGAATGCTGTTTCAACATGGCAGGAGCCAAGGTAGAAATGTCAGGCGCTTACTCAGGATGGCAGCCAGACGTGAATTCTCCTATTCTTCATGCCATGAAAGCTTCTTATAAAGCTCAGTTTGGCGAAGAACCTGCGGTGAAAGTGATCCATGCCGGACTGGAATGTGGCATCATTGGTGCTAATATTCCAGGATTGGATATGATTTCTTTTGGTCCAACATTGCGCTCTCCTCACTCACCAGACGAACGTGTTTATATTCCATCAGTAAAGAAATTCTATGAATTCCTTGTTGCAACATTGGAACAAACACCAGTCAAAGAGTAAAAACAAGTCAGAAAAAATAAATATGAAGTGCGGGATGGAGTAATCTTTCCCGCACTTTTTTTTCGTCCACCCGGGTGTGCAAATTTGGTAGACCCAGATGTAGCCTAACTGTAGACCCGGGTGTAAGGGGGTGGTACACCCGGGTCTACAGAAAAATAGTTCAAAGAGCTAACTAATATGGAATAGGGAAGATACAATCTTACACTAGACTATAATAAACACAGTCAACCAAAATCAGGACGAGACAAGTGCTAGATCGCTAGATCACTGCTAGATCAAATTATATTGATCTAGCACATTCTATTTTGTTAATTACTAAATAGTTATATGCTTATTGCTAGATCGCTAGATCAATTTCACAAAAACAAAATTATGTAGCCTGAACTTTTTGAGTTATTTAGTCGGGTTTAATCTAAAACGGATTTAGAGACAATTGACATTTAGTTTATTTTTCATAAAAAGTGACTTAAATCTTTTGTAGCTGATGCATGATTTTTAAGTTTAAATCGTTTACTTTGTCATAACGTACTAAAACTAAAAATGATAGATATGAGAACCAGACTATTTACCTTTTTTACTTTTCTGATAACATCGCTATCTTTATTTGCTCAACAGCAATCTTATAAAGAGATGTGGAAGAGTGTTGAGGCTTTTGAGAAAAAAGACCTTCCGCAATCTGTGATAAAAGTAACAAATGAAATCTATCGCAAGGCATTGGCTGAGAAGAACTCTCCGCAAATGTTTAAGGCATATTTATATAATGCCAATACAAAGCTTAAGATCAATGCTGATAGCTTTTATGTAAACCTGAAAGGTTTGGAAAAATGGGAATCAGAATCAACAGTTCCTATGGATAAAGCAATCCTGAATTCCATGATAGCCGAGCTTTATGCAGATTATGCTCAGAATAATTCCTGGCAGCTTCGTAAAGGCAAACAGTTAACCGGAGAAACTCCCGAAGATATCCGCGAGTGGAGCACCAATCTTTTTATTCAGAAAGCTTTTTCTTGTTTGCGCCTTTCGCTGAAAGATCAGAAACTTCTGCAGGAAACTTCTTCATCAGCTTATGAACCGATTGTGACGAATGGTGAAACAAGTGATTTTTTCCATCACGATATGCTTCATTTACTGGCTAAACGTGCGCTTTCTTCTCTTTCAACTTTGCAAAATATTTCGAAAGATATTTATCCACAGACTTTGTTGAAAGCAGAAACAGCATTTGCAAATACTGCATCTTTTATTAAAACTCAGATCCCTGTCGCCAGTGAATATGATGCTGTGGCAGAGAAATGCCGTATTTATAAAGAACTGATTGCTTATTATCAGCTAGCTAATAATAAAGATGCCGTATTACTGACTGAATTAGAACGGTTGGATTATACAAAACAGCAGTTCCAGGAAACAAATGCGGATGAATGGGAAGCTATTCAGAAAAAGGAATTAGGTGTCGATCCTTATATTGCTGCACTGAATGACTTAATTGCTCAGAATTCTTCCAATGAAATTTGTGCGGAAGTCTATTTAGGAAAAGCGAATTATGTGCAAACAAGAAACAAATTACCTTTGGCTCTGGAAATTTTGGATGAAGCTATTCAAAAGTATCCTAAATATAAGCGGATTAATTTGTTGAAAAACAGCAAACAACAGATTCTAAATCCTTATTTATCAGTAGAATCTCCCCAGATTATTTATCCGGGCGAACAGTTTAATCTCAAAGTTTCCCATAAGAATCTAAACGGATTTAAGATCTGCTTCTATAAAGTGAATCTTCCAGTCAATTCTCCTGTCCTGGAAAAAGAAATTGATAAAAAGTTCTACAAAAAACATACTAATCTGTTATCTTCAGAACATTATTCTTTAGTACGCCCTTTAGATTATCAGCAGAAAGATTCAGTGCTTAAAGTGAAAGCTCCTTCATTAGGGCTATATATATTGAACATAATTCCTGATGAGAAAACGAACGACTCAAGTGAACGATTTATTTATTCTTCAGCTTTTAAAATTCTGACCAGAAGTCTTTCTAAAGATAAGGTCGAGATTGTTACGCTTGATGCCCAAAGTGGACACCCAATATCTGGTGCGACGGTGACTTTGTTTGTTAATAATAAAGGAGATAAAAAGGAATATGCGAAAGTAATCACGGAGAATAACGGAAGTTTAGTGGTTGATAAAGTGGATAATCTGAGATGGCTTACTGCCTCAAAAGGAAATGATGTTGCTTTGCCTTTGCAAAATATTTATCTTTACCGTAACTCTTTTACAGAAATGAAAGAGGAGAGGGAAGCTGTTACTTTGCTTACTGACCGAAGCCTTTATCGCCCCGGACAAACTGTTTTTGTGAAAGGTATTGCTTATCGTTCGGCTTTGGATAAAGCTCATGTAGTGGCAAACAAAGAATATATTCTTCACCTGTATGATGCCAATAATAAAATGATAGCCGAGAAGAAGCTATTAACAAATGAGTTTGGCTCATTTACAACTGATTTTTCTTTACCGTCTTCTACACTAAATGGTCAGTTCCGATTGGAGACAAATTTTGGAAGTACAGTTATCCGTGTGGAAGAGTATAAACGACCAACTTTTGAAATAACCTTTCAGCCTTTGGAGGGTAGCTATACTTTCAATGATTCGGTAAGGGTGAACGGTTCAGCAAAGACTTTTTCTGGTGTGGCTGTTCAGGGTTCTTCAGTAAAATATAGCATTACTCGTGTTCAACCTTACTGGTGGGAATGGCGCGAAGGACGAGAAACTACATTAACCTCGGGCGAAGCTGTGGTTGACGAGAAAGGTAATTTTGTAGTTTCTTTCCGGTTAATTCCTGATCTTAGCGATGATCTCGACGAATGTTATTATACATATAAGGTTAAAGCAACGCTTACTGATGCTGCGGGAGAGACACAAACTGCCGAGACATCTATTTCAGTGGGTAGTACTTCGTTGGTTCTGTCTACAGATATGGATGATGAAATTTGTCGGGACAAAGTTATCAGCGCAACATTTAAGGCTGATAACCTTAGTCAGAAACCGGTAAATGTGGAAGGTACCTACCAATTATTTGCAAAAGGCAATAAGAAGCCTGTTCTAGAAGGGAAATTTGTTTCAAATAAATTGCAGGAACTCACAGCCTGGAAGGATTTACCTTCCGGAGAATATAATCTGGCTCTCTCTGCTTTGGATGAGAAGGGAAGAAAAGCTACTTGTGATAAGTTTCTTGTGCTTTTTTCAGTCAATGATAAGCAACCACCTGTTTCCAAGCCAATGTGGTGCAAGCTGATGGATACTACATTTGCTCCAGACAAGCCGGCAACTATTTTATTCGGGTCGGGAGAGAAGAACGTACATGTTCTTTATGATGTTTTTGCGGGTGGCAAGCATATTGAAAGTCGCCGCCTTGATTTATCCAACTCCGTTCAACGTTTTGATTTTCCTTATAAGGAAGAATATGGAGATGGCGTTTATGTCAATTTTTGCTTCGTGAAGAACGGTCAGGTGTATCAGCAGGGAGAAAGTATTCAGAAAGCTTTGCCCGATAACAAGCTTACTTTGAAATGGGAAGTGTTCCGTGATAAATTAAAACCCGGACAGAAAGAAGAATGGAAACTAACCATTAAAAATGCAAAAGAAACTGCTGCTAATGCAGAGCTTTTAGCTTCAATGTACGATACTTCTTTAGATAAGATATGGAAAAGAGACCAGGGCTTGTCTGTAAACTTTGGACGTGTTATCCCTACAGTAAATTGGATTCATCCGTATTCCAATAGCAATAGTTATTATTTTGATTTTCCATCCAAAGAATACAATTTTCAAGATTTGTCGTATGATGAACTGATGAAAATTTATATGAATAGTTATGAACGTGATGCTAATTTGATAAGCTTTTCGGCTAGAACAAAAGGTAGTAAGGTGACTATTTCTATTGCCGACGTTAAAGGAAATGATGAAGCTAATGGTAAGGATATTGCAGAAATTAAACAGGTTGCATATGGAGTTGCTATCACAAAAGAAAAATCAGAAGAAACATTAGACAAAAACGTCCCTGTTCGTGAAAACTTTAACGAAACAGCATTCTTTTATCCGCAGCTTCGTACAAATGAAAAAGGGGAAGTAAGTTTCTCATTCACAATGCCCGAAAGCCTTACTCGCTGGACGTTTAAAGGAATTGCGCATACAAAAGATATGCAGATTGGTACTATTGATGGAGAAACCGTGACCAGCAAAGATTTTATGCTCACTCCTAATATGCCTCGCTTTGTAAGGGTGGGAGATCGCAGCTCAATCTCTGCACGCATTATTAATGTATCTCAGAAAGATGTAGCGGGAGAAGTAAAAATGCAGTTGTTTGATCCGGCTACCGAAAAGGTGATACTTACAAAGAAACAAGCTTTCTCTGTAAAAGCAGGGCAGACAAGTAGTGCTTCCTTTGAATTTACTGCCGATCCTGCCTATTCTCTTTTAGGATGCCGCCTGGTTGCCGATGGTGGAACTTTTAGTGATGGTGAACAACACCTGCTTCCGGTTCTTAGCAATAAGGAAAGAATCATTGAAACGCTGACAATGCCTATCCGTGGAAACCAGACTCGTGAGTTTTCTATGAAGGAACTCTTTAATGGAAACTCGAAAACGGCAACCGATCGTAAGCTGACTGTAGAGTTTACCGGAAATCCGGCATGGTATGCTGTGCAGAGCTTGCCAAGTTTGTCTAACCCTACCAACGAAAGTGCGGTGTCTTGGGCAACGGCTTTCTATGCAAACTCGCTGGCATCATCTATTATGAATGCACAACCTCGCATTAAACTGGTATTTGATCAGTGGAAGGCTCAGGGTGAAACAAAAGAAACTTTGTGGAGCAATCTGCAAAAGAATCAGGATGTGAAGAATATCTTGCTGGAAGAGTCTCCCTGGTTAACTGAAGCTAAGAGTGAGGCTGAACAAAAACAGCGGTTGGCTTTGCTTTTTGATCTGAATACCATTCAATATAAAAACACTCAGGCGCTGGCTAAATTGAAAGAGTTGCAACTGAATAGTGGGGCTTGGACTTGGTACAAAGGGATGAACGGCAGTCGCTACATTACACAATTTGTGCTGGAAACAATGGGACGGTTGAGTAAACTCACTGGCGAGCCGTTGAGTGGTGAAGCGTTGACTATGCAACAATCGGCTTTCAGATATTTACATGGTGAGATACTTCAGAAATATAAGGAAATAAAGAAAGACGAAAAGAAGTATGGAGCTAAATTCGGGCTGGATGATAAGTCTTTGCATTATCTTTATTTGTGTGCGCTGACTGGTGAGAAGATTCCTTCGGTTAATAAAGAGGCTTATAACTATTTCTTAGGTAAGGTACACCAAACTTTGAAGAATCAAACATTGATGGGAAAAGCTCTTTCTGCAGTTGTTCTTGCAAAAGCCGGCAAGAATGCTGAGGCTAAGGATTTCTTAAATTCAATGAAAGAGTATGCTGCTAAAACTGATGAAATGGGTATGTTTTACTCTGCAAGTGTAAATCCGTATTCATGGTTTGGCAATAAGATAAAGATGCAGACAGCTATACTGGAAGCATTCGATGAAGTGGCTAAGGATTCGGCTACAGTGGAAGAAATGAAGATGTGGCTGTTGAAACAGAAGCAGGCGCAATCATGGGATTCTCCGTTTCCACAGTGAATGCTGTTTATGCTTTATTGAACAGAGGGAATCATTTATTAGATAATCCCGGTAATGTGAAAATTACATTTGGTAAGCAGGTGATGGAGACTTATTCTCCTGCTCAAACAGCTATTCCATCTACCGGATATATAAAGAAGTCATTCGAGGATGCGGCTACTACATCTGTTTCCGGACAGATTAAAGTGGAAAAACGTGATGCAGGTATTGCCTGGGGAGCCGTTTATGCACAATATCTGGAAGAGACGGATAGAGTGAAACAACAGGGAAAAGAGCTGAATGTTTCTAAAACATTATATGTGGAACGTTTGGTGAACGGAGTGAAAGAATTGCAACCGTTGAAAACGAATGCAAAACTAAAAGTTGGCGATAAGGTAGTTTCACGTATTATCATAAAGGTGGATCGTGATATGGACTTTGTTCAGTTGAAAGATCAGCGCGCTGCTTGTTTCGAGCCTCTCGAATCGCTTTCCGGTTACCAATGGGGAGCAGGAACGGGGTATTATGTGGCTGTGAAAGATGCTTCCACAAACTTTTTCTTTGATTCGCTGGTTAAAGGAACTTATGTGCTGGAACATTCATTCTTTGTAACTAGAATAGGAGATTATTCATCAGGTATAGCCACTTTGCAGTCGGCTTATGCACCCGAGTTTGCCTCTCATTCTTCATCGGAACGTGTAGTTGTAGAGTAATTGAAATGTTTTTTAGCAAATTGAATTCTTGTAAGTGAAAGAAATAACTTAAATTTGTCAGCAAAAGTATGAATATAAATAAAGAAATATACATGAAACGTTCCCTTTTGCTCATTTGTGGTCTGTTTTCTCTTTCACTTACAGCATGGTCTCAGGCACGAATATCGACTAATGAAGATGTTTATGATTTTGGAATTATACCAAGAAATAAACCGGTGACAAAAGAATTTGTAATTACCAATACGGGTAACCAACCGTTAGTAATATCCGAAGTTACAGCTTCTTGTGCGTGTACAGCTACAGAATGGACTAAGAAACCGATAGCCCCTGGTGATACCGGCTATGTTCGTTCTACTTTTGATGCCAAAGCGATGGGGCGTTTTTATAAGTCGATTAATATATATAGCAATGCAACTAACCATGTGAAATATATTGGTATTAAAGGTGAAGTTGCTATTGGAGTTATAAACTATAAAAAAGATTTGGTTTACGAGATTGGAGCCATTCGTTTGGATAAAAAATACATTGAGTTCTCTCCGGCAAATAGCGGAGATATGCCTACTGCGGAAATTCAGTTGGCAAATACATCTGATAAACCATTAGATGTAACCTTAATGCATTTACCTCCTTACTTAAAAGCTGAGGCTAAACCGCAAATTTTGAATAGAGGGCGGAAAGGTAAAATTACTTTGACGCTGGATACTAAGTTGTTGAAAGATCTTGGACTGACGCAAGTACCTGTTTATCTGGCCCGTTATTCAGGAGATAAAGTGAGCCCGGATAATGAGATTGATATTTCAGCTATCTTACTTCCCGGATTCTCGAGAATGACAACACTTCAGAGAAATCATGCTCCAAAAATTAAATTGTCATCTACTGATTTGGATATGGGAGAAATTTCTTTGAATGGAAAAACATCACATACAGTTATAATATCGAATACGGGTATAACGCGTCTTGAAATAAAGAAGCTTCAAGTGTTTAACTCAGCAGTGGGCGTTAGCTTGGGTAAGAAGTTTATTCAACCCGGACAAACAACCAAATTAGTTGTGGATATAAGTGGTAAGTGGCTGAAGAAAACCAAAGGTGAGAAGAAAATTCTGATGATTACCAATGATCCTGTTAATCCTTTGGTGATGATTAATCTGAAGGTGAAAATAAAAGAATAGACTAAAAATGAAACATCCTGAGAATAACGAAGAGTACAAAGGATTGACTGTCAATAAAGGAATTGAACAGCCTTCTTCTGTTAATCCTTATCTGAAGTTGCGCCGTATACCCAAGAAACGGAGACTGTCGGTTGGTGAATATGTGGAAGGTATTGTAAAAGGTAATGTTACAATTCTTAGTCAGGCTGTTACCTTGGTGGAGAGTGTCAGACACGAACATCAGGCTATTGCTCAGGAGGTAATAGAAAAATGTTTGCCCTATTCGGGTAATTCTATTCGCGTTGGTATCAGTGGTGTGCCTGGCGCCGGGAAAAGCACATCAATAGATGTGTTTGGTCTGCACGTACTTCAGAAAGGTGGAAAACTGGCTGTTCTTGCAATTGATCCTAGCAGCGAACGTTCAAAAGGAAGTATCTTGGGAGATAAAACTCGTATGGAACGATTATCTATACATCCCGATTCATTTATACGCCCTAGTCCTGCGGCAGGTTCGCTTGGTGGTGTGGCAAGGAAAACCCGGGAAACAATAATCCTTTGTGAAGCGGCCGGATTTGATAAGATATTTGTTGAAACGGTTGGGGTAGGACAGAGCGAAACTGCTGTTCATTCAATGGTCGACTTCTTTCTTTTGATTCAGTTGGCCGGAACCGGTGATGAACTTCAGGGTATAAAAAGAGGCATTATGGAAATGGCCGACGGAATTGTTATTAACAAGGCCGATGGGAATAATATTGATAAAGCAAAGCTTGCCCAGACTCAGTTCCGCAATGCGCTTCATCTTTTCCCACCAGCAGATTCCGGATGGACTCCAAAGGTACTTACCTACTCAGGCTTTTATGATATTGGCGTGAAAGAAATATGGGACATGGTCTATGAATATATAGATTTCGTAATAGACAATGGTTATTTTTATCATCGCCGCAATGAGCAATCTAAATATTGGATGTACGAGTCAATTAATGAGTATTTGCGGGATAACTTCTATCATAATCCCGTGATAAAGGGAATGCTCGAAGAAAAAGAACGTCAGGTCCTGAATGCTGATCTTACGTCGTTTGTAGCCGCTAAAAAACTTCTGGATGCCTATTTTGTAGAACTGAAGAAATAATAAATCAAGAGACTATAATAAACTAAAGGGTCATCTTTCATTGCGAAAGATGACCCTTTGTTATAGAGATATTCTATTAAAGTCAGAATTAGATGGAAAGCGTACGAAGCACGTTTACTAATTCTTTATTAATAGGTTTATCATTTTTAATTGCTTTTGTGAAAGGTACATATACAATTTCATCATTTTCAATACCAATCATCACATTTCTTTGTCCTTCAAGAATTGCATCTATACTTGCTGCTCCCAGGCGGCTAGCTAAGATACGGTCGTGTGCCGTTGGGCTTCCTCCACGTTGTAAGTGTCCCAATATAGTTACTCTAACGTCATATTGAGGATATTCATTTTTTACACGTTCGGCATAATGCATTGCTCCTCCGGTAATTTCACTCTCTGCAACAATAACTATGCTACTGTTCTTAGATTTTCGATAACCACTTTTGATGAATTCTTCCAATTGGTCAACCTCTGTGCTGAATTCCGGGATAATCGCAGCTTCAGCTCCGGATGCAATAGCACCGTTCAATGCAAGAAATCCTGCATCACGTCCCATTACTTCAACGAAGAATAGTCTTTCATGAGAAGTTGCTGTATCCCTGATTTTATCAACAGCTTCAAGAATTGTATTTAAAGCGGTGTCGTAACCGATTGTAGTATCTGTTCCAAATAAATCATTGTCAATAGTTCCGGGAAGTCCGATACATGGTACATCAAACTCCTGAGCAAAGATACGTGCACCGGTCAAAGAACCATCTCCACCTATTACAACTAAAGCGTCAATACCTTCTTTTACCATTGTTTCATGAGCAATCTTTCTTCCTTCGGGTGTCATGAACTCCTTACAACGGGCTGTTTTAAGAATTGTTCCACCTAATTGAATAATATTGCTGACGTTCTGGCTCTTGAACTCTTGAATTTCACCTGTTATTAAACCTTTGTAACCGCGGAAGATTCCTTTAACCTGTAGTCCATTGTAAATGGCAGCGCGGGTTACTGCACGAATTGCCGCATTCATACCAGGAGCATCACCTCCGGAAGTTAAAATTCCAATACATTTAACTGTACCCATACCTATTTTATTTTAAAATGTCACTGCAAAGTTAAAAAAAACAATGATTAATAAGTTCCCTTTCTCTTTAATTATTCTAAATATAGTATCTTATAAATTAAGCAGATAAACAAAAATATAAAGAAAATCTACGTGTTGTGTATAATCTTGTTAATATAAGTTTGTACCTCTTCCATTAACCATTTTGGCGTAGATGTTGCTCCACAGATTCCTATTGAATTTACTCCTTGTAATAACTCCGGATCAATTTCGTTTGAGCTATCGATAAGATATGAATTAGGATTAACTTTGCAGCATTCGTTGAACAGGACTTTCCCGTTAGAACTTTTCTTTCCGCTAACAAAAAATATCAGATCATGTGAAGCAGCAAAAGTTTGTATATGTGGCATGCGGTTTGCTACTTGTCTGCAAATAGAATCATAAAACTCAAATGTGGCTTTAGGTGAAATGTGCTCCTTTATATATTCCACAATTTTCTGAAACTCATCCAGAGATTTAGTGGTTTGAGAATAAAGATGGATATTTTTGTTGAAATCTAACTTCTTGACTTCTTCCAGCTTTTCTATCACAATAGCTTCACCTACAGTTTGTCCAACAAGACCTAATACCTCGGCATGACCGTTCTTTCCATAGATTACAATTTGTTTGTCCTTGTTTTCCTGTATACTGTATTGCTGTTTGATTCTCTGTTGCAGTTTTAGTACAACGGGACAAGTTGCATCAATAATCTCAATATTGTTTTCCTTGGCAATGGCATAAGTTTCAGGTGGCTCACCATGAGCTCTTAATAGAACTTTTGCATTATGGAGTTCTTTAAATTCGTCATGGTTGATGGTAATCAGCCCCATTTCCTTAAGTCGCTCCACCTCCTTGCTGTTGTGCACAATGTCGCCCAGGCAATAGAGCGTTTCTCCTTTTGCCAATTCCTCTTCCGCTTTTTTGATTGCAGTAACTACCCCAAAGCAGAATCCGGAACCTTTATCAATTTCTACCTTGATCATATCTTTATGATTTTTGAACAGCTTTTTCAAATTGCTTAAGTAACCATTCTTTTTGTTCATCAATGGTTAGTAGACTATTGTCAAGTAAGATGGCATCCGATGCTCTTTTCAAAGGACTTACTTCTCTATTCTGATCTATATAATCGCGTTCCTTTACGTTATTCAGAATCTCTTCAAAATTTACGCTTTGTCCTTTTGCCTGTAATTCATCATAACGGCGTAGCGCACGAATTTGTGCTGAGGCTGTTACATATATCTTTAACTCAGCTTCAGGAAAAACAGTTGTTCCAATGTCACGTCCGTCCATCACAATTCCTTTTTCTTTTCCCATTTCCTGTTGTAATGCTACTAACGCTGAACGTACAAAGCCAATAGTACTTACAGGGCTGACTTTTGACGAAACTTCCATTGTGCGGATTTGTTCTTCTACATCCTCACCATTCAGATAAGTTCTGGGTAATTGCGTCTTTTCATCTAATCGGAAGGTAACGTGAATATCCTTGATAAGACGTTCCAGCTCGGAGGTATTTATTTCATCTCCTGAAAATAAGCCGTTTTTTATGCAGTAGAGAGTAACAGCACGGTACATAGCGCCACTATCAATATAAATATATCCTATCTCTCTAGCCAGGTCTTTTGCCATTGTACTTTTTCCGCATGAGGAAAAGCCGTCAATTGCTATTGTAATTTTTTTCATTTGTTATTATCTGTTTTTTATAATGTTATTGCGAAATTGAATAGAAGTGAAGAACTTGAAGGGTGAAATTTAGCATAAGAGGTGCCAATCTTCAATCGTTTTATCTGAATCCCGGCTCCTAAAGCCATCCCCGACCATCCACTAACTTGGTCTATTTTCATGTCACTTGCCCGTTTACAATTGTACCCTAAAGATATATAAGTTGTTTTGGTTGGAAGGAAGTCCAGTCCCAGGATAAAATGGTTAAAGAGTACTTTGCTAAATTTATCTTTCTTTTCAGCATCAGAAGAGCTGGATGAAGAATCCCAGTTGGTCAGGTTATGCATTGTTACAGATAGACGGAAAGGCGCATGAGCAAGCTGCTTGCTTATTCCTACCAATAAGTCGAATGGAAGATTCTCCCGCACTTCATCAAAAGCCTTTATTTGTCCACCAAGATTTCTTGCCACAATGGAAGCTGAGTAACCAGAGTTTTCATTATAATAATTTAGTCCTAAGTCTACGCCAATGGCAAAAGATGAATACTTTTCATAAGTAGAGTAAATCATTTTTGTTGATAGACCTCCACTCCAGTAATCTGATAAATCATAAGAGTAGATTCCTGTAAAAGCCATATCCTTTGCCGAAAAAGTGCCCAGTTCAACATCTTCTGCATTTGTCTCTTTAAAGTTCCCGTAATTTACGTATTGTGCAGTGACAGCCCAGGTTGAACGTTCACCCAGTGTACGTGAGAAAGCTGCACTACCTACACCTACACCATCAATGTAACTCATATAGTTCAGGTTCAGAGTTTTGTCTGTAACACAAGAAAGCAATGCCGGGTTATGCACTGCCATTGTAATATCGTCTTCAATAATAGAGACGTTATCTCCTCCCAATGCTGAAGCATGTGAAGAAAAAGGCAATTCTAAAAACTTAAACACGCTTCCTCCACTTTGAGCCTGTGTGGCTAAAGACAAAAAAAAGGATAGTATAGTAAGAAGAAGCTGTTTCATTAAATGGTTCTAAATTGTTGCCAAATATACATCATTTTTAAGAATCGGGGAGTTAAATTACCGTGAATATTAGGAATTGAGATTCTGTTTTATTTTTAATAACGTGAAAACAAATGTTTTAGGGTGTGGGAAGGATTAAAAAAAACAAAAAGGCATACTGTTTAAGTAAAAAGTATAGATTGTGGAATATGAATCTTAAAAATAAATGCTATTTTTGCCAGACTGAGAAGTTTGTAAACAGGAAACATTGGTATGGAAATAAAGAAAATGCCTAAATTAGATTTAGAAAGGAAGAGGCCTATTGGACTGCTGATAGGGTTTACTATAGCACTTATTCTTCTTTTTGCGGCATTTCAGGTGAATATACCTAAACTAAGTGCCGATAATAGAATTGCTAATGTGGCTGTTGAAGAGGAAATGGTTCCTATTACTGTTCAAGAGGAAAGACGTGTACCTTTGCTCTCTAAACTGGAAGAAACTCGACTGCCTTTGCCTTCAACAAATAATTATGCACAGCAGGTCGAAGAGATGGATAACTCTTATGCAACAGAGGAACCCAAAACTATTATTGTTACCAGTCATTATTCTATTCAGTATACACAACAAGAAGAACCCGAAAAGGAAGAAAATGTACAGTTAACAGAATATCAGCCGGAATTTCCTGGTGGTGAGGCTGCATTGTTAGAGTATTTAAGGAGAAAGGTAAACTATCCTGTGGCAGCACAGGAAAGTGGAATTCAGGGGCGTGTTATCGTTCAGTTTGCTATAAACCGTGACGGATCAGTCAGTGATCCGGTTGTTTTACGCAGCGTATGCCCTGTATTAGATAAAGAAGCTATTCGCGTTATTTCTTCTATGCCAAGATGGCGACCCGGAATGCAAGGGGGAAGGACCGTGAGAGCCATTTATACAATACCAGTCTCCTTCAAACTAAAATATTAATAAGGACCAATCTCCTTGAACCTGAAAAAGAATGAATACATCGACAAAAACACTTGAAATAGTTAATCAATATATCTCAGAATTATCATATTCACATGCTCCAAAGAGTCTTTATGATCCGGTAGAATATGTCCTTTCTCTAGGAGGAAAACGCATCCGTCCGGTCTTAATGCTGATGGCTTATAATCTATATAAGGAAAATGTGAAAGAAATACTATCTCCGGCTGTTGGTCTGGAAATTTATCATAACTTTACTTTGCTTCACGATGACCTGATGGATAAGGCGGATATGCGGAGAAATAAGCCAACCGTGCATAAGGTGTGGGATGATAACACAGCAATTCTGTCCGGTGATGCCATGTTAATTCTTGCTTATCGTTATGTTGCAGAGTGTCATTCCTCTTCTTTAAAGAATGTACTTGATACTTTTACACAGGCTGCACTCGAAGTTTGTGATGGACAGCAATTAGACATGGATTTTGAACGTAGGAATGACGTGAAGGAGGAAGAATATCTGGAAATGATTCGTTTAAAAACGTCTGTTTTGCTGGCTGCTGCTTTAAAGATGGGAGCACTACTTGCAGGAGCTTCTGTAGAAGATGCACAGCATCTTTATGACTTTGGTGTGAATATAGGTCTTGCATTTCAGCTGAAGGACGATCTTCTGGATGTGTATGGCGATCCAAAAGTCTTTGGGAAGAATATTGGTGGAGATATCCTTTGCAACAAGAAGACATATATGCTGATAAAAGCGTTAGAGAAGGCCGACAAACAACAAGCTATTGCTTTACAGGGTTGGCTGGAAAAAGAAAGTTTTCAACCGAAAGAGAAAATTGAAGCGGTAACTACTCTTTATAACCAGATAGGCGTAAAGCTTATCTGTGAAAGTAAGATGAGAGAATATTATGCCAAAGGATTGAATAGTCTTTCTTTGGTGAGTGTGGCTGAAGAAACAAAAAGAGAACTGAAAGCTGTGGCTGAGCATTTAATGTACAGAGAAATGTAAAAAGAACCCTTTTATCTACAAGATATGCCTTACAGACGATTACCTAATACTGACCAAGCACGAATCAGAGCTTTAAAGAAAGCGGTTGAAAAAGGAGAGCTATATAATTATAACGATCTGCCTTTTTCTGTGAGAACTCTGAATGAAGCTGAAACCTTTCTGGCACGTTTTGAACAGGCACATAATTACTATAAACAGTGTTTTAATAATCAGATATCTTCCAGCCAGAAATATCAGCCAAGTGTAAAGATGGCTAGAATTTATGTCTCTCATTTTATTCAGGTACTTAACCTGGCAGTTACTCGTTCCGAAATAAAGGAGGAACAGAAAACTCTTTATGGACTGGATCCTAAAGATTATGCTGTGCCCGATTTAACCAATGAGTCTTCTATTATTGAGTGGGGAAGTAAAATTATAAAAGGAGAGAAGGAGAGAAATAGACGAGGAGGTACTCCCATATATAATCCTACCATTGCCAAAGTTAGCGTGCATTATGAAATTTTCAAAGATGGTTATGACCAGCAGAAACATCTTCAATGGCAAACCGCCAGAAGTCTGGATATGCTAGCCTCTTTACGTGAGAAGGCTGATGGTATTATATTGGATATATGGAATCAGGTGGAGAAGTCTTTTGAGAATCTCTCTGGTACCGAACGATTGAATCAATGCCAGGACTACGGCGTAGTTTATTATTATCGAACAGGCGAAAATAAGCCTCAATAGCTATTTAAATGAATTTTATAGATACACATTCTCATCTTTTTGTGGAAGAATTTGCTGAAGACCTACCGCTTGTAATACAACGTGCCAAAGCTGTTGGTGTAAGCCGCATTTATATGCCTAATATTGATTGTTCAACCATTCAGCCATTGCTGGATACGGTTGCCCGTTATCCCGATTATTGTTTTCCGATGATTGGTCTTCATCCTACTTCTGTTAATATCGGTTTCAGGGAAGAACTGAGTGTGATGAAGAAAATGCTTGAACAGCCTCATTCTTTTGTTGCAATAGGGGAGGTGGGTATGGATTTGTATTGGGATCGTACTTATCTCTGTGAACAGTTTGAAGCCTTTGAAACACAACTACAATGGTCGGCAGAATATAAATTACCATTAATTATCCACAGCCGTGATTCCTTTGATGAAGTTTATCAGGTAATGAAAAGGAATGAAGATAAAGAACTGAAGGGTATATTTCATAGTTTCACAGGAACAAAGGAAGAAGCCGAACTACTTTTGCAGTTCGACGGTTTTTATTTGGGCATCAACGGAGTGGTGACATTTAAGAAATCAGCTCTTCCCGAAGTCTTGAGAAGTGTTCCTTTAGAGAGAATAGTTTTGGAGACAGATTCGCCCTATCTTACTCCGGCTCCTAACCGGGGAAAAAGGAATGAAAGTGCCAATGTGAAAGATACTCTTCTTAAATTGGCTGCTATTTATCAATGCCCGGCAGAAGAAGTTGCTGAAATAACCACTAGAAACGCTTTAAAGATATTTAATTAGAAACTTTTCAGACTGAATAGGGTTGTAAAAACAAAAAATAAATTATCTTTGCGCTCGCAATCACAAATGGAGAAGTGCTCGAGTGGTTGAAGAGGCACGCCTGGAAAGCGTGTAAACCTCTAAAGGGTTTCGCGAGTTCGAATCTCGCCTTCTCCGCATAAAAAAGCAGTTTCAAGTAATTGAAGCTGCTTTTTTATGCTCTCTTTTTAGGCTAGTTTGCATGAAATTTCCTTGAAAGTTAAACCAAGAGTTAAACCAGAGGATATGGCCTTGGTTAGTCTTATTTGTAATTTTGAGCCTAACTTCAGCTTTTTGTTTTGAAAAACGCAAAATTATCTCCCACCTGCTACTAAATCCTCTGAATCCTTTTGCTGAAAAGATTTTCAGCTAGTAGCAGATAACTTTTTATCTGCTACCAACATCTTACATCTGCTACTACTTTTTGGGCATTGCCTTGTTGTTCTAATGAAAAAAAGTATAATTTTCAAGACCGTTTTGTACATTTATTTGTTTATCATCTAGGAGAGCTATGTTAATGGGACGTTTTTAATAATTAAAGAAAGGATGGAGACTATGATGCAAAACAGAAAATTCGGAAAATCAGATTTGGTGGTTTCGCCTATTTCTTTTGGAGGCAATATTTTTGGGTGGACCGTCAATGAACAGGAGTCTTTTGATATTCTGGATGCCTGGATTGGTGCCGGGTTCAACTTCATTGATACTGCGGATATGTATTCCATCTGGGTGCCGGGCAATGTGGGTGGCGAATCTGAAACAATTATTGGTAACTGGATGAAAAGTCGCGGTAACAGAGATAAGATTGTTATTGCTACTAAGTTGGGTATTGATATGGGTGAGGGGAGGTGCGGACTTTCTGCCAGATACATGAAGCAGGCTGTGGAAGATTCTCTGATGAGGCTGCAAACAGATTATATAGATCTTTATTTATCACATGCCGATGATCCGGATACCTCTGTTGAGGAAACAATGACTGCTTTTAATGAACTAATTAAAGAGGGGAAAGTGCGTTATGTAGGGGCATCCAATATATGTGCTTCACGGGTTGAGGCTTCCAATAAATTTGCTCGTGAAAACGGCCTTTCTCCGTATATAAGTCTGCAACCGTTGTATAATCTCTATGATCGTGCTTGTTTTGAGAAAGAGTACCTGTCACTTGTTAAAGAAGAAGATTTAGCTGTTCAATGTTATTATTCTTTAGCTAGCGGATTTCTTACCGGGAAATATAGATGTATGGGAGATTTGACAAAGAGTCAAAGAGGTGAGGGAATTAGGCAATATATGAATGAAAGAGGTTATGCAATACTAAAAGCACAGGATAAGCTTGCAAAAGAAAAACAGTCAACTCCGGCACAGATTGCCATTGCCTGGTTGTTACATAAAGATTACGTTACAACACCAATAGCAAGTGCCACAAATGGAACACAGTTGGCCGATTTGTTTGCTGCCGTATCCTTGATGTTATCAGACGCAGAGATGGATTACCTCGATTCTGCAAGTAACTATTAATAGCTGTTTTAAGCAATTATTATCCCGATAATTACAATGTTGTTCACCAATAATTAACCATTCTTTGCTTGAAGATTAATATTATGGTCGTGAGGCTACACTATTAGCCTCACGACCTTGATATGTTAGCGTCGTGACCTTACCATGTTATCCTCATGACCCTAATTGTAAAATATCCTGTAATAATATGCAATGTCTCTAGTGTAAAGATACAATTAATGCTTTAGTATCGGTTAAGTATTGCTGTTTGTCCTCTTAAATGTGTTTAATAAATAGGAGTCTTCTTTGTTTAATCCAAAAAGATAATGTATTTTTGAACTTTAACTTATGAAATTAATCAAATTGAACGATGCGATGAAAAGAATATTGATGGCGCTTGCTGTTACAGGAATCATGATCTTTGGCGGAACACAAACAATTTATGCGCAAGATGGAGTGTCTGCAGATCAGCAGGGAACTACTGCCAATCAAGGTGATACTGCTACTGCTACTGATGGAACGACTGCAACTCCAAAAGAGACTGTCAGCGTAAAACTGAAAGAAAAGTTTGTGGAAGGAAATCCTTTCTATATGGGATTGGTAGCGTTTTCCTTAGTTCTGGGTCTTTCATTCTGTATTGAACGGATTATTTATCTCAATCTTTCGGAAATTAATACTCAACGTTTACTCGAAGATGTGGAACTGGCTCTTGAAAAAGGGAATGTGGATGCAGCAAAAGAAATTTGCCGCAATACCCGTGGCCCGATAGCCTCTATTTGTTACGACGGATTGATGCGAATAGAACAAGGAGCTGATGCAGTGGAGAAAGCAATAACTACCAGCGGTGGCGTACAATTGGGACTAATGGAAAAGAGTTGTTCCTGGATTTCTCTTTTTATCAAAATAGCTCCGGCTCTGGGATTCTTGGGAACCGTGGTTGGAATGGTTCAGGCATTTGATAATGTACAGTTGGAAGGCAACATCTCTCCGGCTATTATTGCAGGAGGAATGAAAGTGGCACTGCTTACTACCGTTTTTGGCCTTATTTCGGCTGTTATTCTGCAAATATTCTATAACTACATTCTTGCCAAGATTGAATCTCTGACTCATGAAATGGAAGAAACAACGAATTCTCTGAATGATTTTGTGATTAAGTATAACCTGAAATATAGACAGTAAAGAAAGGGCAAAGAAATGAAATCGGCTAAGTACTCTAAATACATACTTTTTCTGCTTTTAATTGTTTGTGTAGTTACAGGTGGACTTTTCTTCTTTGGCGGCAAAGTAACTTCGGTTACAGGCGTTGCAATTCCGGTTTACACAGAATTACTTATTTATACGCTTGTTTCCATACTGGGTGCGGCTTTTTCTGTAACTCTTCTTGCACTGTTAATAAGATGGATAGAACACTTTCGTCGCTCCCCCAAAGAGGCTGTGCGTTCAGTTCTTGGCCTTTTTATCCTGGCTTTTGTAATGCTATTTTGCTGGCTGTGTGGCAGTGGAAATGTTCTCTCTATACAAGGCTATAGTGGAACTTACAATACTCCTTGCTGGTTAAGGGTCACTGATATGCTTCTTTATAGCACTTATATTCTCATTGGTGGTGCTGCTCTTTTAATTATTGGTTTTTATATTGCCAGGAAAGTGAGATAATGATGAGGAGATTCCAACGGAGAATTACGGAAATTGATGCAAACTGGGCTATAAGCGTAGTCTTTCTGCTGCTCATATTCTTTATTGTGATCTCTTCTGTAAATGTAGATATGGGATTGCAAAGACGCCTTCCGCCGGCTATTGGAAAATATGCTCCGGAAATGGTTCAGCCTCGCAATATTCTCAATATTTGCCTCACAGATACAGACGAACTGTTATGTGGAAACCGTGTAGTGGGCATTGGAGAACTTAGAGATCTGGCCAAAGCATTTATTGCGAACCCTAAAAATAACAAAGAGCTTCCGGAAAAAGAGATAAAGAAAATCCCTCTGCTGGGTAAAATGTATGTTACAACAAAGCATATAATTTCTGTGCAATGTGGAAGAAAAACTACTTATCAGGCTTATATTGATGTGCAAAACGAACTGATGGGTGCTTATAACGAACTTCGTGACGAGTTGGCCCAAAAGAAATGGAAAGTGAAGTATGCAAATCTCTCTGCTGACAAACAAAAAGCTATTTCCGCCTACTATCCGATACGTATTTCAGAGGCGGAGCCTTTATTAAGCAAAGGAGGTACTAAATGAAAAGAAGATTTGAGACCCGTGAAAAGCTGGAAATTCCAAGATTGAATGCAATAGCTTTGCCTACAATCTTTCTTCTTTTGCTTTTCTTTTTTGTGATGTTAACCAATCTTCGGAAAGATAAAGTACAAGTGGGGTCGGTTGTTGCTCCGCAGGCTACGGAATTGTCGGCAATGAAGAAAAATGCAATTATTACTACAATATATATTGGTAAATCTGCCCATAGAGCTGTAACTTCATATCGTATTCAATTGAATAATCAAGTGGTGACGGTTGCCGGAGTAGAGGCTTATATGGAAAAGAAAAAGGAATTGCTCAAACCCAATGAATATTCTTTGATGACAGTGATGCTGAAGATTGACAAAGATACTCCAATGGGACTCGTTTCGGATGTGAAGCAGGCCTTGCGCAGAGCAAATGTGCTGAACATTATCTATTCTGCTCGTCCTGAATAATCATTCGTTTTAGTTTTCTACCCCATATACCTTTTTGTATAAGGTTACTTTTACCTCATCAAAAGCTGTCTCGCTGTTTAGTTCACCTTGTGCCATCAGTAGCATGGGCAGGTAACTATCACCCCCACGATAAGGAGGCTGCTGATATTTTTCTTTCCATAATTGGAAGCCCTGGCGCTGGTAAAAACAAATGCGGCGTTTACTTGTTTCGTTTTCAGGAAGCTCTACTTCCAAAACAATGGGACGGCCTAGCTTTTCCTTCAATGCACTAAGAACCAGCTTTCCGTATCCGCCATTTCTCTTTGTTTCATCAATCGCAAAATGCTCCACATAAATAAACTTGTCAAAGTCCCAGTAAGAAATAAATCCTATAGGTTCTTCATTTGCCAGTAGTATATTATTGTGGAAATGCTTATTCTGGTCAGTGTATTGGCGTTGCAGAGAAAGTTCCCGTCGCTCTTCCTTTGGAAAAGCGGTGGTGAGAAGTCTTTCTGCAAAACGATAATTATCCTTGTCTGTTGTATAGATACGTTGAATGGAGATCATGTGAGATAATAGTTAAGGCTTAGTATAGAAGTCAATAAGCCTTTTGATGGCTCTCTGGCAAACAGGACAAAATCCCGGGCAAGTATTTGTTTTCATACGACAATCTTGTGCACCACGATATATTCCTTTGAAAGAATAGCCTCCTCCCTCAATGAGTTTGGCTGTTCCATCCTTTACCATGTCTTCCCATTTTGCGGGGAAATTAACGCGTGTGGTAATGTTGGGTTCCCATGGCTCTACATTGAGTGGATATACATTGTTGAAAAGATCTTCTTCGTAATAATATTCATCACCCAGGCCGGCAAAACTATGTCCAAACTCATGAACCACAACCGGGCGGAAATGCTCATGATGAGCAGTAGTCAGAGTAAAGGAATTATAAATACCTCCACCACCATACTGTTCAGTATTAGCCAGAATGATAATATGTTCATAAGGAATTCCTATCAGTGAATTGTGAATATCTATCAAGTTGCTGCTGGTAAGATATCTATCAGAATAAAAACTGTCAAAATGTGAGCTAAAGGCTGTGCTGTTCCATATTCCTTTTTTGGGAGAGCTTACACCGCTATCCTGTGAAGGACTCTCAACGGCCACAATGTTAAACCTGTCTTTCATTGATTTGAATGGTTCATGGCTGAACAATGCTTCATAAGCAATTTTGGCATCTTTAATAAACAGGTTCATTTCATCTTTTGTATAACCTTCTGCCAGAATGGCAACGTCAATACAATTTTCAGAACTTCCACCTTTTTGCAGATATGTGTAAGGAGTTATGTGCTTGCCTTCCTGTTTTCTTATTAGTATATCATCCGGTTTTACAACATGTTTCAACATCGTATTATAGTTACCTTTTTTATCTCTGAAAGAGACGGTGATTTCTACCGGCTGTTTAGGATATGGAAGGAGATAAGTATTTTCAAATCCGCGGGAAACGCTTTTGGCTTCATCAGTGTCCAGCCATTCCTGAAAAAGGGTGCTGAAAGAGGTCTTATAAATGCAAGTGCCCGATTTTAAATCATTTACAGTAATTTGTCCGTTGCCGTCAAGAGGTAATTCAGACAGGTGGTGGCGTCTTCCTGCCCATGCAGGCAATTGCGATAAAGCTTCTACAGATACATATTGCTTATCGGCTGTTCCCGAGAAAATATAATCAACGCGGAGTGTTTTATCTGTGAAATAGTCATTAAAAGATTGTGCTTCTGAATTAAGGCATAAGAAACAACAAAATATTAATAGCAGGATATTCTTTTTCATATAAATTTATATTTTCTGCAAAGTTAATTTATTTTTTTGAAGAATTATTGCAATATATTCATTGAAGCGTGTTTAGATGTGTCTATTTATTGTTTTTTTAAGAATTAAAGTAATAGATTGTGTATTTTAGTGCAAAAAAAATACGTAACTTTGCAAAAATAATCAGATTAAAAGTATGGGATATCATCAATTAGACCGTTTGGATAAGGAAATACTTAGACTTATAGCAGACAATGCCAGAATTCCTTTCCTGGAAGTGGCTCGTGCATGTAATGTTTCTGGAGCGGCTATTCATCAGCGTATACAAAAACTAACCAATTTAGGCATATTGAAAGGATCAGAGTATGTTATTGATCCTGAGAAGATTGGTTATGAAACTTGTGCTTACATAGGACTTTATTTAAAAGATCCTTCTAGCTTTGACGATGTAATGAGAGCCTTGGAGAATATTCAGGAGGTAGTGGAATGTCATTTTACAACTGGGCAATATGATATGTTTATTAAAATCTATGCAAAGAACAATAGTCATTTGTTAAGCGTGATTCATGATAAACTTCAGCCACTTGGCCTGGCACGTACAGAGACACTAATCTCTTTCCACGAAGCAATTAAACGTCAGATGCCAATCCTTGATATTGAAACCGAGGATTAAAGAATTCAACGTCTTTCGTAATCAATGAAAATATATGGGTAGTGGTGCTTTTCATCTACGGGATGGGCTTCTCTACCCGTTTCTTTCCATTCTTCTTCTTTTATCTCGGGAAAAAATGCATCTGCGTCTTTAGTCACGTCTTCAATTATGGTCAGATAAATTGCATCTGCAACAGGCATTGCTTGTTTGTAAACGCTGGCTCCTCCCATAATAAAGACTTCTTCCTCTTCTTTACATGCAGCAAGAGCTTCTTCTAATGAAGAAAAATGTTCAGCTCCGGGAAATTCTGCATTAGGATTGGTAGAAAGTACCAGATTTCGTCTGTTTGGCAAAGCTCCTTTGGGTAAAGACTCAAAAGTATTTCTGCCCATAATCACAGTATGTCCTGTGGTTAGAGCTTTGAAACGCTTCAGGTCATTGGGCAACCAATAAAGAAGTTTATTTTCTTTCCCTATAGCATTATTCTGTGATACTGCAACGATGATGGATACTTTACTCATATTGTTTGTTTTTATACAGAAACTTCACCTTTAATGTGAGGATGGGGATTGTAATCTACCAATTCAAAATCTTCAAACTTGAAACTGAAAATATCTTTTACGTCCGGATTGATTTTCATCTTAGGAAGTGGACGTGGCTCTCTTGAAAGTTGAAGTTTAACTTGTTCAAGATGATTTAAATAGATATGAGCATCTCCAAGTGTATGAACAAAATCTCCGGCTTTAAGTCCGGTGACTTGTGCCATCATCTGAAGTAATAAAGCGTAAGAAGCAATATTGAAGGGAACTCCAAGGAAAATATCGGCACTGCGTTGATAAAGTTGCAAACTTAATCGTCCATCGGCCACATAAAATTGGAATAAAATGTGGCAGGGTGGGAGTTTCATATTATTAATATCTGCTACATTCCACGCACTGACAAGCATACGTCTTGAATCCGGATTATGCTTTATTGTTTCCACAATTTCTTTTATCTGATCAATATGCCCACCGTTATAATCAGGCCACGAACGCCATTGATAACCATAAACATGTCCAAGATCACCATTCTCGTCAGCCCATTCATTCCAGATTCTCACGCCATTGTCCTGAAGGTATTTCACATTAGTGTCTCCTTGTAAGAACCAAAGAAGTTCATGAATAATGGATTTCAGGTGAAGCTTCTTTGTGGTGAGGCATGGAAAACCTTCATCCATATTAAAGCGCATCTGATGTCCAAATACACTAATAGTACCAGTTCCCGTACGATCATCTTTACGGGTACCTTCTTTCATAACTCTGTCGAGTAAATCCAAATATTGTTTCATGGCTGTTTCTTAATTTCCGTTTGCAAACTTAATGAAAAAGTTCCAATACGAGTTTCTTTTGCTGAATTATTTGAAGCAGATGCAGCTTGGAAGGGTAACCTTTGCTTTACTTTTGTTTGTGTTTTTATGAGAATTATTTAGGCCAGTGAAATCCTCGTTCTGCAATATATACTCCGCTTAATATGAGCAGTGCCCCCGTTATTGCAAAAACGGTTATTGTCTCATTTATAATTATGGAAGAGGTGATGAGCGTTACTAACGGAACAACGTATACGTAGTTTGTGGTACGTGCAGCTCCTAAATATTTAATAGACATATTCCATAGAATATAACAAAGCATAGAGGCTACTACTCCAAGAAAAATGAAATTTCCCAGAACTATTGGTTGAAATAATACGTGGGTATCTGTTGTCAGCGGAGAAATAAGAAATGTAGGTAACAGTGTTATTATCCCGTAAAAGAATACTTTCCGGGTAATCAGTAAAGTTGAATACTTCTTGTCCAGCTTTTTTAAGATAATGCTGTAAAAAGCCCACATTAACGCAGCTGTGATTGTCAGAAGATCTCCCACAGGATTAATTTTCAGGATGAAACTGCCGTTGAATACAACAAAGGCTACTCCTGCCAAAGCGATAAAAGAACCATATATAAGATTCTTTTTTAGTTTTTCTCCTTTTATAAACAGATGAGATAAAATAGCAGTGAAGATAGAGGTGGTGCACACAATAAGAGATACATTAGAAGCTAAAGTAATTCCTAATGCTCTGTTCTCTGCAATAAAATAGAGAGAGCCACCACACAAACCCGTTGCGATAAATAAAAGCTCATCTTTCAGATTATTTGCAAATAACTTGCGTGGACAAATGGTCCAGATGCAGATGTATGCAATCATAAAACGATAGAAAAGAATATCTTCGGGAGAAAGTCCTTGTTTAATGAGTACTTTGGTTGATATAAATGTAGTTCCCCAAATGATTACAGTAAATAATGCCATAATGTGATACAGACTATTACTGCCCCACCTGTTCTTGTTGATATTCATCTTTTTGTTAATTAATTCTGGATGGTGATATTTTATGGAAATGCAAAGGTATAAAAATTCCCTTTAACTAAGAAATCAAAGCGTAATTGCTTGGTTTATAATAAATAATAGCAGCTTGTAAACCGTTGTAATATATTAGTAATATTATTGTCTTTATAACGTAATTGACGCGAAATAAAAATGAAATGTTTCTGAACTTACTTTGCAGTATCAAATTAATAACAAAAATTTAGGTATGAAAAAGATTTTAGTTTGCTCTCTCTTATGTTTCTCAACATTGTCGGCAATGGCTCAGGAGGTTGAATTAACACCGCTCGAAAAAACACAGGCCGAGACTGAAAGAATAGGCTCGCTCGTTGATAACTTAAATAAATTAAAGATTTCAGGTTACATTCAGAGTGATCTGCAGTTTGGTCAAAAGGATGCAAGTTTGAAAGTAGGAACAGCAAAAGCTAGTACTGAAGATAATTACACACGTATAGGAATTCGTCGTGGTCGTTTAAAATTTGCTTATTCAGATTTGTTTGAAGGTGCACCTAATACGGCTGTTGCTCAGTTTGAAATGACAGAAAAAACAGTTGAAGTAAAGGAACTATATTTTAGTGTAACAGATCCATGGACTAAATGGATTTCACTACAGGCTGGTATTGCTAACCGACCATTCGGAAATGAAATTCCTTATTCATCAAGTTCTCTCGAAACTCCGGAGAGAAGTACTGCATGTAACAACCTTTTCCCAAATGAAGTTGATTTAGGGGGTATGTTTACATTTCAGGCTCCTAAAGGAAATCCATGGGATGTATTTAAACTTGAAACCGGATTGTTTGCAGGTAATGGTATGAAACAAGATGTTCACAATAGAAAGGATTGGATTTCTCACTTGACTTATAAGAAGAGCTATAACGATGTTCAGTTCGGACTTGGAGCTTCATTATATTTAGGAGGCGCATATCAAGGAACTGCTAATGTATATGAAATGTCTGGAAACCAGTTTGTTAAAGTGGCTGATGCAAAAGTTGGTGGTTACTCTGATCGTACTTATTATGGTCTTGATGGACAATTACTTTTATCTACAGGAGCTGGTATGACAACATTACGTGCTGAAATGGTTACAGGAAAACAACCAGGCGCACTGGGTGACTCAAAGAGTCCTAATGCTTCCGCTCTACCTACAACCGACACTTACCGTCGTAACTTTATGAGTTACAACATCTATTTAATTCAGGACCTGGGACAATCAAAGCACTCTTTAGTAGCAAGATATGATGCTTATGATCCAAATACAAAGTTGTCTGGTGATGAAGTAGGTCTTGGAGGTTCAGGTAAAGGTGATGTTGCAAGACATAATATCGGACTTGGATATCTTTACAGAATGAACAATAATTTCAGAGTAATGGCATACTATGACATGGCCTTTAATGAAAAATCTAAAAATCTTTCAGGCTATAATTCTGATTTGAAAGATAACATTTTCACAGTAAGATTACAATATAAATTTTAATTGATAATACTTTAATAAAATATAAAGATGAAAAAGATTATTTTAGCAATTGCATTGATCTGCAGCATAGCTCAGGGATCATTTGCTCAACGTGTAAAAGGTAGTGATACAGTGTTACCATTGGCTCAGAAAGAAGCCGAGGTTTTCAATAAGAAAGGTGGAAATATTACCGTAACTGGTGGTGGTAGTGGAGTTGGTATCGCAGCTTTACTTGCAGGAACAACAGATATAGCTTCTGCATCTCGTAAAATTAAATTTGATGAGAAGGTGAAATTCCAACAAGCAGGTAAGTCTCCTGTTGAAAAGATTATTGCTTTTGATGCATTGGCTGTAGTGGTTAATCCAAGTAATAAAGTAAGTGAACTTACCCGCCAACAATTGGAGGATATTTTTACTGGTAAAATTACTAACTGGAAACAAGTTGGTGGAGCTGATTTAGCTATCGTTGCTTATTCAAGAGAAACTAGTTCAGGTACTTATGAATTCTTCAAAGAACATGTATTGAAGAATAAGAACTACAAAAAAAATATTCTTTCTATGCCTGCAACAGGAGCTATTATTCAGTCAGTTAGTCAGACTAAAGGTGCAATTGGTTACGTTGGTTTAGCTTACCTTGAGAAAGATGTAAAAGCAATCAAGGTTTCTTATGATGGTAAAAACTTTGTTGCTCCATCTGTAGCAACAGCTAAGAATAAGACTTATCCTATAGTTCGCCCTCTTTTCTTCTACTATGATAAGAAGACTGAAGCTAAGCTAACTCCTTTTATTAAATTTGTAGAATCAGCTCAAGGTCAGGAGATTGTTGACAAGGTTGGATATATTGCTCTGAAATAAATTCTCATTTTATATATATTATTTCATATTATCTCACTTTCTGGTAAGAGTACCGGGAAGTGAGATATTTATTTGTATAGTTTGTATGCTGTTCTTAGAACTTTAAACTCAGTTCGTCTGTTCATTGCGTTGCATATTTCCTGCTGTTCTTTAGGAAGCTTACGGATAAATTCTTCAGTCAATGCATCTCCTTCTTTAAAGGTTGGAAGTTTTTTAGCTAAACGTTTATTTATTATTTTGGGTTGACTTTTTCCATATCCTTTTGCGGTGAGCCGCTCTTTCTCAATTCCTCCTAATATAAGGTACTTGACAACTGATTCTGCACGGCGTTGTGAAAGTGATTCATTATAAACGTCATTACCTTTGTAATCACAATGAGCACTTAGCTCAATTGTTACGTTTGGATTATCGTTCAATAGCTTGATTAATTCATTAAGAGCCTTAGCCGATTCATTTGTCAGGGTAGCTTTATCAAATTCATAAAAGATATTGTCTATAAGTACAGGCCGGCTGATAGAAGCAAGAGGAAACTCTAATTCATAATCTTTGTTCTCGTTAATGGTATCAGTGGTAAGCTCTTGTTTGAAATTCATGTAGCCCCTGCAGTTGGCCAACATAACATAAGTTTGTCCCCGTTTTAGCTCCTGAGTAAATGAGCCATCTCCTTTTACGCTGACTTTCAGATTGGTTCCATCCTTTCCCACAATGTTTACTGTTGCTTCGGGCAGGGCATCTCCCTCTTTGTCATATATCCAACCAGTAACAGTATGGGTAAGTTTGGGCAGCTCAAAAGTATAAATATGATCCCAACCACGGGCATCGCCCCGGTTAGAACTAAAAAAGCCTCTTTGTTGTTCCGGCTCAAATGTCATACCAAAATCATCACCCTGTGAGTTTACCGGCGATTTCATATTTTCAATTGTCCAGTTTCCTTCGCTATCTTGTTGAGCATGAAAAATGTCTAGTCCGCCCATTCCGGGATGTCCGTCAGATGAAAAATATAAATCTCCGTTACCATCCATTGTGGGGAACATCTCATCTCCCGGAGTGTTGATTGCATCTCCAAGATTCTCTACGGCACCAAATCCAGAATTAGAAACAGGTACCCTCCAGATATCTTTACCACCATATCCACCAGGCATATCGGATGTGAAATAGAGATAATGTCCATCTGGTGAAATAGCGGGGTGAGCTAGAGAAGATAAAGAGTCTTTAATAATCTGACATTTCTGAGGAGATCCCCAGGTTGCTCCGCTTCGTTGGGAAACAAATATCTCAGCCGAAACAGGAGAGTTAGGCTCAATCCGGCAACGGGTAAAGTACATTGTTTTTCCATCTGAGGTAAAGGAGCATGCCCCGTCTTCAAATTCTGTATTTATTTCCGATTCAATAGCTTCGGGTAGCTGCCATATTTTCTTTTCATTCTTTTTGGCGATAAATACATCGGCGCTTTTCATTCCTGTGATACCGTTCAAATTGTTCCCTTTTGCCTTATCACGGGTTGAAGTGAAATAGATCTGATCGGCCTCTTTACCTGCATACATGGGTGAATAATCACAGCGGTTGGAATTAAAAGCAGGGAACTTATGCACGATGTATCTCGTGGGATCTTTTTTCCATTCGAAAGCAAGGGTGCAGGACTTTAATCCATTCCGGGCAAGAATATCACTAGGCTTGTGAGATAAATAGAGTTCGTAGTTCTTGATTGCAGATTTATAATCAGCACTTTTTCGTTCTGATTCAGCCAGATAAAAGAAAACAATACTATCCGAATATTTATAACGAACAGCATTCATATATGCACCTTTTGCCCGGACGGTATAGTTGGTCAGTCGGTAGCAATCGGCCATTTTATAGGCAACTTCTCCTTTTCTTTTACGCTCTTTAGAAGGTAAGCTAGAGTAAGCCTTTTTGTAATATTTAGCCGCATCATAATATTCACCCAAAGCATAACTTTGGTTCCCTTTCTTAATGCTACTTTCCCATCCACATGACTGCAGAAATAAAAGCAGGAGAAAAAAGATGGCGATGGAACTAAGAATCTGTTTCATTATATTGATGATGGACTGTTCTTTATAATAACTATATCTTAGCTGGTTTATTGTGATTTATGGCTGTATTCTTACTCTTAAAAGCATTTTGTTATTTAGATTGGGATAATAAGAACCTGTTTTAAGTATTATTCAGAGGTGATTCTAGTTGTGAGAAAAGGCTCTTTTTTGCCACTAAATGTACCTCGGTAATATATCATTATCAGAATCTAAAAAGTTTTTCTGTTTAAAGTTTAATCAGTCTTTAAATGTTTTACTAAAAGCAATATGAAATTATGTATAAAATGACCTGATGTGTTTTACTCTTCAAACCCTTTTCTGAAAGTACATCCGGCCTTCCATTCCGAACAGCCATAAGCAGTTTTACCTTTAATGATCAATCCTTTGCCACAGAGTGGACATTGTTGACCAACTAAATTGTCATTCTTTTCAGTATTTTCTTTTGATGAGGGTTTAACCTCCTTTTTAACTTTCGGAGTTGCAGGTTTTCGTTCACGCTTCTTTGGCTCTTTTTTTATTTCCTCTTTAACAGCTTCCTGAATTGTGATATGTCTGTTAGTGTTATCGGATAAAACATTATTGACCACCTCCGTTACCATTTGTTTCAGTTCTTCGAGGAATGTTTTAGCTTCGTAGTTTTTCTTTTCAATCTCGCGCAGTTTCTTTTCCCATATACCTGTCAGCTCTGCAGATTTTAAAAGCTCTTCATGGATAATCAGAATTAACTCAACACCGGTTGGGGTGGCTATTAAGTTCTTTTTTTCCTTGCGGATATAGTTCCTTTTAAACAATGTTTCAATAATAGCAGCGCGCGTTGAAGGGCGACCAATACCGTTTTCTTTCAAGGCATCACGCAATTCATCATTGTCTACAAGTTTACCGGCAGTTTCCATGGCCCGTAAAAGAGTAGCTTCTGTATAAGGCTTAGGTGGTTGAGTCCACTTTTCATTCAGATCAGGTTGGTGCGGTCCACTTTCTCCCTTAGTAAAAGCAGGAAGTGTACGCTCGTCATCATCTTTCTCATCCGACTGTTCTTTGGCAAATACAAGCCTCCATCCCAGTTCTAATATTTGTTTGCCGGTCACTTTGAACTCTACCTTTTCCACCTCACCAAGTACGGTTGTTGTGGAAACCTTACAGTCGGGATAGAATACAGCTATAAAACGTCGTGCAATCATATCAAATACCCGCCTTTCCATATCGGAAAGATTCATTGGGTGTACTCCGGTAGGAATAATAGCGTGGTGGTCAGTAACTTTTGAGCTATCAAAGACCTTCTTTGACTTTGATAGCTTGTTCCCTTCCAAAGGAGCAGTGAGCGCTGCGTAGCCTTTTATACCTTTTAATATGGCAGGACATTTTGGATAAATATCATCACTTAGAAAGGTGGTATCTACACGTGGATAGGTAGTCACTTTCTTCTCATAAAGTGATTGAATAAGTTTGAGTGTTTCGTCTGCAGAATAACCAAATTTTTTATTGCATTCCACCTGCAAAGAAGTAAGGTCAAAAAGTCTTGGGGCATATTCAACGCCTTTCTTTGCTGAAACATCCGTAATCATGAAATCTGAATACTTTACTTTCTCAAGAAACTCGTAACCTTCTTCTTTAGAAGTGAATTTGCCTTTGGTTGCCGAAAATGTTGTTTCCCTGTATATTGTTTTTAGTTCCCAATAGGGTTCAGGTTTGAAGTTCTCTATTTCCAGTTGGCGGTTTACAATAAGTGCCAAAGTGGGAGTTTGCACACGCCCTATAGACAAGACTTGTCTGTTCTGCCCATATTTTAAAGTATATAATCTTGTGGCATTCATGCCTAAAGTCCAGTCGCCAATGGCGCGGGATAATCCGGCTTCATAGAGAGACTGAAATTCAGACTGGTCTTTTAGTTTAGCAAAACCTTCCCGAATGGATTCTTCTGTGAGTGAGGAAATCCATAATCTTTTTACCGGACATTTTACTCCGGCTTTTTGCATTACCCATCGTTGAATTAATTCTCCTTCCTGCCCGGCATCACCACAATTTATGATCTCATCAGCTTGAGACATCAGGCTTTCAATTATTTTGAATTGCTTTTCGATAGAAGGTGATTCAATTATTTTAATACCAAAACGAGGAGGAATCATGGGTAGATTAGCCAAACTCCATCTTTTCCATTCAGGAGTATATTCGTGTGGTTCCTTTAGTGTGCATAAGTGCCCGAATGTCCAGGTAACTTGGTATCCGTTACCTTCAATGTATCCATCTTTCTTATTCTTTGCTCCTAGAATATCGGCAATATCTCGTGCAACACTCGGCTTTTCGGCAATGCAAACTATCATCTTTTTTGTTTTGTATTAAGTTGACAAAGGTAATTAATTCATCAGAAATGAGCAATATGGCAGACTTATTTATAATATTCAGAAGGAAAATATGGTTAATCATGGTTAAAAAGTGTGTTAAACCATTTTATTGCATTAAATTTGTAAACTTAAAGTAATTAATCTTGGGGATATAAATTATGACTCTTTCTAAATTATTTGATTCGCAGGAAGGAATGGCTCTTTCTGCATTAAAAATGGCTCGGCTTAAAAAAAGTGTTATCCAACAGCTGATGCTCGAGGAAGGTACAACTATAGCAGATATTTGTAAAGAAACAGAATTTAGTGTTCCTACCGTAACAAAAGTAGTAGTTGAGTTAATAGAAGAAGGAATTGCTTTTGAAAAAGGGAAAATAGATACAGCCGGAGGACGTCGTCCTTCCATTTATTGTATTAATCCGAATTCGGCTTTTTTTCTGGGTGTGGATGTCAGACGAGATTGCGTTAGCATTGGTCTGCAGAATTTTAAAAATGAATTTTTAGAACTTTCTACACGAATAGATTTTGTGTTAAAGAATACACAAGAATCATTACACGGTTTATGTCATCTTATTAATGAATTTATTGATAAATCGGGTTTAGATAAAAGTAAGATTCTTGGAGCATGCGTGGTTCTGAGTGGACGGACTAATTCAGCAAAAGGTTATAGTGATAGCTACTTCTCTTCTGAATCAGAACCGTTAAGCAACCTTATTGAAAGTAGAATTGGAATAAAAACTTTTATTGAAAATGATTCCCGTGCAATGGGATATGGCGAATATTGCTGTGGAGCTGGCGCTTTATCTTCAGAAAAAGATGTTATCTATATTAGCTTGAATTGGGGATTTGGTATATCAATGATTTGTAATGGTATGCTGTACTACGGTATGTCTGGTTTCTCAGGTGAATTTGGACATAGCCCTGTGCTCGATAATCAGATACTTTGTCAATGCGGTAAAAAAGGATGTCTGGAAACAGAAATATCTGGTCAGGCCTTAGTTAGACGTTTTAAAGAAAAGTTAGCAGAAGGTTCTACTTCTATAGTAACTAGCCAGAAAGAGGTTAATAATATTAATATGTATGATATTATTCGTGCTGCAACAAAGCATGAAGATCTTCTTGCTATTGAAGTGATAGAAGAGGTTGGAGAAAAGTTGGGACATTATATGTCTCTGTTATTGAATATATTTAATCCTGAGCTTGTAATTCTGGGAGGAGAGATGGCCGACTGCGGAACTTACTTAACATTACCTATTGAAACGGCTCTTCATAAATATTCCCTGAATCTGGTATTACAGGATATGAAATTGAAGATAGGAGAACTGGGTGATAAAGCAGGAGTAATAGGCGGATGTTATATTCTTCGTGATCGCTTGTTTGGCATTATAGAATAAATTATTGAGTGATATTTATTGCCCAATGCTCTCTTTTTATTGGTGAATGGATAAAGATTCTTTGAGCAATAAAATGAAATGATTGGTGAATAAATTCCAGGTTATATCCTGAAGCAAAAAATCAAAAATATTTTGGTGATCTGATAATATAAGAAAGGCGCGGAAGTTTATATTTCCGCGCCTTTTATAGTTATAGATAGAAAATCCTATTCTTCTTCAAGCAGAATCTCAAGGATTTGACAAGCAGCTTTTGCTACTGGTGAACCTGGACCGAAGATTGCGGCTACACCTGCCTGATACAGATAGTCATAGTCTTGTGCAGGGATAACACCGCCAGCAATTACAAGGATGTCTTCACGCCCCAGTCTTTTTAATTCGTCAATGATCTGAGGTATCAAAGTCTTGTGACCTGCAGCCAATGAAGAAACACCAACTACATGAACATCGTTTTCAACGGCATCACGAGCAGCTTCTGCCGGAGTTTGGAACAACGGTCCCATATCCACATCAAAACCACAGTCGGCATAACCTGTTGCAACTACTTTAGCACCGCGGTCGTGACCGTCCTGTCCCATTTTAGCAATCATGATACGAGGTTGACGTCCCTCTTTCTTTGCAAACTTCTCTGCAAGTTCACATGCACGTTTGAAGTCTGAATCGTTTTTACTTTCTGATGAATACACGCCTGATATAGTTCTAATTACAGCTTTATAACGTCCTACAATCTTTTCGCAAGCATCGGAAATCTCTCCTAGAGTTGCTCTTACATGTGCAGCTTCAACAGCCAGTTCCAATAAGTTACCTTCCTTGCTTTCTGCACATTTGGTGATTGCTTCAAGGGCAGCCTGAACTTTAGCTTCGTCGCGGCCTTCTTTTAACTCTTTCAGACGCTCAATCTGATCTAAGCGTACGGCAGTGTTGTCAATTTCAAGAATATCAATAGGAGCTTCCTTGTCCAAACGGTACTTATTAACACCTACAATAGTCTGAGAACCCGAGTCGATACGAGCCTGAGCACGAGCTGCAGCTTCCTCAATACGAAGTTTAGGAACACCTGTTTCAATAGCTTTTGCCATTCCTCCAAGCTTTTCAATTTCCTCGATACGTTCCCATGCTTTGTGAGCAAGATCATTTGTCAGGCTTTCAACATAATAAGAACCACCCCATGGGTCAACGTTCTTGCAAATATATGTTTCTTCCTGAATATAGATCTGAGTATTACGAGCAATACGTGCAGAGAAATCTGTTGGCAATGCAATTGCTTCATCCAAAGCATTTGTGTGAAGTGATTGAGTGTGTCCCAGTGCTGCTGCCATTGCTTCAATACAGGTACGGCCTACATTATTAAATGGGTCTTGTTCTGTTAATGACCAGCCAGAAGTCTGACAGTGAGTACGTAACGCAAGTGATTTTGGATTTTTAGGATTGAATTGTTTTACAATCTTTGCCCACAACATACGTGCAGCACGCATCTTTGCAATTTCCATGAAATGGTTAGTTCCTATTGCCCAGAAGAAAGATAAACGTGGTGCAAATGCATCAATATTAATACCTGCAGCAACACCGGCACGAAGATATTCTAAACCGTCGGCTAAGGTATATGCTAATTCAATATCTGCGGTAGCACCTGCTTCCTGCATGTGATAACCAGAAATAGAAATTGAATTGAACTTAGGCATTTTCTGAGAAGTATACTCAAAGATATCAGAGATAATCTTCATAGAGAATGCTGGTGGGTAGATGTATGTGTTACGTACCATGAATTCCTTTAGAATGTCATTCTGGATTGTTCCGGCCATCTCTTCCAGTTTAGCTCCTTGCTCTAGTCCTGCATTGATATAAAAAGCAAGGATAGGAAGAACAGCACCGTTCATTGTCATGGAAACAGACATCTTGTTCAATGGAATACCATCAAACAGAGTTTTCATGTTTTCCAAAGAACAAATAGAAACTCCGGCTTTACCCACATCGCCCACTACACGTTCATGATCGGGATCATATCCGCGGTGAGTTGGTAAGTCAAATGCCACGGATAATCCTTTTTGTCCGGAAGCAAGGTTTCTGCGGTAGAAAGCATTTGATTCTTCAGCTGTAGAGAATCCCGCATATTGGCGGATAGTCCAGGGGCGAAGAGTGTACATTACAGAATAAGGACCACGGAGGTAAGGGGGAATACCGGCAGCATAATCAAGATGCTCCATTCCTTCAAGATCTTCTTTCGTGTAAACAGGCTTAACATCAATATGCTCCGGAGTTTTCCAGTTAGCTTCAATGCCATTAGCTTTTTGCCATTCAGCACCATTCTCGTGCTTGAATCCGGCATATATATCTATATTTTTAAAATCTGGTCTCATGATTTTTACTTTATTCCTAATTTAGCATTATATTGTTTCAAGGTATCCAAAACATTGGCACGGACATGAATGAAGTTTTCAATGCCTTCAGCTTTTAGAGTGTCCATGCAAGCCGGAGCACCGGCAATTATAAACATAGCACGATTATTAACAGCTTTAAATGCCGGAACAGCATTTTCTGCATATTCATCGTCACTGGAACAAAGAACCACGATGTCAGCTTTAGCTTCCATAGAAGCTTCTACACCTTCTTCTACCGTTTCGAATCCAAGATTGTCAATTGTTTCATAACCAGCACATCCCAGAAAGTTACATGCAAACTGAGCTCTTGCCTGACGCATAGAAAGATTACCGATAGTGAGCATAAATGCTTTAGGGCGGTGGCTAGCTGCTTCTGTTTGCAGACGCAATGCTTCAAATTCACTTGCAGCACGGCTGAAATTAAGGACAGGGACTGTGCATTCACAAGAATCGCCTTCATTGCAACAATTGTTATTAACAGGTCTTTTATCACCAGCTTTCTCATTGAAATTAGGGAATTGGTTGGTTCCTAAAAGAATTTCTTTGCGACTTGATACAGCAATATGTCTTGCTTTTCCGGTTTCATTAATATCAGCCTGAACACTTCCTGCTTTCACTGCTGCATAGAAACCGCCTTCATCTTCCACTTTCAAGAAGAGGTTCCATGCCTGTTGGGCAATAGAAGTAGTTAGATTTTCAATATAATAAGAACCTGCGGCGGGATCAACTACTTTATCGAAGTTTGATTCCTCTTTCAAAAGTAATTGTTGGTTGCGGGCAATGCGTTCTGAAAAATCATCAGGAGTCTGATAAGTTTTATCAAAGGGAGTAACGGTTAATGAATCTACTCCTGCAAGAGCTGCACTCATTGTTTCGGTTTGTGTACGAAGCAAGTTTACGTGTGCATCAAAGAGGGTAAGATTGAAAGTCGATGTCTCAGCATGAACTTTCATTTTAGCTGCGCAGCGACATTCTTCATCTTCAGCAGTATTTGGACATTCTCTTGTGCAGGCTGGTTTGTAAGAACTTACAATGTTTGCCCATAACATACGTGCAGCACGGAATTTAGCAATTTCCAGAAAATAGTTGGAGCTGATACCGAAGTTGAATTTGATTTTCTTGGCTCCAGCAGTTGCTGTGATGCCGGCTTCAACTAGTAAATTAAGATATTCATTGCCCCAAGCCAAGGCATATCCAAGTTCCTGAGAAATATAAGATCCTGCATTATTGAGAGACAAAGCATTTACGGTAATTACTCTGTAGAAAGGCAAAGACTTAGTTGCTTCAATCAGATCTTTTGCGGTTTGTACAAGGTTTCCTTTCTCTTTACCTTTAGTCAGCATTTGGTTGAAGTAATCATAATTAATAGAACCATGCAATTTTGTTACATCATAGCTCTTCTTCCCAAAATATGCAACTAACAGTTGGGCTAGTTCTACTACATTACTTTGACAAGTTGAGAAGTTTAGTTCAACACATTCTGCACAGATGTCATTGAGTAATGTTTCGATAAATTCAGCACTAACATCTTCTCCTTTGATAGAAAATTCAAGAGAATCAATGCCTTTGTTGAGAATGTCTAATGCTTTAGCATTGGCTGTTTTTGGACAATCGGCAAGAATGTTCTGGCGAACAAGCCATACGTTGTCTTTCTTTGTTCCCCGAAGGTAAGGGAATTCCCCAGGTAAATTGTCGGTCGTTTTCAGTCCCTCCAAATCTTCCATTCTGTAGAATGGTTTAACTTTAAATCCTTCGTTTGTTTTCCAAACGAGTTTCTTTTCGAAGTCAGCCCCTTTAAGGTCGGCTGTTACTTTTTCCATCCACTGGCCTGTGCCAACAGGGGAAAAATCCGAAAAGAGTTTCTCTCTACTATCTGCCATAGTTTATTGTATTAATTTACAAGATTAAAAATGTATTATTAATATTCTAATTGTCTAAATGTGACTTGCAAAGATACTTATTTACTTATAATAGGATACATTTTTTGTGGAAATTTCAAGATCGCAGCTTTTTTAGTTGTTCAATTAATAATTTTATAAAAAAAACAGAGACTGAATTATTTGATCTGAAGGGATAGAATAATTATCTTTGCGTTAATTTAAATTTTGATACTTTATACTATGGATTGGTTACAAACATTGTTAACAGACCCAGAATCAGTTGCTCACATTGTTATGCTATACGCATTTGTGATTGTTCTCGGAGTCTTGTTAGGGAAGATAAAAATCTTCGGAGTTTCTTTAGGTGTTACATTTGTTTTGTTTGCCGGAATTCTTATGGGGCATTTCGGCTTTACCGGTAACGTTAACATTCTTCATTTTATTCGCGAGTTCGGATTAATTTTATTCGTATTCTGTATAGGACTACAGGTTGGACCTTCTTTCTTTTCTTCCTTTAAGAAAGGTGGAATGACAATGAATTTACTGGCCTTTGGAATTGTAGCTCTTAACATTACAGTTGCGTTAGTTCTTTATTATGCCCTTAACGGTAGGGTTGAGCTTCCTATGATGGTGGGTATTCTTTCCGGTGCGGTAACTAATACTCCCGGACTCGGTGCTGCTCAGGAAGCTATTAATCAATTGCATACGGCAGGAGTTATTCAAAATGTGCCTCAAATAGCATTAGGATATGCAGTTGCTTATCCACTTGGAGTAATAGGCATCATCGGAGCTATGATTCTGGTACGTGTAATCTTCCGCATTAATTCTAAAGTAGAAGAGGAAGATTGGAATTCAGTGACAGACGATAGTCAGAATAAACCTCATATAGTACATCTTGAAGTTCATAACGAGGCGATTTTTGGTAAGGAAATATCTTATGTAATGAATCTTGCCGGACGTCCTTTCGTAGTATCACGCATTCGTAAAGAAGGAAAAGTTTCTATTTCAAATCCTGATACTATTCTTAATAAAGGAGATCAAATCTTTGTAGTTTGCTCAGAAGCTGACGCTGAGGCTGTCTCTGCTTTTATAGGCAAGGAAGTCACGGTGGATTGGGAAGAACCAAATTCTCCTTTAGTATCTCGTAGGATTCTGGTTACAAAATCTGAGATGAATGGAAAGAAACTGGGACAATTGAAACTTCCTAATCTATCTGGAGTGAACATTACTCGTGTAAATCGTTCGGGCGTAGATCTTTTTGCCAACCCTAACCTTGTGCTTCAAGTGGGAGACCGCGTTACAGCTGTGGGAAGTCAGGATGCCATAGAAAATGTAGCTACTGAAATGGGTAATTCAATGAAACGTCTTAATGAACCTAATATTCTGACAATTTTTGTTGGTATCTTTGTTGGTATTCTTTTTGGGAGTCTTCCTTTTGCTTTTCCAGGAATACCTACTCCAGTGAAACTTGGATTAGCTGGTGGTCCATTAGTTATTTCTATTCTGATTGGCCGGTTTGGATATAAATTAAATTTAGTTACTTTTACCACTCAAAGTGCTAACTTGATGTTGCGTGAAGTAGGACTTCTTCTTTTCCTTGCAAGTGTAGGAATTGAGGCCGGAGGTAAGTTTTTTGAAACAGTAGTTCAGGGTGATGGCTTATTGTGGGTTGGCTGTGGATTCCTCATAACCTTCATCCCATTGATTATTGTTGGATTGGTAGGACGCGGATATTTCAAGATCAATTATTTTATGTTGATGGGACTTATTGCAGGAAGTAATACTGATCCTCCCGCATTGGCTTATGCAACTCAATCAACTGGTAGTGATGCACCGGCTGTTGGATACTCTACTGTTTATCCGTTAACAATGTTTTTACGTGTGTTGACAGCACAGTTAATTATACTTCTGTTGATGTAGACAATTATCTGAATATATAAAAAGCGTTCAAATGATCTTTAAAGGCCATTTGAACGCTTTTTTATTTCTCTTTTAAATTATAATCCGAGCTTTTTCCGGATAAATAATTTTATAAATTCCACAGTTTCATCAATTCCAAGTGCTGATGAATCAATGCACAGATGATAAGTAGAAGCCGCTCCCCAAATTTTATAACTATAGTAATTGTAATAAGAAGCACGTTCCCGGTCTGTTTTATCCATCAGACCTTCTGCTTTCTCAGCATCAATACCCATTTTCAGACAAAGACGTTTTATACGGTCTTCTTTTGATGCGGAAATAAATATATTAACGCAGTGGGGATTGTCCCGTAGAATGTAATCTGCGCATCTTCCAACAAAGAGACATGACTCTTCTTCGGCTAATTTACGGATAGCATCACTTTGTATTTTGAATAATGCGTCGTTGCTTAAACAATTGTTGTTAGGTATAGTCCCATCGTTGATAAATGGAAAACGCATTCCAAATAAGCCAATAGTACTTCGTGATGCTTTCTCGTCTGCTTTCTCAAAGAACTCTTTGCAAAGACCGCTTTCTTGTGAAGCAATATTTATCAATTCTTTATCATAAAAAGAAATATCAAGCTGTGCGGCAAGTTTTGCTCCAATCTCCCTTCCTCCGCTTCCTAACTGACGGCCAATATTTATAACATACTTATTATTCATGATTGTTTTATTTGTGTGGAACAAATATAATAATTAAAAAATAGAAGTGACAGATTATCAAATGCAATTCCTATAGAAAAATATTCAGCTTTATCTATTCATGAAAAGCGGATATTGTTTATTGACCCGATAAGCGAATACTAATAGATCAGCAATGAATAAATCTAAAAGCCTACTATTACTGATAGAAGGTACCTAAAGAATATCTAATTGTTCTTTTAACTTTGAATAATATCTTCTTGATGCACAAATATTGAAATCACAAAAAGGAGGGTATAAGATACATTTTAATGTTTTATTCTCTATAGATGAAATGTAATCGGTATTAAGGATGCACTCCTGATTAATTTGCATGAATGAAGGACTAAAAGCGAGTAAATCTTTTGCAATGATTCCTGTTCTAAGTTTATGAACAGAGAAATCTGTCATTGTTATTTGCCAACTCCGCATATTATCAATATATTGAAAACAAAGAACCTCACTGGCTCTTAATAGAAGAAGTCCTGAAATAGCCTGAAGAGCAAACTTGCGATCATTAGTCAGCAAACGGCGTATAGACTGTTCTACGTTAATTCTTCCTTTTTCAGGTTGCTCCTTGATACGTTTAATAATATTTGAAAGCTCTTCTGGTTGATATGGCTTTATTAAGTAATCAAAAGCAGATGACCGTAATGCTTCGAGCACATATTTGTCGAAAGCACTATAAAAAACAACATACATGTCCGAGTGGACTAAAGTACGGATTTCGTGTAATAATTCAATCCCATTCATTTTAGGCATTTCGATGTCTAAAAAAAGTAGATCCGGCTGATGTTGCACAATAATTTTTTTTGCTTTTTCTACTGATGTTGTTGTTTCAATAACCTTTATTTCAGGGTAATTGGCCAAGTCGTTGCTAAGTTTCGCTATCGAATTACTTTCGTCATCTACTATAATTGTAGTTATTGGTGTTTTCATAGTTCAAAATTATATTTTAATGGAATTATAATCATGGCTTTAGTTCCATGTAAATCTGATGATAGGTTTTTAAGGTTCTCAATATTGAAATACATTTTTTCCTGGTTCTTTGTCTGATTAAGTAATTCTATTGTTTGGAATATAACTTTTAATCCAAATCCGGTACTGTTCTTATCCCCAGTATGATTGCCTGGATTATATCCCGCTCCGTTATCTTCAATGGTTATATAAAGAAATTGTTTATCGGTTGAAATATTGATGTCTATATGCGCATCTTTCTGTTCTTCCTCGAAAGCGTATTTAATGGAGTTTTCAACAGGTATCTGTATAACCATTGATATTATTTGTGTTTCTAATGTTACATCCGGAGAAATACACCAATTTACTTCAATTGGTGTATTATTGGTTTTTTTTCGGAATTCAATGTAGTTTTTCACAAATTCTATTTCTTCTTCAAGCGCTACTGCTATTTTTTCAGAAGCAACAAGGTTGCTACGTAACGACTGAATTATTAGTCTAAACAGATGAATGCGGTTGTCGTCTTGTTTTACAACAGGCATCACTGCATTTAACATGTTATATAGAACATGCGGGCATATTCGGTTACGGACATTTTCCATGCGTAACCTAGTTATAGTTGTTATCAGTTTTACACGTTTTAAATTTCTTTTTTTTCGTGTATAATAAATAAATATAGTGATGCTTATTATAAATAGTAATAAAGAGAAGATGCTTATAAACCCCATTTTTTGCACTTCAGATTTACTCTCTGAAATGATAATATCATGTTTTAAAAGTGAAGTGTCCTGGCTATAACGTGTGTCTATTTCTAAAATAGCATTTGAAATAGTTTTCTTAAAAAGAGAATCATTCTGAATATCAGCTCTTCTTCTATATAAATATGCATTATGAAAATCATTTATTCTTTCGTAATATGATTCTAGCCTTTTGTTATAAAGATAAATGTTTTGATTGTTTATTTTGGAAAGATCATAATTCTTGAATAACAATATCTGAGCTTTCCTTAAATCGTTCTTTTGTAATGCCAGTTCCGCATAAAGACAATTTATATAGAAAGATTTGTTCTCGTCAAAACTGCCTTTGGAAAGACACACATTTGCTTTGTCTAAATAATATTTTGCAGAATCAGTTTGATTTAGTAAAAGATAGATCTCTCCCATGTTACATTTTGCGATGCCTTTGTAAGTGTTTAGCTTAAATGAATTAGTTATTGCATTAGCTTTGATATACCATCCAAGTGCTTTTCTGTAGTCTTTAATTGTATAGTAATAGTTGCCTTTTATGCTTGCAAAGACATATTGTTTGTAAGGCGACATGCTTTTATAATTTTTTTCTGCCTGATTTAAATAATAATCAGTCATTTTTAAATTATTCAGGCCTAAATAAACTTTTGCGAGTCCTGTATATATGGATGAGTAAACTTCTTTGTTTAAGTGTTGTGTGTCAGCTGTGGATTTTGCTTTCTTATAGAAGAAATTAGCCATTGTGTAATTTCCCAGAAGAGAATAATCATAAGCTAAATAGATGTAGATGTTGGCTAATTCTTTATGTCCTTTTGTGTGATAAACTGTAAAATGAGCCTGTTTTAGATAAAAAATGGCAGAGTCGAGTTTACCTTTAATCTGAAAAAAGTTACTTCTGTGAAAATATGCGTATGTCTTTAATTCAGCTAATCTAGTAATGTTATGTGGATTTTTATTGCAAAATTGGATTACTTTATTGTTTAGTAAAAATGCAGAATCAATTTGGTTATTATTGAAATCTGCATAACTAATGAACTGTGTAAGCTTATAATATTGAATGCTGTCATCTGCTATTTGCCTGATTTCTAACAGTTTGTGTTTTGCAATATCCGGGTGCTGAACTGATATGTTTTTATAATAGTCTATTAATGAATCGACAAAAGAATATTGATCAACAATCGTTTCACTGCTGCGTGTATGACAGCTGCCTATTGTTAACCATAAAATGCAAATAAAAAAGATGTTTTTTATGCGTTGCAGTGAAATATTCATAGTCATTAGCCATATGTGCACTGCAAATATATAAAAAAAATGAATATTAGTGTAATTTTTTATAAAATACTTATGCTATCTGGCAAACTTTTTTTACTCCTAAGCCTATAAAAACCAGAACTATCAGGAGTAATGATTTTATATCTAAATGCGCTATTCCGCTTTGCATGGCTCCATTGAATGCTTCCCGCAAAATGTTTAGTATAGCTTCCAGACCATTGAATAAAAAGAATAATACAATTCCTATGGCTGTACAAAACGCTGCCCATATTTTTGAAAGCTTTTCTCCCCGGTCAGGCAAATTGCGCATTACACGGCGTGAGAAACCATTGTCCTTAATCTCTTCCTTTTCTGCCTGGAAGAATTGGTTGATCATTTTATCATCAATTTCTGTCATAACCGTTATGTTTTAAGTAAGTAGCTAATTTCTCTTTGCCCCGGGATAAATGTGATTTTACTGTTCCCGTGGGGCATCCTATAATTCCCGCTATCTTTTCAATGCTCACATCTTCCATGTAGAATAATGTGACGCAGGTTCGTTCCACTTCTTTTAGCGTCTTGAGTGACTGATATATATCCATCTTTTGCCCAATATTTTCCTGCTCGGAATTGTGTATGGCATCCACCTCTCTCGCATCAATTTCAGATGTTTCTTTACGGCTGCGAATATAATCAAAAAAGACATTATATGCAATACGGTAAAGCCATGTTGAAAAGTTCGACAGATTTTTAAAGCTGGCAATATTTGTGTAGGCTTTAATAAATGTTTCCTGGGCCAGGTCGTCACTCAATTCGCTGTCGCCGAGTGTCTGATTAAGAAAGAACCTTCGGATGGCCGATTGGTATTTCTTAACCAGCTCGTCAAAGGCCCTGGTATTTTTTAACACCACGACCTGTGCGACTAACGATATGTCGTTGAGCTGGCTCATTCTTCGTCCGACTTATCTTCCAATTTATTTTTGTCAGAAGGCTTCTGGGTGTAATGGATCACAATTTGTCCGATGCCCATAAACATAACCATAAAGCCAATACATCCAAGCCCGAATTCACCGGTCAGTGCCCAGAGAAAGATTCCTAAACCTAGGCCAAGGAAAGCGTTTTTCACTCCTCTTGCATAAATGTTTGCAGGCTCCTGAGCTTCCTTGAATAGTCCTTCGGGGATGTCTTTCCCATTTTCCAGTGCTTTTTCTGCTAAGCGAAATTGAGCTTGCTTGTCTTTATGTCTGTACCAGAAGATAAAGAAGATGATTAGTACTGGGACTGCACATCCAAAAATAATTGCTGCAAGAGGTATAAGTAATCCTGCGGAATCTTCAAAAGGTAATCCGTGTAACTCAGTTTTTAAAGATTTTAATTCACCATTGTCTTCTGCTGAAATATTCTCAGAATCTGACAACGAATCTACAGCTGCAGAATCGGAAGGTGAGCTTTCCACTGTAAGGGTTGTCCCTGCTTTTTCTTTTGTAAGTGCGGCCTTCTTTGGTGAGGCTTGACCCATCATTGTGGTGCTAATTGCCAGCATCATCATGAATGCAATCATAAATTGTTTCATATTCATAAGTCTTAATTGTTTAACGCTTCATTTGTTAGACGGATTGATATACCCGTAAAGTTGCAAATAGACGAATTATTTTTTATTTTTCCTCAAAAAAAGTTGAGAATAAGTATATTTGCATCATAAATATGATCAGATGAAGTTACCTATTCCCTTTATAAATCAAAATCAGGCGCTTTTGGGCGAAGAAGAATATGCTAGATTGGAATGTGCGTTGCAGGAAGAATCTCCTGTAAGCATTCGTATGAATGAGACGAAATCTTTTTCTCATGAAGAAACCATCAAAGTGCCTTGGTGTTCTACGGGATTCTATCTGAACAAGCGCCTCACGTTTACTTTTGATCCGTTGTTTCATGCAGGGTGTTACTATGTGCAGGAAGCTTCTTCCATGTTTGTGGAACAAGTGGTGAGCAAATATATAACAGAACCCACTGTAGCTCTCGATCTTTGTGCTGCTCCAGGAGGTAAATCCACCCATGTTAGAAGCTTACTTCCCGATGGTAGTTTTTTGGTAGCCAATGAAGTAATTCGTAACCGTTCACAAATTCTTGCCGAAAACCTTATTAAGTGGGGACAACCTGATGTTGCCGTAACCAATAATGACCCGGCGGACTTCTCTTCTTTAGGATCTCTTTTCGATTTGATTCTCACTGATGTCCCATGCTCGGGAGAGGGCATGTTTCGCAAAGATCCTGGTGCAATAGAGGAATGGAGCCCGGAAAACGTAACGATCTGCTATCAACGTCAGCGTCGCATTATTGCAGATATATGGCCTAGCCTTAAGCTTGGAGGTATTCTCATTTACAGTACCTGTACATATAATCTGAAAGAAGATGAAGAGAATATTGAATGGATAAAGAATGAACTGGGAGCAGAGTCTCTTTCTGTGGATGTTCCCCAGGAATGGGGAATTACCGGTAACCTTGCGGGGACGGACACTCCAGTTTACAGATTCCTTCCTCACAAGACAAAAGGAGAGGGGTTTTTCCTTGCAGCATTGCGTAAAATGGGAGAGGAGGATATTGAAAATCTGCGGATTAAATCTTCCAAAAAGAATAAAAAAGAAAAACCGTTGGAAATTCCTTTGCAGGCCAAACAATGGTTGCAACATCCCGAGGATTTTGATTTGGAAAGAAGAGGTGATTTTATTATTGCTTGCAAAAAGACTCATAAAGAGTTGGTCAATACTTTGTATCAACAGCTCAAAGTGGTTCATTCGGGCATTATTATAGGCGAAGTGAAAGGAAAAGATTTGCTTCCTCACCAATCTCTGGCTATGAGTAACGAATTGAATACTAGTCAGTTTTCAACTTATGAACTAAGTTATGAACAGGCAATCTCCTATTTACGAAAAGAAGCCATCACTTTAGATATATCTGCTCCACGCGGATATGTGTTGCTGGAGTACAAAAATATTCCACTGGGATTTGTGAAGAATATAGGTAACCGGGCAAATAATCTCTATCCTCAGGAATGGAGAATCCGCAGTGGTTATTTGCCAGAAGAGGTGCGTTGTTTATAACTCTTTCATAGAACTTTTTTCTCTGAATTCAGTTAATTATAGATTGGTTCACTAACAATAAAAAATATCTTGTGAAAACAATGTCAAATAAACGAGTATTTGTAACCGGTGGCTCTCAGGGAATTGGTAGAGGTGTTGTAGAAGCTTTTGTGGCTGCGGGAGCCAAGGTGGCTTTTTGTGATGCTTGTGAGCCGGATTCTTCTTTTCTGTTATCAGAAAACTGTTTATTCTTTAAAGCAGATGTAACTGATGAAACTGCTTTGACTGAAATTATGGAGCAACTATTTGCCGATTGGGGAGATATTGATATCTTGATAAATAATGTGGGTATTGGTGGATTCTCTCCTTTGACGGAAATGACTGTTGAACAGTTCGACCGAATTATTGCAACCAACCTTCGTCCTGCTTTTATAACTGCCAGATTATGGGCTTTGCACCGTTCTAAAATGGAGGTGTTGCCTTCTTATGGTCGAATCATAAATATGTCCTCTACTCGTTATTTGATGAGTGAACCGGGCAGTGAAGGTTATGCTGCTTCAAAAGGAGGTATTGTTTCTTTAACTCATGCGTTGGCACTCTCTTTATCCGAGTTTCATATTACAGTTAACTGCATTAGTCCCGGATGGATACAGACAAAGGATTATGATTCACTTACAGTAGCTGATCATGAACAGCATCCTTCCGGTAGAGTAGGGAAACCAGACGATATTGCACGGGCATGTCTTTTCTTATGTGATCAGGATAATAACTTTATTAACGGGCAGAATCTGGTGATTGATGGTGGAATGACCAAGAAGATGATTTACGTATAGAATTGAACGTTTTTAAAGTTTTCAGCGAAAAAACGATTTCATCCCTCACTCCCTAACTTTTTGATTTAACTTGCTGATTAATAGTTTGGTATGCCGTTAGGGTAGAACTTTGAACTGTCACGGAACTATCACGAAATGTGTCTACCCTCACTTTTTTCGTGCCATAATAACACATTTTAACCATTCCTTGATACGAAATTTTGCTTTAGCAGCATATAAAATAGATAACTTTTTATCTGGGCAGGAGTGCGCCGAATTGTAATAAATGACTCGAAAGCATTAGGGTAGCCCTTAAAATTGGGGGTAAAGTGAAAGAAAATGCAACACTCACTCTCCAAAGTTCATATAAACAGATAGTTAACAAAAAAGGTTTGAACGGTTTTATTCGCCAATGATTTTTGGCCATTTACCAATAAATGCAAAAGCATACTCCAATAAATGGAAAGTATTCACCAATGGATTTCCCAAGGTGGGCAATTTACCCCATTACGGTAGCTACAATCTTTCTTTCCCCACCATAATTGCGGAACTCACAAAGATAGATTCCTTGCCAGGTTCCCAGGTCCAGGTATCCCTTTGTGATGGGAATTGTAATACTTGATCCAACAATGACCGACTTGGCATGAGCAGGCATATCATCAGTTCCTTCAAGGGTGTGTTCGTAATAAGGCTCACGCTCCTTGATGAGGTGATTGAAGATAGCTTCCATGTCAATTCGTACATCAGGATCGGCATTCTCATTGATGCTCAATGCGGCTGAGCTATGTTTGATAAACAAATGGAGCAAGCCGATCTTTGGCAATTCCGGCAAGTTCCTTATGATTTCCTGAGTAATCAGGTGAAAACCTCTTTGTTTTGCTTTTAATGAGAATTCAGTTTGGGCAACCATACTTTTATTTCTTTCGTTCCAACTCGCTCAATGAATCCATCTTTTTCTTTTCAAGGAATTCATAAATGCCGCAGAGATGTTCGGTTACTTTCTTATTTCCAAACTCATAAACCTTGGTAACTAATCCATCCAGGAAGTCACGGTCGTGAGATACCACAATAAGTGTTCCGTCGAAATCTTTTAAAGCAGACTTTAGAATGTCTTTTGTCTTGAGATCGAGGTGGTTGGTAGGCTCATCGAGGATAAGAAGGTTAACCGGTTGCAACAATAGTTTAATCATTGCAAGACGCGTACGCTCTCCACCCGACAGCACCTTTACTTTCTTTGTGGATTCTTCGCCGCCAAACATGAAAGCTCCCAGCAAATCGCGTATCTTATTACGGATTTCTCCTACAGCCACATCGTCAATGGTTTGGAAAACGGTTAGATTTTCATCCAGAAGTGAAGCCTGATTCTGTGCAAAATAACCTATCTGTACGTTGTGTCCTAAAGTAAGAGTGCCGGTATGCTCAATCTCTTTCATGATACATTTCACCAAGGTAGATTTACCTTCACCGTTCTTTCCAACAAAAGCCACTTTATCGCCACGCTCAATAGTGAGGTTGGCATTGCTGAATATAAGCTTTTCGCCATACGTTTTGCCCACACCATCCATTACTACCGGATAAGTGCCTGAGCGGGGAGAAGGAGGAAATTTTAAACGAAGAGCAGATGTATCTTCATCGTCCACTTCCATTATTTCCATCTTCTCGAGCATCTTCACTCTACTTTGTACCTGGTTGGTTTTTGAATAAGTTCCTTTAAAACGGTCAATGAATTCCTGCGTCTCAGCAATCATCTTTTGTTGATTTTCAAACGCTCTCTGCTGCTGCTCGCGCCTTTCCAGGCGAAGTTGCAGGTATTTGGAATAGTTTACTTTATAGTCGTAGATGTGCCCCATTGTTAACTCAATGGTGCGGGTGGTGATGTTATCCACAAATTTACGGTCGTGACTAATAAGTATTACCGCTTTGGCACTGTTGATAAGAAAATCTTCGAGCCACTGAATAGATTCAATGTCGAGGTGATTGGTAGGCTCATCGAGTAACAGAACATCGGGGTTTTGCAATAATAGTTTGGCTAGCTCAATACGCATGCGCCATCCACCGCTGAAGTCGCTTGTCTGACGGTTAAAGTCTTCACGGGTAAATCCCAGTCCTAACAGTGCTTTTTCCACATCTGCCTCGTAATTGGTTTCCTCTATTGAATAGAACTTCTCGCTTAAAGCAGATACGCTTTCAATGAGTTCCATATAGCTGTCGCTTTCGTAGTCCGTTCTTGTCTCCAGTTCCTTGTTAAGTCTAGCCATTTCAGCTTCCATTTCATGAACCAGAGCAAAAGCCTGAGCTGTCTCTTCAAAAACAGTGCGTCCGTCTTCGGTCATCAAATGCTGTGGCAGATAACCTATCATAGCTTCTTTCGGAGCGGATATCTTTCCTTGGGTGGGTTGACGCACACCTGCAAAAATCTTTAATAATGTACTTTTACCCGCACCGTTTTTCCCCATAAGGGCAATACGGTCTTTTTCATTTACCACAAAAGAAATATCTTTGAAAAGGGTGGTTCCCCCGAACTCAACTGTTAATCCGTCTACTGAAATCATTCTTGTTTTTGCTAATTAGGGCGCAAAGGTAGTAAATTTTTGTCTTTCAGAAAATTGTAGATGGCATATTGTGCTCTTGTTGATGGTTCTGCCGGGTTATATTTAAAGCAATTACGTAGATTTGAATCAACAAAACAGGCTTTCTGATTGTCTTTTAGCTGAATAGTCAGTATATCAATAATTTCTTGTTTCAACCCATCATTAAGAATTGGAGTCACAGCTTCTATTCGGTGGTAAAGGTTACGGCGCATCCAGTCGGGAGAGCCAATAAATACTTTGGGATTCCCCCCATTATTGAAATACCATATACGGGCATGTTCAAGGAAGCTGTCCACAATACGTGTAATGTGGATATTTTTGCTGTAGGGCTGGTCTGGAATCAAACAGCAGATGCCTCTCACAATCAGCTCAATTTTAACTCCATGTTCGGAGGCCCGATAAAGTTCATCAATCATAGTCTGATCTTGCAAAGCATTCATTTTAAGAATAATTCTGCCCCCTTTACCCTGTTCTGCCAGCTCTATCTCACGATTAATAAGTTTTGTCAGCTCCGGAATCAGATTAAACCGGGCAACCAGAAGTTGTTTGAACTGAGGATGTTCCACCTTCTTTTCAAGTATAAGAAACAAGGTGTGCAGATCTTCTATTATCTCCTTGTTTGAAGTGAATAAGCCAGTATCAGAGTAGACCTTTGCTGTTTTTTCATTAAAGTTGCCGGTGCTCACATAAGCATAACTGCACGCATTATTTTCACCCCCTCTAAGTACCAAAGCCACTTTGGCATGTACCTTGAGGCCGGGAATGCTGTAGATGATATTAATGCCGGCATTCTGCATCATTTCTGCCGTTTCAAGATTATTCTCTTCATCAAAGCGAGCTTTCAGTTCCACAAATACAGTCACCTTTTTCCCGTTCTGGGCAGCGCTGATCAGCGTATTAATTACGGCCGAGTTTTCTGCTACCCGGTATTGAGTAACCATAATCTCTTTGGTCAACGGATCATGCGTGGCTTCGTAAAGGAAGTGAATAAAATGTTCAAAAGAATGGTATGGAAAGTGAATCAGCAAATCCTTTTTCTTCACGTATTGGAAGATGGATGAGTGTTTGTTCAGGTAATTCAATCTCATGGGCTGAGGCTTTTCATTTATCCTCAGAAGTTTGTTAGGGTTAGGCAGCTTAATTAAATCTTCAAGATTTAAATGGCTGTCTCCCAATACCAGTTCATTCCTGTTGATATGAAAAGCGTCTATCAGACATTCCAGAAAATCTTTGGGCATTTGTCTGTCATAAACAAAACGGCACACTGCTCCGATTTTGCGCTTCTTTACTTTCTTTTTTACCTGTTCCACAATGTTTCCGCTTGTGGTGTCGTCTATAAGAATATCGGCGTCTCGGGAAATCTTGATGCAATAACAACTGTCCACTTCATAGCCGGGAAAGATGGAACCAATATTCGCTTTGATGATATCTTCAATATACATCAGGTAGTAATTTCCTTCGTGCTGAGGCAATTCAATAAAACGGGAAACCTTACTATATGGCATTTTTAGTACGAAATACCTTGCGTGTGAAGGATCGTCGGCAGCGCAGTTCTGTTTAAATAAACGGACGGCAAGATATAACCTGTTATCTCTCAGGAAAGAAACAATTTCACCTTTGGATATCAGTACTGGTTGCAGGAAAGGAAATACTTCTTCGTTAAAGAAGTTACGGATGAACTCCTGATGAAAAGGTTCCACTTCTTTGCTTTGATAGAAAATAACATTGTTCTGTCGCAGTGCAGGAAGAATTTTTTGCTCATAAATACGTACTCTTTCTTCCAACTGTTTATTAACCTCAGTATTTATATCTTCCAGAATTTGTTGAGATGCTTGTATGGATTCCTCATCAGTTCTGGCTCCTGAAACATTTGCTTTATGATCTGCCACCCTTATTTTATAGAACTCTTCCAGGTTAGAAGAATAAATAGCAATAAAATTGATGCGCTCATAGAGCGGAAGATTATCATCATCGGCCTCAAGAAGGACACGATAATTAAACGATAACCAGCTAATATCTCGTTTAAAATATTGATAAAGATGTTCCATTAAAGCGATTTTGCGGTAAATATAGTATATTTGCAGATATAAAGTGCAAAAAAATGGTAAGAATTGGATTGTTGTCAGATACACACGGATATTGGGATGAGAAGTACTTGAAATATTTTGAAAATTGTGATGAAATCTGGCACGTGGGAGATATAGGATCAGTGGAAGTTGCAGAGAAATTAGCGGCTTTCCGCCCGCTTCGTGCTGTGTATGGAAATATTGATGGTCAGGATATTCGTAAGATGTATCCGCAGGTAAATCGTTTTACTATCGAGGGAACTGAAATTCTGATGAAGCATATCGGTGGTTACCCCGGGAATTACGATTCTTCTATCCGGGGAAGTGTTCTGGTTCATCCTCCAAAGTTGTTTATCAGCGGACATTCTCATATCCTTAAAGTGAAGTATGATAAAACTCTTGGCATGCTCCATATTAATCCCGGGGCAGCAGGCATCTATGGCTTTCATAAGGTGAGAACCATGATCCGCTTTGTGATAGATAATGGGGAGTTTAAAGACCTGGAAGTGATTGAACTTGCCGGATAGTTATTTTGTTTTATATGTAATAAATCTGATTTATATAATTCATTGTATTGTATTATAGAACTTTGCTATTTGTTATAATACATAAGAATTTCATAGAATCAGTCTTATCTTCCTTTTATTTATTTTGCTATGTCAAAAAACTTTCCGTAATTTGCATGTTATAACAAATAAAACAATCTATGAAAGGAATAATTCTTGCCGGAGGAAGCGCTACTCGTTTATATCCGCTTTCCAAAGCTATTTCAAAACAAATCATGCCGGTGTATGATAAACCGATGATTTATTACCCACTGTCTACATTGATGTTGGCCGGAATACGGGAAGTTTTGATTATCTCTACTCCTCGGGATCTTCCCATGTTTAAAGATTTATTGGGTACAGGTGAGGATCTTGGCATGAACTTTCAATATAAAATACAGGAGAAACCTAATGGACTGGCGCAAGCTTTTGTTCTTGGTGCCGAGTTCCTGAACGGAGAACCGGGGTGCCTTATTCTTGGTGATAACATGTTCTACGGACAGAACTTTTCATCCATGTTGAAACGTGCGGCAAGCATTCAAAGTGGGGCCTGCGTTTTTGGTTATTATGTAAAAGACCCTCGTGCTTATGGTGTGGTAGAATTCGATGAAAATGGAGATGTTATCTCACTGGAAGAGAAACCGGAACATCCGAAGAGTAATTATGCAGTGCCTGGTCTTTACTTTTTTGATGCAACTGTTACAGAAAAAGCGGCCAACTTACAACCTTCTGCTCGCGGAGAATATGAGATAACCGACTTGAATAAGTTATATCTGGAAGAAGGATCTTTAAAGGTGGAACTATTTGGACGTGGATTTGCATGGCTGGATACCGGTAACTGCGACAGTTTGCTGGAAGCATCCAACTTTGTGGCAACCATTCAGAACCGTCAGGGCTTTTATGTAAGCTGCATTGAAGAGATTGCCTGGCGCAATGGCTGGATCTCTACTGAACAATTGCATAAATTGGGAAACCAGTTATCAAAAACAGAGTATGGCAAATACTTGCTTGAATTGTCGAAAATAAAATAATAAATATATGAAAACTTATTTAGTGACAGGAGCTGCCGGATTTATCGGAGCTAACTATCTGAAATATATTCTTGCAAAGCATAATGATATAAAGGTTGTAGTACTCGATTTATTAACCTATGCGGGAAATCTGGGTACTATTGCTGAAGATATTGATCACACTCGTTGTGAGTTTGTGAAAGGAGATATTTGTGATCGTGAACTGGCTGATAAGCTATTCGCACAATATCAGTTTGATTATGTGGTGAACTTTGCTGCTGAGAGTCACGTGGACAGAAGTATTGAAAACCCACAATTATTCCTGATGACCAATATCCTTGGAACTCAAAACTTACTGGATGCTGCCCGTCGCAGCTGGGTTACTGGTAAAGACGAACAGGGTTATCCTACATGGCGAGAAGGCATACGTTTTCATCAGGTTTCTACAGATGAAGTTTACGGTAGCCTGGGTGCAGAAGGTTTCTTCCACGAAACAACTCCTCTTTGTCCTCATAGTCCTTACAGTGCATCAAAGACAAGTGCAGATATGTTTGTGATGGCTTATTTTGACACATATAAAATGCCGGTAAGTATTACAAGATGTTCAAATAACTACGGCCCTTTTCACTTTCCCGAAAAACTTATTCCGCTGATTATAAAGAACATCCTTGAAGGTAAGCACTTACCTGTTTATGGTGATGGAAAGAATGTGCGTGACTGGTTGTATGTGGAAGATCACTGCAAAGCAATTGATCTTGTGGTGCGTGAAGGTAGAGTTGGAGAGGTTTACAATGTAGGCGGACACAATGAGAAACAGAATATTGAGATTGTGAAGCTGACCATTTCTACTATTCATCAGATGATGACAGAGAATCCTGCTTATAAGGAAGTGCTGAAGAAAAAGGAACGTGATGAGAAGGGTGAAATTTTTGTTGATTGGATAAATGAATCTTTGATTACGTTTGTGAAAGACCGCCTTGGTCACGATCAGCGATATGCTATTGATCCTACTAAAATAACCAAAGAACTGGGTTGGTATCCGGAGACAAAGTTCGAAGTTGGTATTGTAAAAACAATAAAGTGGTATCTGGAAAATCAGGAATGGGTAGAAGAAGTTACTAGTGGTGATTACCAGAAATACTACCAAAAGATGTATGGAAACAAATGATAGACCCTGACTCGCAAATTCTCATGGTAGACCTCAAAGGTCAGTACCTGAAAATAAAGCCGGAGATTGATAATGCTATTCAGAGTGTAATAGATTCCTCTGTTTATATTAATGGTCTGCCGGTGGGGGAATTTGCAGCCAATCTTGAAAACTATACGGGAGCACGTCATGTGATTCCCGTTGCCAATGGCACGGATGCTCTTCAAATAGCATTAATGGCATTGGGGCTCCATCCTGGAGACGAAGTGATTGTTCCGGCCTTTACTTATATAGCTTCTGCAGAGGTTATTGCCTTGTTGGGATTGGTTCCCGTAATGGTGGATGTGGATTATGATTCTTTCAATGTGACGGCTGCCCACATTCAAAAAGCAATTACTCCTAAAACAAGAGCGATTATTGCTGTTCATCTGTTTGGACAAAGCTGCCCGATGGAGGAGATACTTCAATTGGCAGAAGCAAATGATTTGTTTGTGGTGGAGGATAATGCGCAATCTATTGGGGCTATTTATTCTTTTTCTGATGGAAGAGAGCAGCAGACTGGTACAATGGGACACTTTGGTTGTACCTCTTTTTTCCCTACTAAAAATCTTGGCTGCATGGGAGACGGCGGAGCATTGATGACGAATAATGACGATCTTGCTTTCCGTGCCAAGATGATTGCCTGCCACGGTCAGTCTAAAAAATATGTTCACGATGTGATTGGCTGTAACTCCAGGTTGGATGCCATTCAGGCTGCTATATTAAATGTGAAACTTCACCATCTGAACGATTATATTCACCAAAGACAAGTGGCTGCAAAGCGCTATTATGATGGCTTGTCTGGCTTGGAATCAATTGTGTTGCCCCGAAAGATGCCTTATTCCTCTCATGTTTACCATCAGTTTACAGTGAAAGTAATCGATGGCAGACGAGATGAACTAAAACATTATCTTAGTGAATATGGTATACCCAGTATGATTTATTATCCTCGCCCACTGCAACAACAGAATGCTTTCAGGGATATTGCACGTAAAGGTGAGGAACTGACAGCTTCGAAAGAGCTTTGCCAACAGGTCCTTTCACTGCCTATGCACACGGAACTGACTGAAGAGGTGCAAACATATATTATTGAAAAAATACGGGAATATGCAGAACAGTAGGGAAAACTATTTTGTTCATGAAACAGCGGTGATTGATCCTGATTGCCAGATAGGTGAGGGAACAAAGATCTGGCATTTTTCTCATCTGATGACGGGTTGCACGGTTGGCAATAACTGTAATATTGGTCAGAATGTGGTGATTTCTCCGCAAGTGGTGCTTGGCAATAACGTGAAAGTACAGAATAACGTATCTGTTTATACCGGAGTGATTTGTGAAGACGATGTGTTTCTTGGTCCGTCATGCGTTTTTACCAATGTGATTAATCCGCGCAGCTTTATCAACCGAAAAGACGAATTTTGCACCACACTTGTGAAACATGGGGCAACAATAGGTGCAAATGCTACCATTGTATGTGGGAATACAATTGGTGCCTTTGCTATGGTTGGCGCGGGAGCGGTAATAACCAAAGATGTCCCTCCTTATGCGTTAGTTACCGGGAATCCAGCCCAGCAGACTGGTTGGGTAAGTGAATATGGTCATAAACTTGTATTCAATGAACAAGGCGAAGCAATCTGCCCCGAAAGCGAACAACACTATTTCCTGAAAGATGGAAAAGTTTTGCCTGTCTAAATATGTAAATGTCTTATTGTAAGATTTTTATTTTTTCTAATAAGATTTTCCAATTATTCAGGTTATATTTTTATTTTGATATACATCAAAATAATGCTTTGATATATATCATCACTACCGTTTGATATATATCATAATATCTGTTAGATGTACATCAAATACAAATTATATTTAGATAAATAAAAAAGGTTTCCTTGAAGATTAAAGATTATCCAATAATCAATCCCATAGAAAGAAGTATTGCCAGAAAAAGCATGTTCCGCGATGATTCTCCTAAAAGAGCATTCAGCTCTTTACCGCTGTGAATCCTTACCAACCGTTGCCAGGTAAGAAAATGAGGAATAAGGTACAGTTGCGGAAGTAAGGCAGCCCATAGGCGACCTTCCCATGCAAAGTAGATGCAGAGCCAGCATGCGGCAATACCTAAAAAGAGATAGATAAAACGTCCGAAAGGTTCGCCAAAGCGTACGATAATAGTCTTTTTTCCACTCTTGGCATCAGTATCGCGGTCACGGTAGTTGTTCACAACCAGCAACGTGTCAATAACCAGTCCGCTAACTAAAGAGCCAACGAAAACATGCGGAGTGAGTGTAAGGGCTTGCACGTAGTACGTTCCGCATACAGGTACAACCCCAAAAAAGATAAGTACAAGTAAATCTCCCCATCCGTGATAGGAGAGAGGATAAGGTCCGGTGGTATAAAGAAATGCAAAGGCTACGCAGAAAATACCGACCAGAATAAGCCACCATCCACCATATAAAAGAAGTGTGCTACCCACGATACATGCCAATGCCACGACTACAAAAATACCTTTCTTCATGGCTGATGGAGAAATCCATCCCTGAGCACAAGCTCGTTCAGGTCCAAGACGGTCTTCACGGTCGGTTCCTTTCAGGAAGTCGAACAAGTCATTTATCAGGTTTGATGCAATCTGCATAAGGAAAGCAAATAAGCAACATATCAGTGCCGGTAGCCAATTAAATTTTCCATCTGCAATAGCCAGCCCGCTACCTATTAATATTGGTACCACTGCTCCGGCTAATGTCTTTGGACGTGCAGCAAGCAGCCAAGCTTTCGCAGAGTCCTTTTCTATTATATCTTTCATCTTTCTTCGTTTTACAGAACAAAGATACAATCATTCTGAAGAATATGCTGAAAGTTGGTGCGGAAATCAGGATTTGGGTTGTTTGTTTGGTAGAAAGTAAAGGTGAAATGTAATTTATTCGGATAAATAGGTATCTTTGTTGAGTTATAAAATCAAGTTAAATAACACTCCCTTTTAAAACACTTATTCTAAAATTAAAATTACTACTATGAAACATTCGTCAATGCAGACAATTTTGTTTGCTGTTTTTACATTTATCTCAGTTACTTCAATGGCACAATCTGGAGAATCTTATTCACAGGTCATGAGAAAATATCTGATAGCTACCAATACTCTGAAAAATATGCAGGCTATGGTTCCTCAGATACTTAAGCCTTTTCAAGAAAGTTCACCGAATGTTCCTAAAGAATTCTGGGATTCAGCTAAAGAGGAAATACTAAAAGACGTGGTAAACCAGATGACGGACATGCTAACCCCGATCTATCAGAAGTATTTGACACAAAAGGAATTGGAAGATGTATTGGCTTTCTATGAATCCCCTGCCGGAAAAAAGATTAGTGATGTAACTCCTAATATTACAACAGAAGCAATACAAGTAGGACAGAATTGGGGTGTCTCTATTGTTTCTAAAATTCAAGCAAAGATGAAAGAAAAGGGATACACTAAATAACGAGCAAGGATTCTTTCTATAATCTGTAATCTTCTAGGATTACTATTATCTTTCTGCTCCACCAAAAAAAAACTTTCAATGTGGGGTGCAATATGTATAAGTATTACTTTTACTGCAAAGCAATCTGGAAGCATTTTACAGCTTCCAGATTGCTTTCGTTTCAGACTTCATTATAAAAAATACTCTTCAGTAAACGAGACTAATAAAATTTGTCCATCAACTGCAAATTATCAATCTTGATTTTTGCCTAAGGTATATTACTTTACCCAAACATTGATTATCTCACCAATAAACATTTTGTGCATTTGCTTTCCGATCCAGCTTTCTTTTAAGCTTTTATCTGCAATAGATTCTGACTGCAGAGATTGTGCTACCATTTTACGGCACTCTATGATAAGCCATGCCTGAGAGAAAGCTTTGCTTCCTGTAGGAGTAGTGATTGGAATTAGTCCGGAACCTTTTACTTTATCAGTGTCTTTACCGGACTTGCTTCCACAATACTTCAGTGCATCCCGGTAAGCTTCCGTATAGAATGACAGTGTATAAGTATCGCTATTCTCCATAAGTTGATAAGTGTAGCGAGTAGGGTTTATAAAGCAGAAGGTAACAGGTTTTTCATATAAAAAGCCTAGTCCGCCCCAACTAGCAGTCATCATATTGAATTTATCCTTATTGCCTGCCGTTATTAGCATCCAGTCCTCAGAAAGCATTTTGATTATATTCCCTGGAATTTTATTTGGTGCAATCTGTTTGTATCCAGACATCATATTCGAAGAAGGTGTTGTTTCGGTATTTCCAGCAATGGAAGGAATTGAACTTACATCAGGTTTGCCAGCAACAGTGGGAGTTGTCTCTGCTGCTTTAGCTGCAATAGTTGTTGCTCCTATAACCGTTTGGAAATGGGCAAATATTGCATCGATAAAATCAACTGTCTTTATACGGAACTTGGCATAACCTCGTACCATTTTGGTCTTGTCTTTATTCAAAGCCTCTTTGTCAGCTATCTGTTGTTCGGCTGGTATCTTTTTGTCATTCTCATAGTCATAATATATTTTTTCAATGTCCATAGTGCATTTTCCCGGCAGGCATGTAGTTGTTATCTGATATTTAATCAGTGCTCGGTCCAGTGAAAGAGAACTGGATTTTAATACCAGATATTCTTCGCCAACCCCGGCTATTATTCCCTTTTCTTTATCAGAGTAAATCACTCTACTAGTATTGTTATTCTTTTTTAGTCGTTTTTCCATCCAAGTCATCATCTTGTCGAAAACCTGATCTTTAGAAAGATTGGACAGGTTGAATTCTTTAGAGAAAACAACTCTCCCGTTTTTCTCGGGAACGGCACCAGTTAGATAATTTTTACTATTCTCACTTTCGTTCTCTTGAGCCTGTATCATTGCGGGTAAACAGAAAATAAACAAGACTAAAAGAAATGCTAACTTTTTCATAATGGTTTTATATTAAAGGAACTAGATATTACTACTAACAATGTTTTGTATCTTGCAAACTTATATATTTTTTAGCTTTTAATGATCCAATTATGATAGAAAAATTATTTATAAACTACTTATATTGAAAACAAGGCAAGTGTTGGTTTCTGTTTTTAACAATTCAGAGCTCAAAAAAGTGTTTCTTGTTCAATTATTCTCGGGGGATATGGCGTATTTTTGTAGCAGATAGTTTTATTGTTGAATAGATAGACCATAAAATGAGAACTCAACGCTTGTTCTTTTTTCTCCTTGTTTTTGAAATTCTTCTCACTTCCTGCTCCACCACAAAGAATCTTTCGAGACGGGGGGCACAGCATGTGAATAAGTACGACTTTTATCACAAAGATATTCCGCAGGCATTCGATGGTTTTCGCATTGTTTTTATTTCCGACCTTCATTATAAGAGTGCTCTTCAGCAAGCTGGACTGATAAAACTGGTACGTCAACTGCAAACAATCAATCCCGATCTACTACTGATGGGTGGAGATTATCAGGAAGGTTGTCAGTATGTGACTGAACTTTTTGACAGACTGGCCGAAGTTCAGCCCCGATATGGCATTGCTGGAGTAATGGGAAATAATGATTATGAACGCTGCCATGATGATGTTGTTACTGAAATGAAGAAGCACGGAATGCGTGTGCTTGAACATACGTGCGATACAATAACTAAAAACGGACAGCGAATTATCATTGCAGGTGTACGTAACCCTTTTGATTTGAAACTGAATGGCGTTTCACCAACGTTGGCTCTCAGTCCAAAAGATTTTGTTATTCTGTTGACCCATACTCCGGATTATGTGGAAGATGTAGACGTATCAAATACCGATCTTGCTTTGGCAGGCCATACACATGGCGGACAGGTTACGCTTCTCGGGTTCTATGCGCCTGTTGTTCCTTCTCATTATGGAAAGCGATTCTTAAAAGGAGAAAAGAAATCATCAGCTGGTGTTCCTATAATTATAACCAATGGAATTGGCACATCCTCTAAAAGACTCAGGATGTTTGCGCCAAGTGAGATTGTGGTGATTGAGTTGCATTGCAAATGACGTGTAATGCAATTGTTAATCCATACAAAAAACACACAATATCATCTGCCTATCTTCCACTAAATTCACTAAAAGTGCTTGCTGTAAAGCCTTTCAGCTAGTAGCAGATGAAAAATCATCTTACACTAAATTAAAATCATCTGCTACTAAAATATATGCTGAGAAACGTACAGCTACCTTATGCGTTGGAGACTATTAAAATATCACTCCGGAGTAAAGCAAAACTCTGATTTACTTTTTATAAAGTAACTAAACAAGTTTGTGTATCCTTGTACAAAAGAATGCATTCTTCTGTACAAAACAATTAATTTTTTTGTACAGAAGAAAGTTTTCTTTTATACAAGATCGCACAAATATCATTCCTGAAAAATACAACATCACGAGAGGGATTTAAAAAACCTCGCCAAGTGTATACAAGATTTATTTCTCTATAAATAAAATTCAGACTCCAATAAATAAAAATTATTGGAGTATAGTCTAACAAGAAATGCAGAATAATATTTGAAAAAACGTAACCAGACGGATATTCTCAAACAAAATGTTTTTTTTTACAAATAATCTGCTTCTTTTCTATTAATTTAATGCTGGTAATCTAATTATAAATTGCTTGCTTAGTTGAAGGTAAAAATAATCATCATTTATCTTCCGCTCAAAAAAATCTAGCCTATTGGTTTCAGCATGCTATTTTAGTGGCAGATAACTTAAACTTAGTGGCAGATAAGAAGTCATCTGCCACTACTTGAAATACCTTGTAGTAAGCACTTTTATGGATTTAGTAGCAGATGAGCAGATGATATTACATTTTTTCATTTCTGAGATAAAATAAAAAATCGGTTAATTAGATGGTTTTTCCATAAAAATAGATAGTATGAAATAAAAATACATAGATCATTCTTTAGTATAACTTTATAGTTATATATTTGTGCGTTTATTGTTAATAATATTTTTTGTATGAAGCACAAATATTTCTCATTGTTTTATAAACTGATGACAAATATCTTCTTTGTTTTTTGCTATACAGCTCATGCGCAGGTACCTCAGATCGAAGTTCCTCGATCTGCAACGTTAACACCTAATGTTATTATAGGGTTTCCTGGAAAACCTTCTGTTGGCGGGAATACTTATTTTAATCTACATTCTAAACAAGTCCAAAATAATGAAGATGTTATAAAGGAAGTTGAAGCTAATGAGAAAAGTCGAATGGCTTTGGGGAAAACGCAAATAAATGACTATTCAATAAAGCATATTTCTCTTCCAGACTTTCAGAATTTATCGGGAACAGATTGCTTTCGTACTGCGAGGAAAGAATTGACAGAAATGCTTCAAGGTAAACGGAAGATGAGTATTAAACGTGCTATCTTTCTTACAGAAAATGCTTATTTTGGTAATAAAATGAACTATCAGAAATATAATGCAGAAATTCAGAATCTAAAGAATATTTGTTTGCTTAAGATGAAAGATGAAGGTTTAAATCCGAACGATGACATGGCAAAGAAAATGATGATTTTTCGCGTCATGACAGATGTTATCAATGTAAAAGAACCGGGAACAGAGAAAACCATTATTCATTACCCAATGAAATATGATTTTGAAGACTATGCAGGGAACAAAGAATTATCTCAGTTATTTGTTTCAAAACTACTAACAAAGAACTCCGGGCAATGTCATTCTATGCCTCTTTTGTTTCTTATATTGTCAGAAGAACTAAACACGGATGCTCATCTTGCTTTTTCTCCTCAACATAGTTTCATTAAGTTTCAGGATAAAGAGGGTAGATGGTATAATGCAGAACTAACTCGTGGAGCATTAATCAGTGATGATTCCTATATGAGCAGTGGCTTTATTAAAGCTGAAGCTCTGAAAAACAAACTATATCTTGATCCGTTGAGTAAAGAGCAAGCAATTGCACATTTATTGGCAGAATTGGGGCGGAACTATATTCGTCGATATGGGTATGATGGCTTTGTAAAAGAGTGTTTGAATACATCATTAAAATATTATTCGAATGATATCTATGCGTATACTATTAATGCCGACTATAATACTGCCCGTGCTATGTACGTGATTGAACGTTGTGGAATGCCTTCAAAAAAGGATTTACCTCGCTATCCTCAAGCTTATGAACTTTACAAAAAAATGCATCAGTCTTACGCTATTTTGGATAGTCTTGGCTATGAAGATATGCCGGCAGATGTTTACCAGAATTGGCTGCAACAGGTCGAAAAAGAAAAAGTAAAGCCAGAGAATCAACTATTTCCGATAAAACAAATTAAGAAATAATTAAAAAGGCAACTATGAAAAGAATTATTTTTTCGCTTGTGATTTTAATATCTTTTTTAACAGGCAATGCTCAAAATCCATTTGCTCGTTACGGATATAAAGTCAAAGTCTCTACCATGAGCAATGGTAAGTATGATGAATTCCATGATAAAGATCGTGTTGTGGAAATTGGCTCTGTACGCTTTGATACCCGTATGAATAAAATTCTAGGAACTGTAGAGAAAGATTCTACTATTGCTCAGGTTAGTCCACATGTTGTGAGTCGATTTGTTTCTATTGATCCACATGCTGAAAAATATTATTCGATAAGTCCGTATGTTTATTGTAATGATAATCCTATAAAATTTGTTGATCCTAATGGAAAGGATATTGCCATTTTGATAGCAAAAGAAGGGGCTGGTGGACGTGGACATATGGGGGCCGTAATACAAAGTGGAAATGGCAGGTATTATTATATTACGGCTGGCCCTAAGGATGAGACTGCTGAAAGAGTTGCTGCTACGTCATCCGGATTATCTAATGGAGTCCCAGGAGGCATGCATATATATCCTATCGGTGAGTTTAAAAATATGAGTGAAGCAATATCTTGCGTAGGAAAAATTGATACTTCAAATAAACCATATACAGAAAGTTTGATTCTTAAAACGTCATCAAAAATGGATGCAGATGTTCATAAAAGTGCAATGAACGAACAAGAATCACTAATTGCTGGTGACGAAAAATACAATGCTATTACTAATAATTGTGCAGACATAGTAGAAACAGTTATTAAAAATGGTACCGGCGTTGATTTACCGTCAGGACTAAGCCCTAAACCTAATGCTAAATTTGATAATATAAAAGAAAAAAAAGAAGATGTGCAATTTGAGATAAATAAGAAAAGAGCTAATGAAATGTAAAGCTAAATGTTTGATTATTTCCTTAATCATATCTATTCTTTCAGTTATCTCTATAATAGGATATCTGAAAGTTAGAAATTTTGCAGTTGCAGTAGCAAATGAAGATGCTGCTAGATGCCGTGCTGTAGAAAAAGATTGTTTGTTTGATAGTTCATTTAGTGGTAAAATAACAGCTAAAAGGAATCATTCAGATATCTATTATCTTGATATTAAGCTGGATTTACATTCAGCTTTTCCTAAAGCTTTTTCTTCATATTATCAATCTGGGTCTGTACAAAAAGGAGTGGAAGGATTGAGTGAAGTGGTAGTTTCTAAATATGTATATTACTATTGCAGGATAGGAGATATCGTAGAAAAGGATTCTTGCTCTGATTCTATCAAGGTAGATAAACGCAAATTCTTACTTTTTAGCAAAAATAAATCAGAATGGGTGCCGCATTCTAATTAAACTTGATCAAGAAAGACTTCTAAAGCTTTGAGAAAAATCAAGAAATATGAAGTAACCTCTACGTGGTGCCACTCTTTATAAAACTACAGACCCTAGAACCTATTAAAAACACGAAATAAGATGAAATACATAATCTATATTTTATTCTTTATTCCTATTTTGGCTTCTGCTAATGCAAATCAATTAGAACCATTCGAAAATGGTTTTCAGATACTAGACTCCATGCTAAATGGGAAAAAGGGATTGGACTTTAAGCAAGCCGTTTTCTGTACAGAAAATGCGTACATGGCTAATTCCTTGAATTATGAAACTTTTTGTAAAGAGATTCATAATTATATGCTTATTTCTTCATTGGTAGCAAAAACGTCTCCGATAGCTTATAATCATAAAGACTATGAATTAGTAAATCACCATGCAGCAATATTTAAGTTTATGACCGATACTATACCAATACAGGTTAATGATACGATAACTATTTGCTCTCTGCCATTTCGTTACAACTTTGATGATTATGCCGGAGGATAAGATTGGAGCAACATGTTTGTCTCTACATTAATGGTTAATCATAAAGGGAATTGCCATTCAATGCCTATGCTTTACAAACTTATAGCGGAAGAAATGGGTGAAGAAGCATGGCTAGCTGTAGCTCCCAGTCATTTCTATATAAAATTGCATAATGAAGCAAACGGTTGGTATAACACAGAGCTTACATCCGGTCAGTTTCCTACGGATGCATGGATAATGGCTTCCGGATACGTGCATACAGATGCTGTAAAAAATGGTATTTACATGGACTCTCTTTCTGAAAAGGAATCAGTAGCGGTATGCATGATTGACTTAGCACAAGGATATCAACATAAGTATCCGAAAAATTATGATCCTGAATTTGTTTTAAAATGCTGTGATAAAGCACTGAAATCTTTTCCGGAGTATATTAATGCTTTGTTACTGAAAGCAGAAACTATGTTATCTATTTATCAAAAAGCATCCAATAAAAGACAAGAGGACTTCAAACGAATTGAGAAAATATACGCATACATTCATGAAATGGGCTATCGAAAAATGCCAGAAAAAATGTATATGCAATGGCTTATGTCTTTAAAAGGTGCAAAAGGAAATAATTGCAATGATAAAAGAGGATAATTGGCGAAATATAGTACTTACAAGAAATAACTCTTTTCCTTGATTTTATTATAAACGGCCGGATGCATAAAGTATCTTATGTCCTTGCCGTTTTTAATTCCGTCTCTGATAAATGTGGAGCAAATATCTATCTCGGGCACATTAGTGAGTTTTACTGAAGGTGGAAGTGTTGTTTTATCTACTACTGATCCCGGGCGAGGATAAATCCATATCTCGTTCTCGTCAATTATTCTTTGGTAGTCTTTCCAGCGGTCAAAAATAAGCCAGTTATCGGCTCCGATAACCAACACAAACTCCCTGTCTGGATAAGCCTTTTTCAATTCATCAATTGTATCAATTGAGTAAGAAGGTTTGGGTAGATGAAATTCGAAATCAGAAGCTACAAATTTGGGATAACCCTCAATGGCGAGTTTTACAAGCTCCAGCCGTTTGTTGTCGTTAAGGAATTTGCTTCCTGTTCTTAACGGGTTCTGAGGGGTGACCAGGAACCATAGCTCATCCAACGCCTCGAACTCGCAAATATAGTTTGCCAGTGCCAGGTGCCCAATGTGAATAGGATTAAAAGTTCCCCCGAAAATACCCGTTTTAATTTTCATATCAGTGTTGCGTGCAAGGAAATGAGATATTTACTTTTCCAGAAACTCTTTGATAACGTTAAGAGCTCTGGCGCGCGCCTCTTCTATTACGTCATTAATAATCACTACATCGAACTTACAGGCAAATCCCAGTTCGAATTCAGCTTTTGCCAAACGACTTTCAATAACAGAAGGTTCATCCGTGCCTCTTCCTTCCAAACGATTTCGGAGTTCTTTTAATGAAGGTGGTTGAATAAACACAGAGAGTGCCCGGTCTCCATAGAACTTCTTGATGTTGCATCCACCTACAACATCTACATCGAACACTACATTCTCTCCAGCTTCAAGTTGTTTCTCAACCTGTGCTTTCAAGGTGCCATAGAATCTATCCTTGTACACTTCTTCATATTCCAGGAATTCATCGTTGTCTATGCGTTGACGGAACTCTTCCGGCGAAAGAAAAAAGTATTCCACGCCGTGTTGTTCACTTCCTCTTGGCGGACGACTGGTTGCCGAAATGGAGAAAGCAAGGTGCAGGTCCTGTTTTAACAAATAGTTAATCATTGTAGACTTACCAGAGCCTGAAGGTGCTGAGAATATAATTAACTTTCCGGTCATAATTACATAACGTTTAAAACCTGTTCTTTTATCTGTTCTAGTTCATCTTTCATCTGAACAACAATTTTTTGCATTTCTGCATTATTTGATTTGCTGCCCAGAGTATTGATTTCACGTCCCATTTCCTGTGAAATGAATCCCAGCTTCTTTCCCTGGCCACATCCGTCTTCCATTGTGTTAATGAAATAGGTAAGGTGGTTGGCAAGGCGCTGCTTTTCTTCATTGATGTCAAGCTTTTCAATATAATATATCAGTTCTTGTTCCAAGCGGTTTTTATCATAATCCACGCTTACTGTTTTTTCCAGAGCATCAGTGATACGTGTCTTAATCTTTTCAATTCGTTCCTCTTCGTGTGGAGCAATGGAAATCAGTAAAGCACCGATATTAGAAATTTTTTCTCTGAATTTTTTTCCTAAAGCTTTACCTTCCTGCTTGCGAAAATCAACTAAATGCTGAATGGCTTCTTCTATAGCCTGATGCGCTTCAGCCCATTCTTCATCAGAAAGTTCCTGAACCTCATTTTTAGTCATTACATCGGGCATTCTTAGTAATACCTTAAACCAATCGGCAGGCATTGGAATTTCCAGTGTATCTGAGAGTTGTTTTATTTGTTTGTAGTATCCTTCAACAACAGCCGAATTGATTGGAGTTATTGAGTCTGCTTCGCCCTTTTCTACCCAAAGGCTGAAGTCGATTTTACCACGTTCCAGGAACTTTGCAATTTCATTTCGTATCTCCATTTCCTTCTCACGGTAAACCGGAGCAATACGGGTTGATAAGTCCAGCGCTTTGCTGTTTAGTGATTTTATTTCAACGTTAATCTTCTTGTCGGAAAGGGTAATTGTGGCTTTCCCGTATCCGGTCATTGACTGTATCATAATAGGTTTGTTTTTTGCAAAAGTAATGTTTTCTCTTCAAATATGTCTTATAATTCTGTATAATTGTTATCTTTGCGCCCGAATTGGTTTACTGTTGTTCAACTACGACAGTAATTAAAAGGGAATCAGGTGTAAATCCTGGACAGTCCCGCTGCTGTGGAGCTCTATAAAACATCTTGATTAAAAACTTTTGCCACTGACAGTTGTCGGGAAGGTACTCAAGATGGGAGTCAGTCAGAAGACCTGCCATTCTAATTTAATTTATTTCCTCGTGGAATGGGAAATAAATTTAACGGCTTAAATCTATGATATAAAAAACTATTAATTGCTCTGCCTTTATGGCGGAACAAAATGTTGTACCAAATATCGAAAACATGATTAAAAGAATCTTAGTTGCTAACCGTGGAGAAATTGCAGTGAGAGTTATGCGCTCTTGCAGAGAAATGGAGATTGAATCCATTGCTATCTTTTCAGAAGCGGACAGGACGGCTAAACATGTCTTATATGCTGACGAAGCTTACTGTGTAGGTGGCGCGGCCTCTAAAGACAGCTATTTAAACATAGAAAAAATTATTGAAGTAGCCAAAGCTCATCAGGTAGATGCAATTCATCCGGGCTATGGCTTTTTATCTGAAAACTCTTTGTTCGCTAGCCGATGCAAAGAGGAAGGCATCATATTTATTGGCCCCGATGCGGAGACTATGAATTTGATGGGCGACAAAATCTCTGCTCGTAAACAAATGATAAAGGCAAATGTGCCTGTTGTTCCCGGAACAGAGAAAAGTCTGACTGATGTCAATGAAGCAATTGATGTCTGCAATAAGATCGGTTATCCGGTTATGCTTAAAGCTTCTATGGGAGGCGGTGGTAAAGGTATGCGTCTTATTCACAACGAAAGCGAAGTGGAAGAGGCTTATACTACTGCAAAATCAGAAGCTCTCTCTTCTTTTGGTGATGATACTGTTTACCTTGAGAAATTTGTGGAAGAACCTCATCATATTGAGTTCCAGATCTTAGGTGACAATCACGGAAACGTAATTCATCTTTGTGAAAGAGAATGTTCTGTTCAACGTCGTAACCAAAAGATTGTGGAAGAAAGTCCTTCTCCATTTGTTACTACGGATCTGAGAAAAGAAATGGGAACAGCGGCGGTTGCGGCAGCTAAGGCTGTTAACTATAAAGGAGCAGGTACAATTGAATTCCTGGTTGACAAGGATCGTAACTTCTACTTCCTTGAAATGAATACCCGTTTGCAGGTAGAACATCCTATTACGGAAGAAGTTCTTGGCGTGGATTTAGTTAAGGAACAGATTCATGTTGCCAATGGCGCACCTTTGCGTCTTAAACAAGAAGATGTGCAACAGAGAGGACATGCCATTGAATGTCGTATTTGTGCAGAAGATACTGAATTTAACTTTATGCCTTGTCCGGGTGTAATCCGCCAGATTACAGAACCTAACGGAATTGGTGTTCGTATAGATAGTTATGTGTACGAAGGGTATGAAATACCTATTCATTATGACCCGATGATTGGTAAGCTGATTGTATGGGCTGTTACACGTAAATACGCAATTGAGCGTATGCGTCGTGTACTTCATGAATATAAAATAACAGGTGTTAAGACTAATATCAGTTATTTGAGAAGCATAATGGATACTCCCGATTTTGTAAATGGGAAATATGACACAGGCTTTATTCAAAAGAACGCCGAAAGTCTTCAAAAAGGAATTTCGTCTGATGGAGAAGAAGCTGAGAAAGTCGCTATGATAGCTGCATACATTGACTATCTGATGAATCTGGAAGAGAACAACTCAAACTTGGATACAGATAATCGTCCTATCAGTCGTTGGAGAGAATTTGGCTTGCATAAAGGCGTATTGAGAATCTAATAAAAGAAATAATGGAAATACATATAGGAAACAGAATTGCCCAAATTGAACTTCTTGAAAAAGATGGCAATAACGTGAGACTGACAATTGACGGAATTGAGTACGAAGTTGATGTAACAATGGCGGAAAACGGAGCCTGTTCCATTCTTCACGATGGTAAGTCTTACAATGCCGAACTAACTCGTTCGGATAATGGTAAGAGCTATAAAATTAATACTCTTTTCTCTTCTTTCAATGTAGATATTGTTGATACAAATGCAAAATATCTCCGCATGAGAAAGAAAGAAGAAGAACGACAAGACGATAAAATTGTATCGCCAATGCCAGGTAAGATTGTTAAGATACCTGTAAAAGTAGGTGATCTTGTTGCTGCCGGAGAGACAGTAGCTGTTATCGAAGCAATGAAAATGCAAAGTAATTATAAGGTAACGTCTGATTGTTATATTAAAGAAATTCTGGTAAATGAGGGTGACTCTGTAAATAGTGACCAACAATTAATTTTACTGGATTTAAACGTTGTAAATGAATAATTATGGAAAAAGAAGATCAATATAGCCACTTTATTGAAAGAAACAAGAATGCTGAACTTGGAGGTGGAGTTAGTAAAATAGAAAAGCAACACGAAGCAGGCAAGATGACTGCACGCGAACGCATTGAAATGCTTCTTGATAAAGGAACATTTGTGGAACTGGATAAACTGATGGTTCACCGTTGCACAAATTTTGGAATGGATAAGAATGTGATTCCTGGCGATGGAGTTGTTTCCGGATACGGAAAGATTGACGGACGTCAGGTTTTTGTTTTTGCATATGATTTTACCGTTTATGGCGGAACATTAAGTGCCACAAACTCAAAGAAGATTGTAAAGGTACAGGAACTGGCGCTAAAGAATGGTGCTCCGGTTATTGCCTTGAATGATTCGGGTGGTGCCCGTATTCAGGAAGGTGTTGAAAGCTTGACTGGTTACGCTTCTATTTTTTATCAGAATACAATGGCTTCGGGAGTAATTCCTCAGATCTCGGCAATTCTTGGACCATGTGCCGGTGGCGCTTGTTACTCTCCTGCACTGACCGACTTTATCTTTATGGTGAAGGAAAAAAGTCACATGTTTGTAACCGGACCTGATGTGGTAAAAACGGTTACTCACGAAGATGTAAGCAAAGAAGAACTGGGTGGTGCCTATACACATAGCAGTAAGAGTGGAGTTAGCCACTTCTTAAGTAACTCTGAAGAAGAACTTCTGATGGGAATCCGTGAATTACTAAGCTTCCTTCCTTCAAATAATATGGAAGATGCTCCGGTAGTTGCAGCTAAGGATGATATTCACCGTGAAGAAGAATCACTTCAAAGTGTAGTACCTGCTGATCCTAATATTCCTTATGATATTAAAGATATTATTGAACCGGTGATGGATGATCATTATTTCTTTGAAGTAATGCCTCATTTTGCTAAGAACGCTGTAGTTGGTTTTGCCCGCTTAGGTGGAAAATCTGTAGGTGTTGTGGCTAATCAGCCTGCTTATTTGGCTGGTGTGCTTGATATTGATGCTTCAGACAAAATTTCCCGCTTCATTCGTTTCTGTGATTGTTTCAATATTCCATTGGTTACTTTCGAAGATGTTCCGGGATTCCTTCCGGGATGCACACAGGAACACAATGGCATTATCCGTCACGGAGCAAAGATTGTTTATGCTTATGCTGAGGCTACGGTGCCAAAGGTTACCTTGATTACCCGTAAGGCTTACGGTGGCGCATACATTGTTATGAGTAGCAAACAGATCGGTTCGGATGTGAATCTTGCTTATCCAAATGCAGAAATTGCAGTGATGGGAGCAGAGGGAGCTGTAAATATTCTATATCGTAAAGCCGATGAAGAAACAAAGAAGCAAGCTATTGAAGATTACAAGACTAACTTTGCCAATCCTTATAAAGCAGCAGAGTTGGGATACATTGATGAGATTATTCTTCCTAAGCAAACACGCTATAAATTGATTCAGGCTTTGGATATGGCTCGTAACAAGATGCAGACTAATCCACCGAAGAAACACGGAAATATGCCGTTATAATTTATTTTAATATAAAATAGGGGTTTTTCTATGTAAAAAGTGTATTTTTGCATTATTAAAGAATAATAATTATGCCTTGTATTTTACATATTGAAACCTCTACTGCCGTTTGTTCGGTTGCAATCAGTGAGGATGGTCAGGTAATTTTCAATAAAGAAGATTTTAATGGCCCTTCTCATGCTGTGTCTTTAGGCGTTTTTGTTGATGAAGCGCTTTCTTTTGCTGATAGTCGGGCAATAATGCTTGACGCTGTAGCAGTGAGTTGCGGTCCCGGCTCTTATACCGGATTACGCATCGGTGTTTCAATGGCAAAAGGTGTTTGTTACGGACGAAACATCCCGTTAATTGGCATTCCAACATTGGAGGTACTTAGTGTACCTGTCCTGTTGCATCAGGAACTACCCGATGATGCTTTGATTTGTCCGATGATTGATGCCCGCCGAATGGAAGTTTATGCAGCTGTTTATGATCGTGCGCTTCAGGTAAAGCGCCCAACTGCAGCAGATATTGTGGATGAGAATTCTTTTCTGGAGTTTCTCAAAGAACACCCTGTCTACTTCTTTGGTGACGGAGCTGCGAAGTGTCGTGAAAAGATAACCCATCCTAACGCGCACTTTATTGATGATATCCGCCCGTTGGCCAAGCTGATGTCTCCGTTGGCGGAGAAAGCTTTTGCCAAAGGCGATTTCAAAAATGTAGCCTACTTTGAACCTTTTTACTTAAAAGAGTTTGTGGCTTCCAAGCCTAAGACTTTGTTGTAACAGACCAACGAAATAAATAAATTTCAATAAATGGAATATAACACTCAACAAAGAGTATTACCGCTTCCCGAGTACGGACGAAGCATTCAGAACATGGTTGATCACGCTATGGCTATCGAAGACAGAGCTGAAAGGCAACGTTGCGCAAATACCATTATTAACATAATGGGAAACATGTTTCCTCATTTACGTGATGTGCCCGACTTTAAACATAAGTTGTGGGATCACCTGGCAATTATGTCCGACTTCAAACTAGATATCGACTTTCCGTATGAGATTATTAAGAAAGATAATCTTTATACAAAACCAGACGTGATTCCTTATCCAAGTTCGAAGATTCGCTATCGTCATTATGGCCGCACTCTGGAAAAAATGATTAAGCTGGCAGCCGACTATCCTGAAGGTGAAGAGAAAAAACAATTGATTGCCTTAGTGGCCAATCACATGAAAAAAAGCTTCATGAACTGGAATAAAGACAATGTTGACGACAAGAAAATCTTTGATGACCTTAGAGAATATTCTAAAGGCAAGATTGAACTAGATGAAGAATCAATGAAACTTATGGAAACAAAAGCGATTCTTTTCCGGAAAACTAAAACAAACAACAACCCCCGCCGCTACTCAAAACAACAATAAACACGAATACTATGGCTTCATTTGTAATTGAAGGAGGACACAAGCTTTGTGGAGAAATTATTCCTCAAGGTGCTAAAAACGAAGTGCTGCAAATTATTTGCGCAACATTACTCACATCGGAAGAGGTTACTGTAAATAATATACCCGATATCCTTGATGTGAATAACCTTATCCAATTGATGAGGGATATGGGTGTAATGGTTTCCAAAAAAGGAATTAATACCTATTCGTTCAAAGCTGAAGCTGTGGATTTGGCTTACCTTCAAAGTGATGAGTTCTTAAAGAAATGCTCCAGCCTTCGTGGCTCGGTGATGCTTATTGGCCCAATGGTAGCTCGTTTTGGTGTGGCTATGATATCTAAACCAGGTGGTGATAAGATTGGACGCCGACGTTTGGATACTCACTTTCTGGGGATACAGAAATTAGGAGCCGACTTTAACTATGTTAGTGACAGAGGCATTTACGAAATAAAAGCTGAAGAGCTGAAAGGTACCAACATGTTGCTCGACGAAGCATCAGTGACCGGTACAGCAAATATAGTGATGGCTGCCGTGTTGGCTAAGGGAACTACCACAATTTATAATGCTGCCTGCGAGCCTTATCTGCAACAACTTTGCAAGATGCTGAACGGGATGGGAGCAAAGATTAGTGGAATTGCTTCTAACCTCCTTACTATTGAAGGGGTTGAAAGCCTTGGCGGCACTACTCACACCGTACTTCCTGACATGATTGAGGTGGGAAGCTTCATTGGTATGGCTGCAATGACCCGCAGTGAACTTACTATCAAAAATGTTTCTTACGAGAATCTGGGAATCATTCCTGAAAGTTTCCGCCGTTTGGGTATTAAGCTTGAACAACGTGGCGATGATATTTATATTCCTTCACAGGATAGTTATGAGATTGAATCGTTCATGGATGGTTCTATTATGACTATTGCCGATGCTCCATGGCCGGGACTTACTCCCGACCTTTTGAGTGTGCTGCTTGTTGTGGCTACTCAGGCAAAGGGAAGTGTACTTATTCATCAAAAGATGTTTGAAAGTCGCCTGTTCTTCGTTGACAAACTGATAGATATGGGTGCACAAATTATATTATGCGACCCACACCGTGCGGTTGTAATTGGTCACAATCATATTTTTACCTTACGTGGTGGAAACATGAGCTCGCCTGATATCCGTGCCGGAATTGCTTTGCTTATTGCTGCAATGAGTGCTAAGGGGATAAGCCGTATTAATAACATAGAACAGATTGACCGTGGATACCAGGATATTGAAAGACGCCTGAATGCTCTCGGTGCACGCATCACACGTATAGAAGAATGATTAAACGGGAAGAAGTATATAAGATAGGTCTTTTTAATAAACCTCACGGCATTCACGGTGAATTGTCGTTTACCTTTACGGACGATGCGTTCGATAGAGCGGAAGATTGTGACTATCTCATCTGTTTGCTTGATGGAATCTTTGTTCCGTTTTTCATTGATGAATACCGTTTCCGGTCGGACTCTACGGCTTTGGTTAAACTCGAAGGGATCGATTCTACCGAAAAGGCACGCATGTTTACTAATGTAGAAGTCTATTTTCCTGTGAAATATGCAGAAGACTCTTCTCCGGAAGAGCTTTCCTGGGATTATTTTGTAGGATTTCAGGTAAAGGATAAACATCATGGTGATATAGGCACGGTGGTGGAAGTAGATCAATCGACCATTAACACGCTGTTTGTACTCGATAAGGGTGGTGAAGAACTACTTATTCCGGCGCAGGAAGAGTTTATTCTGAAAATGGATCACAAGAAAAGAACAATGACTGTTGATCTGCCCGAAGGACTGCTGTCGCTGGAAGATGTGGAAACGCTCGATTGATGGATTTTCCACCTTGAACCATGCCTGATGCAATTATACAAACCCACGATTTAACCATAGGATATGTAACCCGAAAGGCAACTTATCCGGTTCAGATACGTCTTTCTCTGGAGGTGTTCCAGGGAGAAATGGTTTGCCTGATAGGGCCTAATGGTTGCGGTAAATCTACCCTTTTACGAACAATAGCCGGACTTCAGCCTGCTCTTCGCGGAGAAGTTCGCATTGATAACCTTCCCTTAGGCAAACAATCCCTTTCAAACAAAGCACGGTTGCTCTCACTTGTATTGACTGACCGTGTGGAAGTAAGCAATCTTACCGTTTTCAACCTTGTGGCACTGGGCAGGAATCCCTACACTGACTGGCTGGGAAAACTGACCGATCACGACAAAGAACTGGTGCATGCAGCACTTTCGCAGGTACACCTAGAGGGATATGCCAATCGTTTTATCAATGAACTGTCTGATGGTGAGCGTCAGCGGGCCATGATAGCCAAGGCCCTGGTGCAGGACACACCGGTAATTCTGCTGGATGAGCCCACAGCCCATCTGGATATCAACAACAAAGTAGAGGTGATGATGCTTCTTCATGAACTTGCCCGGCGAACAAACAAAGCAATAGTACTTTCTACTCACGAACTAGACCTTGCTCTTCAAACGGCTGATAAGCTGTGGCTGATGACTCCAAAACACGGAATTGCAGTAGGTACGCCCGAAGATCTGATTCTGACTAACCGTTTTCAGAAAGTCTTTGCGAATAACTCTTACCGTTTCGATTTGTCAACCGGTAATTTTATGGTAAATCATGCTGAGACTCCGCGCCTTGTTTCGTTGAAAACTCTGGGCGCAGGAAACCGTACTTACTGGACTGAGCGTGCATTGGCAAGGAGTGGATACCAAATCTCTCCCAATGCTCCTGCCATGATAACCGTGGATGAGGCTGCCGATTCGTGGCTGATCTCAGAAGATGGTAATGATATTGCCTGTTCTTCTCTTCAGGAACTGTTACTGCAACTGGAGTCATTTTGATTCCTTGCCTGTTCTGTGCCAATCACATCCGTTGTCTATTTCCTTCCACGCCCTTGTTAATCCATTTTCTCTAGGCACTTAAATGTATTTCCCGAATTATCTTTCAAAAAAGACCTACACTTTAATTAAAAATAGTGTAGGCTTAAATATTAATAAGGCTACTCTATATGTTAATTAGGTCTACACCTTTCTAAAAACATATAAAGGGACATTTCCTTAACTTCCGTCGGCATTTTCTCTCTATTTATCGTTTTTATCGTTAAAATGAATAAAGAAAGCTGTGCTACGTTCCGTTAATTTCTTACATTTGTGCTCTTTAAATCGCCAGCACGCGAATGAGAAATGCAAATACAAGCTGAATATCTTTTTTTGCTTTCTGGTGATGCTTAGAAATAACAAGAAAAAGAGCTTTGCCGGCCTTTTATGGAGGCAGAAAAATAGATTACTATTAAGAACAACAATGAAGAAACAAATAGCGATATTGGGCTCCACAGGAAGTATTGGCACACAAGCGTTGCAGGTGATTGCCGAGCATTCTGATTTATATGAAGTATATGCACTTACAGCCAATAACCGCGTAGAATTACTTATAGAACAGGCAAGGCAGTTTATGCCCGAGGCTGTAGTGATAGGTAACGAAACAAAATATTCTCAACTAAAGGAAGCACTGAGTGGCTTACCTATCAAGGTTTACGCCGGAGATGAGGCATTGGCACAGATAGTGGAAGCCGGTCCCATTGATGTGGTACTTACAGCAATGGTTGGCTTTGCCGGACTGAAACCTACCATTAATGCCATTCGTGCAAAGAAGAAGATTGCCCTGGCTAATAAGGAAACGCTTGTAGTGGCCGGTGAGTTGGTCAACGAACTTGCGCAACAGTATGGTACGGCAATATTACCTGTCGATTCAGAACACTCGGCAGTATTTCAATGCTTGGTGGGAGAGGTAGGCAACAAAATAGAAAAAGTGATTCTTACAGCTTCAGGCGGCCCTTTCCGTACCTGTACAATGGAACAACTGAAGACTGTAACCAAGGTGCAGGCGCTTAAACATCCCAACTGGGACATGGGTGCAAAGATCACTATTGACTCAGCGTCAATGATGAATAAAGGCTTTGAGGTGATTGAAGCTAAATGGTTGTTCGGGTTGAAACCGGAACAGGTTGAAGTAGTGGTTCATCCTCAGTCAATCATTCACTCCATGGTGCAGTTTGAAGATGGTGCAGTAAAAGCACAACTTGGTGTGCCGGATATGCGTGTGCCTATTCAGTATGCTTTGTCTTATCCGGATAGGCTTAGTTCTTCTTTCGACCGACTAGACTTCTCGAAATGTGGCAATCTCACATTTGAACAACCAGATATTAAACGTTTTAGGAACCTGGCTTTGGCTTATGAAGCACTCCATCAGGCGGGTAACATGCCTTGTATTGTGAATGCTGCGAATGAAATTGCGGTTGCTGCTTTTCTGCGCAACAGAGTAAGTTTCTTAGGAATGAGTGATGTGATAGAAAAAGTAATGCAGACAGTGAGCTTCATAAAATCACCGATGTATGATGATTACGTGGCAACCGACGCAGAGGCGCGGGAAGTTGCAAAAGAATTGATGAATTTTAAAATTTAATAGATAATTATTGATGGAAACATTTTTGATCCGTGCCCTGCAATTGATAATGAGTTTATCGTTATTGGTTGTTATTCATGAAGGAGGGCACTTTCTTTTTGCCCGTCTCTTTAAAGTAAGAGTAGAAAAATTCTGTTTATTTTTCGACCCTTGGTTTACACTTTTCAAGTTTAAGCCAAAGAACAGCGAAACTGAATATGGTATAGGATGGTTACCTCTGGGTGGCTATGTGAAGATATCCGGAATGATAGATGAATCAATGGATAAGGAACAAATGGCACAGCCCGAACAACCTTGGGAGTTCCGTTCTAAACCAGCCGGTCAGCGATTGCTGATTATGGTAGCCGGAGTATTGTTCAACTTCCTTTTGGCATTGTTCATTTATTCCATGATTCTATTTACATGGGGTGATTCCTATATGCTTCCCAAAGATATGAAGATGGGTATGCAGTTCAGCGAAGTAGCAAAACAAGTTGGCTTCCAGGATGGAGATATTCTTCTTAAAGCTGATGGAAAAGAACTGGGAAGCTATCCAAAGATGCATCGTCAGATTTATAATGCCAGCGAGGTAACTGTAGAACGTCAAGGCAAGGAAGCTATCGTGAAAATACCTAAAGATTTCATGAACCGGTTGATGGCTGCCAATTCCTATTTGTCAGAATGCCGTATACCGTATGTTATCGACAGTGTGATACCTAATGGCGGACTTGCAAAAGCGGGAGTGCATAGAGGTGATAGTATAATTGCTCTTAATGGTGTTTCATTTGCTGCTTACAACGACTATATTCAAATGGTTGAGAAGCTGAAAGCCTCTGCGCCTAAGGACAGTGTTCAGGGAGCATCCCGTAAAGTGAGCATTGCTTATGTGAGAGCCGGGGTAACGGATACTATTGATGTTCAGCTTGATTCATTATATAAAGGTAATGCTTACGCGTATCTTCCCGATCATTTTTATAAAGTGACTACAAAGGAATACGGATTCTTTGAATCTTTCCCTGCAGGTATTTCTCTAGGTGTGAATACGCTTAAAGGTTATGTAAGTGATATGAAGTATGTATTCTCTAAAGAAGGTGCAAAAAGCTTAGGTGGATTTGGAACCATCGGAAGTATCTTCCCTGCACAGTGGGATTGGCATCGTTTCTGGGGAATGACAGCATTCCTTTCTATCATTCTTGCTTTCATGAATATTTTACCTATTCCGGCTTTGGATGGCGGACATGTGCTTTTCCTTCTTTATGAAATTGTAGCGCGTCGCAAACCAAGTGATAAGTTTATGGAATATGCTCAGATGACCGGTATGATTATACTTTTTGGTCTGTTGATATGGGCCAACTTTAATGATGTTCTGCGGTTCTTCTTTAAATAGATAAACTCCTGATAGATAAAATTAAAAGCCGCTCAAAGGAATTAAATACTCCTTTGAGCGGCTTTTGTTTATCTTTAAAAGACTCCCTTGTTAATAACTTTATTGCTGATACAGTTTAATCAAGCAATATGCATCATTGAGATACTTTCGATTTGTGCTGCTTGCTTGTCATCCAAAGAATGTTTTCAATAGCCTGCTCTTTATTTAATTGGTTCAAATGAATAATCCGTTGGTTGGCACTTCCCCGGAATTCCAGATAAGGAGAATATTCCGCTTGCACGAATCGTCCGTCTACCAAGGTATCAATATAAGGAAGAGCGGCACTTAACTGAGAATCTGCAAGCAGTTCCTCGTATGTATATCCTGTGTAACACCAGATATTCTGCCCGGTTTCCTCCTTAATTCGTCTGATAAAAGGCAAAAAAGCCTTTGGGTTATAAAAAGGATCACCGCCCGAGAAAGTAACGCCATCCAGTAAAGGATTGGCATTAATCTCCCGTATAATTCTGCTTATAGTTTCTTCCGTTAAAAGAGTACCTTGTACTGCATTCCATGTGCCCGGGTTCTGACATCCCTTGCAGTGATGACGACATCCAGCCAGATAGATGGAATAACGGATTCCTTCACCGTCCACAATTGTTTCGGGATAAGTAAATAACAGGTAAAGTTGTTCCGGCATTCTTATTTCTTGTTTTTATAAATGGAGAGTAGCAAAAAGTATGGCTCCCTCCATTTATTTGTATTTTATCGTAGACTGAAATTCAATAGTTTAATCTACATGAACAGACTATTGAAAGTCCTTTTCTCTTCGCTCTTTTTTGTCAGAAAAAGATTAGTGATGCTTCACCCTGTCTTTCTCTTCTGCACGCTTAGCCGAATTCCATGTGCTCAGATCTCCTGTAAGATATCCGGTGATTCTTCTCATTCTCATTATATTCTCACTCTGACACACCGGACACTTATCATAAATCACTCCTTTGTATCCGCAAGCATTGCAAGTATCTACAGGGTGATTAATTGAACCGTAACCAATGCCTTCATCGTGCATCACTTTTACAATCTTGGTTATTGCCTTTACATTTTTTTGTGCTTCACCGTCCAGTTCCACGTAAGTAATGTGCCCTCCACGGGTAATGGCATGAAAAGGAGCTTCCTTTTTAATTTTCTCCACAATGCTGATAGACTCTTTTACATCAATATGGAAAGAGTTTACATAATAATCCTTGTCTGTTACTCCAGCTATCTTTCCGAATTTCCTACGGTCCATGCGGGTAAATCTTCCCGATAGGCCTTCTGCCGGAGTGGCAAGCACGGAATAATTCAGATTATATTTGGTCTTATATTCGTCTGCTACTTTATTCATTTCCTGAATGGTTTCATAAAGAGTATTCCATGCTTTTGAACTGTGAGCATGTCCTTCTCCGTAGAGAGCCATCATTGCATTGTGTCCCCCAATAAAGCCAATGCCCAGTGTTCCGCTGCGGAGTACATCGCCCACCTCTTCGTTTGGATTAAGATCTCCACCGCCTTTCCACACATCATTCCCCATCATGAAAGGGAACTGACGCGCAAGAGCTGTGCGCTGATACTGATAACGGGTATAAAGTTGATCGGCAATGAGTTCCGACATGCTGCGAACCGACTTGAGGAACAGTTCTTTCTCTTTCATCTCCAGAGCATCCTTGTTGGACGTTCCCACCATATTTTCTGCTTCAATCTTTGCTTCAATGGCAAGACGCGGTAAGTTCAGCGTGGTGAAAGAGAGGTTTCCTCGTCCCAAAGACGATTTCTCACCGGCTACATTCTCGAATACACGTGTGCGGCATCCCATTGTGGCTAGTTCATATCTATAACGTTGCGGATCGTTTGCTTTCCACAGGTCATTTGTATTATATGGAGTATCCAAAAACATGAAGTTTGGGAAAAGAGCTTTCGAGGTTGTGCGGCAAGCTTTCAGGAATAAGTCAAAGTTAGGTGTGCTGAATCTGACTTTTCCATTCATGGCAGCATCAAAATCTACCATTGCTTTCTGATAATCTTCCTCGGAATAAGACACACCATCCTTTATTTTAAAGATCTGGATAGGAAATACCGGAACTTCCCCACGGCTTCCCAGTCCTTCCATAGTGGCGGTAAGCAACTCTTCTATCACCAGTCGTCCTTCTGCTGATGTATCTGTTCCGTAATTGATAGAGCTAAAAACCACTTGATTACCTCCTCGAGAGTGCATGGTGTTCAGGTTATGGATAAATCCTTCCATTGCCTGGTGAGTATCTTTTCTGGTAGAAGAAAATGCTTTCTCAATAATCCGGTTGAGTGCTTCTTTTTCGAGGGATACTTGCAGGGCTGTCAGAGCCATGCAAAGTGTGCCTCGTTCCAGTTCGCTTGTTTTGATGGAAGAAATATGTTCTTTAATGAGTGCTTTCAGTGATTTCTCGTCAACAATATTACCCTTCATGGAAAAGTAGAATCCTAAAAGAGAGGCAAAATGTTTTTGAAAAGATTTCAATACGCCCTTAGCCATGAAGAAGTCGAATGCCGGAATTGACTGTCCGCCGTGTTGTTCATTTTGGTTTGTCTGGAATATAATGGTAGCCAGTGTTGCATAACTCTGAATGGACTGAGGTGTGCGTATGCTTCCATTCTTGGTACGGAATCCACGTTCAAAGAGATCATCCATATCGTACTGAATACAGGTGGTAGTCTTTGTAGGATAGTAATCCAAGTCATGAATATGAATATCTCCCAGCTGGTGAGCCATGGCAAATTTCTTTGGGAGCAGATATTTATATGTATAGTCTTTTGTGACTTCTGAAGCAAAAGTCATCATCTGTCCTGCCGGAGTGTGGCTCGACATGTTGGCATTACTTAGATTTACATCATTTTTGTCTATGGCAACAATACCATCCATGATGTGTTTAATCTGAGTTTTCTTATCGCGTTCGGTATTTCTCCACTCACGGTAAATAATGTATTTTTTAGCCACCTCTGGTTGAACCTTCATTAATTCCTTTTCAACCAGGTCCTGAATCTGTTCTACCGAAATAGTAGGAGTGGTAAAGTTTCCAATTACACGCATCGTGATATCAGCTATCGACTTATCTTCGCCCGTGATACCTGTTGCATCGAATGCTTTAGTTACTGCATTCTTGATTTTACTGATGGAGAAATCTTCTTTTTTTCCATCTCTCTTGATAATACAAATCTCAGCGTAGTTCATTGTTCTTTTCTCTTTTGTAAAACTTTTATTGCTAATAAGTTGTCACATTAGAAAATCTTGCAGGGGAAGGAGGGAAGAGAATAGGCCGGTAAAAGATCGTCGCCAAAAGATTGCTAGATCTTGGCGGATTCCTATATTCTCTTGCTTTAACTCCCGAAAGCATTAGATATTCTATATGTGTAATTCTGGCAGGTCTTCTGACTTATCTCTCCCTTAAAGTGCCTTCCCACAAATAATTGCAGTGGCTTGTTACTTAAGTTCTTCGAGAATCACAGCAGCGGGTACTGTTACCGGATTTCACGGTATTCCCTTTTCTCCAAAAGCATAGCTTCATTACCAAAACTGACACAAAGATAATGGATAATCTTATATGTTGTTTCGCTTAGGTGTGTTAAATATAAAAGTTTTGGATAACTTTTTTTTATTTCTATTCTGAAAAGTTTACCACTTTGGATAACTTTTGGTTCATTATGAGTTGGTTAAATGATAAAAAAAAAGACCGCTCAGCATTTATACGTTGAACGGTCTTTCTGCAAATATAAAAAAGTGCTTTAATCTTTTTTTCTGTTTTGTTTCTCAATAAATGAATCTTTGCTGGTTACTCTTAAATAGGCCAATCTCATTTTTCCAATGGCTGGAATAGATGAGTAATTCATTTTTCTACTCAGTCGTATACCGAACAATATTAAATGAACGGCCGAGAAGATCAGTGCTGTGATTAATAAACCTTTACTGCTATCCCATCCGGCTGTCTGCTGATGCCAGAAAGCAATAAAGATAAGAATAGTAGATAGTGACAGTACGGTAATATTTAAAATAGACTGACCAGGTCGTTCTACTCCCTGATAATTGCCAATCTTACTATGTTTCATACCATATACGGTGTAAATATCCAAACCAATTAACATCCAGACTATTAATCGGATCCATGTGTCGGCAGGAAGGAAAACCATCATGAACAAACAAGTAGCTACACCGCAAATAGGGATTAAAGGTACGAGTGGCGTTTTAAACGACCTTGGAGCATTAGGCATTTTCTTTCGTAAAACGATAATTCCAATGCAGACTAATATGAAGGCCAGAAGAGTTCCTATACTTGTCATCTCACCGGCAACACGGGAAGGTACCAGAGCAGCGAACAAGCTGACAAGCAATAAAAATAGCAGATTACTTTTTGCTGGAGTACGGAATTTGGGATGTACCTGAGAGAAAACTTTTGGTAATAGTCCGTCTTTACTCATGCTGTAGAACACTCGGCTTTGTCCTAAAAGCATAACCATAATAACTGATGAATATCCTGCAAGAATGGCCAATATGATAGCACGGTTAAGCCATGGATAATCTGGAATGATAAGACCATTTGCATTTGCATGCCCCATGTGCTCTATAGCAATTGCTACCGGAGCAATGCCATCATGACCTTTAAACTCTGTATAATTTGCAACACCAGTCATCACGTGAGAGAACAATAAATAAAGAATGGTGCACACTAGCAGGGAAACAAGTATTCCGATAGGCATGTCTCGTTTAGGCCTTTTTGCTTCCTGAGCAGCCGTACTCACCGCATCAAATCCTATGAAGGCAAAGAATACGATTGCTGCCGCACGTATAATTCCGCTCCATCCGTATGAACCGAATGTACCTGTGTTTTCAGGAATGTATGGAGTGTAATTATCCATATTTATATATTTCCATCCCAGGAATATAAATACCAAAACTACCCCAATCTTAAGTGTTACAATAATGGAGTTGAATCGGGTGCTGCCTTCAGTTCCTCTTATTAGAAGCAGTGTCATCAAAATAATGATGAATACCGCGGGTAAATTTATGATTCCTCCATCCCATGGACAAGCCGTCAGACTCTGAGGTAGATGAATGCCAAATCCATCCAGGAATTTTATTAAATAACGGCTCCAGCTAATACTTACAGTTGCAGCAGCCACAGCATATTCCAATACTAAATCCCACCCGATGATCCAGGCAATAAATTCGCCCATCGTTGCATAAGAATAAGTATATGCGCTTCCGGCCACCGGAATCATTGATGCAAACTCGGCATAACATAATCCGGCAAAACCACAGCCCAGAGCTGCTATTAAAAAAGAGATGGTAATTGCCGGTCCGGCTTGTTCAGCAGCCGCGCCACCGGTAATAGAGAATAGTCCGGCACCAATAATCGCACCAATGCCTAATGCTATTAGTTTACCAACACCAAGCGACTTCTTTAAAGAGTTACTATCGGTATCGTTTGCCTCTTTCAGCAAACCTTCAATTGATTTCTTAGCAAATAAATCCATACGAGTCTTTTTCTAGAGAATTATTTTGCAAAGATATTATTTTATTTGTTTTATTGTCAATCTGATGCTATTTTATATGTTATTCTTACAATTATTTGAATATATTTAGAATATTATTCCGTAATGAAAGTTTTCTTAGCTGATATTTTGGTCGAAAAAGAGTCCGGCAAGAGTTTTATAAAACGATTATTCTACTTGAATTATTTAGATAAAAGCTTTTGTTTTTTATCTGTTTTTATTGAGTTTATCAAGGAAATAGAAGAATCCCAGTGATGTTCGTTTTACTCTAACAGAAGTTTTTAATGAAGGCTCATTTCTAAATTACACAAATCCATGGGCTGTGAAAGAAATGTGTTCATATAACTACCCTCACTCCCTCACTCTTTTGGTTTATATTATTGTAAATCAGGTTATTAAAAAGTGATGGATGCGGTTTTATCCCTCACTTTACCCTCACTTTTGGGGTTTACTCTCACTTTTTTAGCACATATTTACAGAGCTTATATATAGTTTATTCTGGAACGGATGAAATTCATCAATTTGCAGGAAAATGCCCCGAAATAGTGAGGGATGGGTCTGAAAGTGAGGGTAAAGTGAGGGCTGAAAATTCATCTCTCACTTTTAAGTGGTTAATATATAATAAGTTACTCTGAAAAGTGAGGGAGTGAGGGTGGGTTTTTGATACTATGTAGAACTCCGGTCGGAGTTTGTGCAAAGTCCGGTTATGTTTTTTTAAACTCCGGCGGGAGTATGCCTAAAGTCCGGCGGGAGTTTTTTGGGGGTGATAAGTCTCAAAAATAGGCGGGATGTCTTTCATTTATTCACCTGTAATTTTTATTTATTCCTCAATAAACAGAAGTTTATTGAGGAATAAATAAAAGGTAAGCGTTTAATATTCTGCATTTTTTGAAACCTTCTAACCTTATCGAGGAGAAAAATAGAAGATAATAAGAAGATTCGTGATTGTTTAAATCGGCACATGGAACTTTGATGCTTTTAAATCATTAACTAAAATAGTTCTAAGTAATGAGGAAATAAATAATTTAGTTACTTTTGCCGGACATGACTGGGAGAATCAAACTGAAACAATTCTTTTTACCGGATTAGATGCTAATGGAAGATTAGTCTGGGGTAAACGAGTTAAATGAATGCTAACTAAAAAACAATATAAATTATGAAAATACACAGAACATTATTTTCAGCATTTGCTCTATTTATGGGAATATCCATAAATGCACAGACAGAACATGAAATGGTGGTGAAAGCCAACAAACCGGGAGCCGAGATACAATCTACTATGTACGGACTCTTTTTTGAAGATATTAATTATGGTGCAGATGGTGGCTTGTATGCTGAATTAGTAAAGAACCGCTCTTTTGAGTTTCCTCAGAATTTAATGGGCTGGAAAACTTTTGGCCATGTAGAGGTTCGCACGGATAATCCTGCTTTTGATAAGAATCCACACTATGTACGCCTTTCAGATGCCGGACATAAAGAGAAACATACCGGTCTTGAAAATGAAGGTTTCTTTGGAGTTGGTATTCATAAAGATGCTCAGTATCATTTCAGTGTATGGGCGCGTCTTCCACAAGGAAGTGAAAAACAGGAATTTCGTATAGAGTTAGTTAACTCAAATAATGATCCGGTTGTAAAACAAGTAGTAGCTGTCACTTCTTCTGAATGGAAGAAATATCAAATAGTGCTAACTTCTCCCATTACGGATGATAAAGCTATATTAAGAATATTCCTGACTTCAAAAGGTGATATTGACATGGATCATATTTCTCTTTTCCCTGTTGATACCTGGAAAGGACGCGAGAATGGTTTGCGTAAAGACTTGGTTAAGGCTCTTGCCGATTTAAAACCGGGTGTATTTCGCTTTCCTGGCGGATGTATTGTTGAAGGTACTGACCTGAATACCCGTTATAACTGGAAAAATACTGTTGGCCCGGTAGAGAATCGTCCTTTGAATGAGAACCGTTGGCATTATACTTTCCCTAACAGATTCAATCCTGATTATTATCAGACTTATGGATTAGGCTTTTATGAATTCTTCCTTTTGTCAGAAGAAATTGGTTCAGAACCTCTGCCTATTGTAAATTGTGGAATGGCTTGTCAGTTCCAGAATAAAGATCTTAAGGCTCATGTGCCTGTTGATAAACTAGACAGTTATATTCAGGATGCGCTTGACCTGATTGAATTTGCTAATGGTGATGTTACTACAAAGTGGGGTGAAGTACGTTCTGAAATGGGACATCCGGCTCCTTTTAACCTGAAACTTATCGGTGTAGGTAACGAGCAGTGGGGAAAAGAATATATGGAACGTCTTGAACCTTTTATCAAGGCTATACGTAAAGCTTATCCAAAGATTCGTATTGTAGGTACTTCTGGTCCGGATTCTGAAGGAGACAAGTTTGATTATGCATGGCCCGAAATGAAGCGCCTCAAGGCTGATTTGGTTGATGAACATTTTTATCGTCCTCAGAAATGGTTCTTAAGTCAGGCTGCACGTTATGATAATTATGATAGAAAAGGCCCTAAAGTGTTTGCCGGTGAATATGCTTGCCATCCAAAGAATGGAAAGAATAACTTTGACGCTGCTCTTTGTGAAGCTGCTTTCATGACTGGATTGGAACGTAATGCTGATGTTGTTCACATGGCAACTTATGCTCCGCTTTTTGCTCATGTAAAGGGCTGGCAGTGGCGTCCGGATTTAATCTGGTTTGATAACCTCTCTAGCGTATGTTCTGTGAATTATTACGTTCAACAACTTTATTCTCAGAATAAAGGTACAAATGTTCTTTCATTAACAATGGATAAGAAACCTGTTACCGGTCAGGATGAGCTATATGCAAGTGCTGTATGGGACAAGAATGAGAAAGCTTATATTGTGAAGATTGCTAATACGGCCGATAAAGAACAGGGTGTTCGCGTTGTTTTTGAAGGAGTAAAGAAAGGACAACTTTCAGATGGAACTATTACAACTCTTCATTCTTCTGATTTGGATGCTGAAAATACTTTGGCAAAGCCTAATACGGTAATTCCGGAAAAAGCTGAAGTTGTGATGACTGATAATGTTCTTAGTGTAAAACTAAGCGCTAAAACTTTTGCAGTATATAAGTTATTAAAAAAATAAGAAGGCGTTCAGTAATTTCTGAATAATAGATTTATATAGAAGGATGTTCCGGGAGGGACATCCTTCTTTTTTATAAAAGTCAAGATAAAATGCTGAAAATAGCTATGATGTGGCAAACACTTCCTCCTAAAACAAACAGATGAAAGATAGAGTGCATGTAGCGCATCTTAGTCCAGGAATAGAATAATGCTCCGATAACATAAGATATTCCTCCACCAATAAGCCAATAGAGAATATCCATTGATCCTGCTGCAGAAAGACAATCAATCAACGGTTTAAAGGCCACAAGAATAGTTCCTCCCATAATCACATAACAGATTGTTTCCAGATTGCTATGCTCCTTGAGCTTTATGAAGCTAAGAATAAATCCTACTATTGCTGCGCTCCATACAAAGGTAAACAGTGCCCATCCCCACGCCCCGGAATCCCGGAGAACTACTAATGTGAAAGGAGTATATGTTCCTGCAATATGCAGATAGATTGCACCATGATCGAACTTACGAAGCAAAGCCTTTCTATGTTCATTATTGCAGGCATGATACCAGGTAGATGTAATATATGAAGATAACATACCCAACAGATAGATAGCGAAGCTAACCATAATCCAGCGGTTATTCGTTTCAAAAGCACCGCGCATAAGGAAAACCCCGACAATGATTCCTAGTAAAATACCTAATCCGTGTGAACTGGCATTTGCAATTTCTTCTCCTTTGGTATATCTTTTATTACTCATATCTAAGTTCTATTTAATAGGTTTTAATCCCTTTTTCTCTGCTTTTTCAAGCATATAGTTATAAGCCGCCTCATATTCGTTGGGAATAACGCCGTCCAGAATTGCTTCTTTGATAGTGCTTTTTATTGTTCCAACCAATTGGCATGGTCCTAATCCGAATGCTTCCATAATTTCTTCACCGGAGATAGGAGGTTGGAAGTTACGTATTCTATCTTTTTCTTCCAGATCCCTCAGCTTTTGACGAACCAACTGGAAGTTTTCCAGGAATTTCTGTTTGCGAACCTCGTTCTTAGATGTAATATCAGCTTCGCACAAAGACATTAAATCATCGATATCATCACCAGCATCAAAAAGCAAACGACGTACTGCCGAATCTGTCACTATCTCTTCCGAAAGAACAATGGGACGCATGTGAAGACCTACTAACTTCTGCACGTATTTCATCTTTTCATTCATCGGCAATTTCATTTTTCGGAAGATGTTTGGTACCATCTTTTCGCCAATAAAATTATGGTTATGGAATGTCCACCCAACTTTAGGTTCCCATCTTTTGCTCATGGGTTTACCTACGTCATGAAGTAATGTAGCCCATCGTAGCCAAAGATTATCCGTCTTTTTAGCTATACCGTCAACAACTTCTAATGTATGGTAGAAGTTATCTTTGTGTGCTCTGCCATTTCTGCTGTCTACTCCTTGCAAAGCTGCCATTTCAGGGAAAATAAGTTCTAATAATCCACATTGATCCAACAATACAAAACCTATAGAAGGAACAGGAGAAGCAAGTATTTTGTTCAGCTCATCTGCAATGCGTTCTTTGGAAATAATCTCGATTCGTTCTTTGTTACGCTCTATGGATGCAAAGGTTTCTTCTTCAATATGAAAATTAAGCTGCGTTGCAAAACGTATTCCCCGCATCATGCGAAGAGGATCATCACTGAATGTAATGTCGGGATCAAGAGGCGTACGAATGATTTTGTTTTTCATATCATCCATTCCTTCAAAAGGATCAACCAATTCTCCAAAGCGATCTTCGTTAAGACACACGGCAAGTGCATTGATTGTAAAATCCCGACGGTTCTGGTCATCTTCCAGTGTACCGTTTTCCACAATTGGTTTCCGTGAATCTCTTTGGTAAGACTCTCTTCGTGCTCCAACAAATTCAATTTCTATATGATGATATTTAACCTGAGCTGTTCCAAAATTCTTAAAAACGGAGACATGGGCATGTCTTCCTAACCTTTTTCCAAGCGCCTGAGCCATTGCTATTCCGCTTCCAACTACCACCACATCAATATCTTTTGATGGGCGCTTCAGGAAAATATCGCGTACATATCCTCCCACCGCATAGCATTCCAAGCCGAGGTTTTCTGCTGTTTCTGAAATTGCAGCGAAGATATCATCGCTAAAATATCCTTTTAATTCTTCTTTTGTTAATTGCATGTTAGCCTATGTTCGTAAAAGAGCACAAAAATACAATAATTTGGGTATGTAACGGGTCGGTTTACTAATTTAATTGTATTTTTGCTTCATATAACAAATATAAGCATGAGAAAGTTTGGAATTATAGCACTGATAGCTCTTGTAATGACAGCTTGCAGTGACGATGGAGAGAAGAAAGCATCTTTGAAACTACAAGCGGCCGAAGAAGCGCTGGCACAAGGAAATTATAATGAGGCAAAGTTGCAGTTGGATAGCATTAAAATACTTTATCCAAAGGCTTTTGAAACCCGCCGTAAGGGTCTTGATTTAATGCAAAAGGTAGAATTGAAGGAACAGGAAAGAACGGTGGTTTATCTGGATAGTTTGCTAAAAATTAAGAAAGCGGATGCTGATGTGAAAAAGAAAAGTTTGATTCTTGAGAAGAATTCAGAATATCAAACTGTAGGAAATTATCTTTATCCTTCACAGACGGTAGAAAAGAATATTAACCGCACTTATCTTCGTGCTCAGGTTAGTGAAATTGGAACATTTGCCTTGACGTCTATTTATTGCGGTGGCTCGTCTATTCATCATCGTTCTATTAAGGTCACTGCTCCTGATGGAAGTTTTGCACAGACTCCTGCCAGCCGGGATGTTTATGAATCAACAGACCTTGGTATGAAATCTGAAAAGGTTGACTATCGGATGGGAGCCGATGGGGGAGTTGCAGGCTTCATTTACATGAATAAGGATCAGAATATCAGACTTGAATATATTGGTAACCGCAGACAGATTGTTCCTTTCTCTCCGGCCGACCGTAAGGCTATTTGTCAGGTTTATGAACTTGCGCAAACACTATCTTCAATCAATCAGATACAAAAAGAACTGGACGAAGCTAAACTAAAGATCCGTTTTGTAAATAAGAAAATGGAACAAGAATCGCTTGGTAAGTAAACGTAGGTTGTTTTACTCGTATGAGATCATCATAAGCAAATATTTTATAGGCGATGATCTGATAAATACTCTCCGTTATCTGGCTAATGAGAACTTCAAACTTAGCCCGAAATCAGAATTAGTTACCGGATAGGAAGCAGAAGACACTAATGGCGTATTCTGCTGACGATCATAGTAGAACCTTACTGTGAGCAGTTTTGAGAAGGTATAATCGGCAGATACAGATATCTTTGTAGCCTTGTTTCCGCTGGTAGGTTGTGCTAAATTCTGTTGTATATCTCTGCTTAAAGCCGATTGATTGCGGAAAGAAATGTCTGTCTGAATATTCAGATCATTACTTACTTTGTTTTTGCTTTTTCCGGCACTAAACAATTTTAAGTCTACAATCTTGTAACCCATACCCACAACAAAATCTTTAGAGCTAGTTTCAACAATCTGGTTTGCAGTCATACTTAGTGTGAGAATACGGGTGGTCTTATATTCTACCTTTGTTGTTATTCCATTTTTGAAAGTCATATCTACACCGAAAAGAGGAGCAAACTGTTCATTAATTGCTACTGTACCAATATCAAAAGCAACGGATGGAGTGGGATTGCCTGTCTGTGTATCTTCCACAAAGCCGAGGTTATCCATATAACTTGTAAAACTTTGATAAGTATTATATGAACCAACAGAATAAGTGCTTTTATAGGCATGATTCAGATTAAAACTCTTGAAACGGTTCTTAAACCATTCAAGTTTGCTCAGTCCACCATAAGTTATTCGCCAGTTAGGCATTAATGAAAGCAGATTAGGGAAAAGATCAAGCGAAACTTTATCAGCACTTTTCCTGGTATAAGCGGCAAGGAACGCTGGTATCATTACATCCGGAGAGTTTTTGTTTATGGTACCGTTTGCCGGGTCGAATGTTTTTCCGGCCAACGATGTTCCTTCGGGATAAATAGCACCTGTATATTGTGCTTCTACTCTTTTCTGGATTACATCCAGATTTTTAAGGAACTTATCGAAAGTCTTTGATTGGTATGCATTATTTGCATTGCTCTTATCAAATGCGCTGCAAATGGAAATAATACTCATGTTAAAGCTTCCGCTTTGGGTAGTAGGCATGCCATCAAACATGAACTGAATACTCTGAGATTTATTTATGGTTCTGTAGGCTGTTAAGTCAATTTTTAAATCTCTTATTGGTTCCAGAGTCATACGAATCTGTAAGTCCTCCATGGCATTTGTTGTTGCAGGATCAACCACGGAATCGTTGTTAATTAGCCAGTTATTTTTGGCAGCCTTGTGAATGTAACTATCATCGGTCACGCCAAATGCAAAGTCGAGTCCCGGAGCAAACATGCCACTGTTTCGTTTTTGTCCCAGAATATCACCTACCTCAGGTAAATATCCGGGGAGAGTCATTGCGTAAGTGTTGCGGTAAGTCACACTTATGTTTCTTGCCATCATAGCAAAACGCGTTACAGATTGAGCCATTTTATACCATTCCTGTTCTTCCGGCTTAGGACCTGAAATAATGCTCAATTTGATTTTTACAGAGTCTTTGTTGTTGATAAGAATCTTATTAGCATCCAGAACTTTATATTTTACAATGTATCTTTTTCCGTCCTGAGTAATTGCTTTTACCTTTAGAATTTTTGTTCTTAATCCATGAGAGAGGGTTATAGTAGTATCTTTTCTCAATTGGATCTCTTTCTCGAATTTTTTCGTTTTGATCATTAACTCATTTTTTTGGGGAGGTGTGGCCCTGCTTACTGAAGCAAAGAATCTATTTGCCTCTTTCAAAAAAGGAACTTTGTTGTAAAGCGTCTCAAAATTAAACCTGCCGTTTACATCAATAGATCGCTGATTGGCTATTGTGTTTCCTACAGAACTTCCGTCGGTCAAATCCACACCCCGGTCCCAAGTATATGAAGAGGAGAATTTTACATCGCTGTTTATCCAGTTTAGTATAGGAATCAAGTCGAATGGCAGTTTATAACTAGCATTAAACGTCTGCTGAAAATCGAGTGGACGCCCCATATGTAAGAAACTTCTTTTTATGGAGTCCTTCCGGGCTGCATACTCATCCGGATAAAGGTTCTTGTCTATTGTTCCGTAAGGTTCTTCTATCTGGGCACGGGTGGCAGAAGTAAAGTTGAGTTTTAAATTTTTGGTCAGATCCCAGCGGAGAGAAAAATCACGGTTCCAAAGAAACTCTTTCGCTACAGAAATAGGTATTTTCGAATCTCCATATGGATTATCCAGATCTCTTAATTGCAGTTCATAATAATGGCGTGAAATATCAGAGTTGTAAGAAATGTTTTGTGGCAGCCAGTTCAGGTTAAAGGCTTGAACAAATTTCATCCATGTTGATTTGCTTTTAATGCTTTTGAATGGTTCCCACGGTTTTATAACCGGTGAATAATTATATCCGAGGTTCCCTTTCCAGTCCTGTTCTGTTTCCCATGCAGTGGTATTTCCCTGGTTGTACTTTTTGCTATAGGAATAGCTCAGAGTAAAGTTTGAAGGATCGTAAGGCATTGGCTTTTTACTTGCAATATTCACTCTAACATTACTCAGACTGAAATTCCGGTAAGTAGTGAGTTCCTGAGCAATGTTCCGTATAGAATCTCTTTGAGATTTCAAAGCATAAGTTTCTAATACATCAGATAAGAGAAGGTCCTGATTGGTAGGATCATATTTGGGTGATGTTAATTCTTTTGAATAGGAAAAATAAATAGGAGCCGAGACTTTCGCCTTAGCTGGGAAGAACTTACCCAGTTCAAAGCTTGTGGTGAAATTGTATTGGTAATAATCATCCAGTCTTCTTTCACTTACACTTTGTTCCAATCCTCCGAATCCTGCAGTTTCCACATGTCCGCCAAGGTTTATACTCCCTAAATCCGATAGTTGTACATTCATGTTTCCCTGTGCTGCCCATCCGCCCGATTCATTGAAATCTGTCAATCGTAGTTCATTTACCCAAACTTCCGCTGATTTTAAAGAACGGGCATTGTTTCTGACTCCAATCATAATGGTTTTAACTTCAGCAAGACTTGGATTTCCTATTATGCTAATCTTATTGGCCGGCTGGTCGGTGTCATAGGTATAATATAGTTTTGAATAACTGACATTTGAACCGGTTGTGTTTTTTGCCGTATTGCGCAGTTTCTTTAGTTCAGTAAATATAGAAAAAGGAATATTCAGCATATTGTCTTGAGGCCACACAGCCTCACAGCCACTTAAGGTATTTCCATTATACTGTCCGTGAGGAGTCAGTTTCAAAGGAATCTCGTATTCGTAATAGTTGTTTTTATAATCGGAACCTAACCGGATGAAGACAGAAATCTCATTGTTTCCTAATTCTGTAACATCATCAAGTAACTTTTCGCCGTGTACAAACATCTGCAAACGTTTATATTGACGAAGGTCTAACCCTGAACTTTTATAGACAGCTCGTGCATCTCCCGGAGAAAGATTCTGCACTTTCAGACTCATGGCTTGCTCATTTTCTTGTTTAAGCTGAGGCTGTGAAGGGTCAATAACGCGTGTAATACCTGGAGGAAGTACATAATTTACAGGAGTTTTGTCACTATTCTCTTCAATGTTTACGGATGAAACATCCAGACTGCCGCTAACAGTTGGAACAGGCTGCTGAGAATTATACAATGCCTGGTCATAAGTTCTCCACTCTCCACGAACTAAGTCGAGTGTGGCAAATCTCAGAACAACAGGATCTACAAAGTTTGTCAGATACATACGCATAAAACGGATGGACTTGAAATCAGAAATTGATCCTACTGCCTTTTCATAGTCCTTTACCGGAATCTTGAACTGATACCAGTTTACCTCTTCAGTCTTGCCATTACGTAACTTTACATTTGCAGTTCGTTTGTTGGTGATGTAATTACTTCCCACCTTCATACTCTCAGGGGTCAGGCTAATTTTATACTGGAAGTATTTCTCGTATTCATTGAGCGTATTATCCTGATTAATATCTTCCACATCGGGAACAGTTTTGGCAGAAACATCATATTTTTCAGGAGAGTCCTCAGATGCGGTAGAGTTTCCTTCCGTATTGTTGTAGTATTTGTAGCGGTCCAGAATACTTTTTTCTTCCTGGTCATAATCCGTGCCGCGGTAATAGTGGTAAAGATCTCCGGCCGGACTCTTTTCAAATTGTGCATAAACCGCAGGATCAAGAATTGCTTTTAACTTATTCAGATAAGTGCTATATGTGCCAAATGTTTTTTCTTCTTCAGCGGATAGTCCGTTCAATCCCACATCCTGCTTCTTTCTTGCCCCCGAAGCATTATCAAATGCATAAACAATGCTTCGTTCCTTGGGAACTTTTCCCCAAACAGTTTCTTCCACTTTAGTCTGATCACCGTCAACAGGCATTCCGTTTTCGAAATATTTCTTTCCATCTTTCAGAATATCTTCCGATACCTCACCCAGATTAATATAAAAATCGCCACCGCGGCGGTTGCCTGTAGTACTTTCATAAATAAACGGATCGAGCATCCAGAACTCAATATATTCAATATTTGCCGTTTCAAAATCACTGGTGTCCAGCTTTCTCATAATTCCACCCCAACGTTTTTCGGGATTGGGAAGATAACCTTTTGATGTTAGGCTCGGATCAAGATTATATGGTCCACGCTCATTGGGATAATAAGCTAGGTTAAGAATGGAAAGGGTAGATGTTTCCATGTAAGATGTTTCCTTATTTGGGAAAATCTCTTGTTCATAAACTTCCCGCACATAATGATTTGAAAGCTGATTGAGATCACTTTTTATATGAGATGGTGTTAATGAAGAGCTTCGGCGGGTGAACAGTCCGTCAATAGTGTACCAGGACAAAAGAGCTCTGTTCATGCCATATGTGATATCGTTAGACTTGGATGCTTCCGGGAAGCGGGCACTGGAACCACTTTCGTAAGGTGTGGCGGCAAGCATCCAGTAAGATGGCTGCCGTAAATCAATACCGGTTTTAGTCGATTCAAAATCATCAATGTATGAAGCATTGTTTTGTATGCCCGATGCATGTCCGGGAACCAGTTGAGCAAACTCTGCTGTCATGTTTATACGTGATGGCTGAGTGGCCCGCACAAAAGGCAGCTTGTCTACCATGTTAGTAAGCCACTGACTTTCCTTCTTCCATGAAGTGTTAAGTCCCCAGATAGTGTTGCTGATCGGTTCGTCACCCATAGCCACTTTTGTAGTCATGGGTTTTTCTTTCAAGTGCATAATGGTACCACCTATCTGAAAATCTTTGGAAAAGTCGTAAGTGAAGTTCATCCCTAGCATCGTTTTACGTTGCAGGTTATAACTGCTGTTACTCTCCAGATTTACGCTGACAGATGTACCCGCATCAATAATGCTTTGGTTGATAATGGTAACAACACCCATTGAATAGTCAACCGTATAATCAGAGTTTTCAATAAGAGTAACACCACCGGCGGTAACTTTTACTGAACCAACCGGAATATTCGTAGATTCCAGCCTGATCTCTGCTCCCGAAGAGGCGCGGTATTCACCTGTTAGTTTAAACTTATCCTTCTCGGCTATTTGTTTGGCAACTGTTTTTGTAGAATCATAAAGTTCCTGATAAACATATTTCTTTGCAATAACATCGTTCCCTATGACTTGTCGCAAATGACTACCGAAAGGTTCTACCACCGGGAAGAAGATACGTCCGTTTTGGGCTGTCACTGTATATCCCTCCACAAAGTCAAAGAAACCATTTGGGTTAGCTTGGTTCTTCGCATCCAGTCGGTCCAGATTCATCACCCGTAGCAACGGCGTTTTATTAATTTTCCCCTCAGGAATATAATTCAGGTAAACTCCTGTTGTGTCGCTCTGGTATTTTATATCCAGGCGAAACTTATCACTTTGCAGCTGATAAGCGTTCAGCGAATAAACGTTTTTCATCATCAGATCCCAGCATCCTGATGCAGGAGAATTAGATGTATTCTTTAATAACTTCAGGAAAAGAGCCGATTCAGTCTCTTTAATATCAGAAGCAAATTCACCTACTTGGTAACGCTTGCCTTTATATGTATATTCAAAGGCTACAGCCAGAACCTCATCCGATTGCAATGTTGATTTCAAAGAAATATATCCCAAAGAACTGTTAAGTGTATATTCAGAGCTGGTTAGCAGACGGGCACTCTCAATCTTTTCATAATCCATTCCACCTTCAATTTGTGAAATAGTCCCTAAAGTTGCGCTTACCATGTTAATATTCCGGGCAGTGGAATAATCGCTGATCATTCTTGAATAAACATTATTGGCACTATTGGCGGGCACTTTGTTTACACCTGATTTTGCCCAGAAAGAATTACTTATATGCTCATTCTCACCCAGGTCAGTCAGCGCCACCACATTTCTCGGATTATCATAATTCCCTCTTTTATTGGTAATCCATACTTCAACTCTGTTAATTGTTACCCCGGAAGTGATGTTGGGTAACTGGCTCATGTTCTTGTCGTAAGTATCCCTGAAGTAGTGAGCCAGAAAGAAATGGCGGTTTTCATCATAATTGTCCGCAGAAATATCAAAAGAGGTGGTTTGTGCACCTCCTTTACTTTTAACTGTTTTAGATTCAGATTCCTGCTGAGAAACAACAGTCTGCAATTTGAGTTTTCCAAATTGCAGATCAGTACGGATACCAAACAACGAGGTGGCTCCGCGTATCAGCGAAGAGTTGGTAGGCATGGAAACATTTCCGGCCTCCACCAATTTTACAATCTCGTCCTCTTTCCCTTCATATTTGAGCTTTATTTTTTTTGTGTCAAAGTCAAAAGTAGCATCGGTGTTGTAGTTCATGTTCATATTGACCTTATCACCCACCTTGCCATTGACGCTTATATTGATTTTTTCGTCAAAGTCAAATCCGGTAGTCTTTCTTGTCCGCTCTGGCAGAGAAGGATTATTCACATTTTTAGTCTTAAACCCGAAGCTAAGCTCTGCGTTTCCCTGTGTTTTTATCTGCACGCCACCCGGACCAAAAATATTTTCTGCAGGACCAAGATCGAATTTCATATCCATGAATTTGAATTCATCTTTACCTTTGGCAAATGCCTCTGCATTTTTTGCCTGGTAAAAATCCTGAATAGACTTTTTCAGGCTCCAATCCGAATACTCTTCCGGAGTAAGGAAGAGAGGAACATCCACCTGAGAGGTTCCTGCTTTAGTACGGATCATGTATAAATTCGACTTTTCGTCGTATTCAACTTCCGTTTTAATGTTTTCCGGAGTACGAAGATCGGCAGGAGACTTTTTCATATCGTCCAACCTCTCCGGAGCTGTTCTCTTTACTGAATACCGTGGTTTAACAGAATCCGGAGGTGTCGGTTCCTGTGATGTTGAATTTGAAGAGTGGTTACTCACCTCGTTAGGTGAGCTGTTATTAAAGACTGCCCAGGCATGAAGGCTAAGGATGGTCAGTAATAAGCAGATAAACCACTTTCCGCTCCTCATTCTACAATCTCTTTAATGCTAATTTTATTACCTGTTCAACTTTAGCCAAAGGCTCTTCCTTTAGAATGGCGAATACCACTTTTTGTGATGCGGCAGTATTGAAACCCAGCATCGTTAAAGCAGCCACAGCTTCATCATGAACTTCGGAGTTTTGGCTGATTGCACCCGTAAGACTACTGCCGGTAGTGATTTTAATCTTATCCTTTAAATCAATAATAACCCTTTGAGCCGTTTTCAGGCCAATTCCTTTAACCGTTTTAAGTACATTTGCATTTTCTGTGCTGATTACATTGGCCAATTCACTAGGAGATAAGGCTGAAAGAATCATACGGGCTGTATTTCCACCAATGCCCGACACGGAAATAAGCAACATAAACAATTCTCGTTCGTGCTTGTCGGCAAAGCCATAAAGTACATAAGCATCTTCACGGATAGCTTCGTAAATATATAGTTTTACACTGCTAAGATTCTGAATAGCAGAATATGTGTTCAATGAAATGTTAGCAAAATACCCCAGTCCGTTACAATCAATTACTACAGAAGCCGGACTTAATTCTGTAATATTTCCTTTTATATACTCTATCATTTTATTTGTTTTTAATTAGAAAATGAGACAAAAGTACAAATTTATTGCGTTAATGGCGATTGCCTCTAAAAAGAAACGTCAATCTATACCTGTTTATTGCCTTGAATAGTCCATTCTATCCACATTTTTTAATATATTATGACGACAAAACTTTGTTTGTTATTCAAAATGATTATTTTTGTCCTTTCAATAAAGAATTTTGTTTGATATTAATTTATAAATAATAAATATGTTGGCATATATAACATGGAATGTTGATCCAGCTATTTTTACGATTTTTGGTCGTGAAATAAGATGGTACGGGTTGTTATGGGGAATTGGTTTCCTGATTGGTTATGAGATGGTGAGTCGTTTGTTTAAATACGAAAAGCACCCGGAAGACTGGGTAGACAAGCTCTTCTTCTATACCATTATCAGTTCTGTAGTAGGAGCCCGTTTGGGGCACTGTTTCTTTTATGAATGGGGCTACTACAGTGCGCATCCCATGCAGATATTTGCTATATGGAATGGTGGACTAGCTAGCCACGGAGGAGTATTTGCACTGATCATTGCTATGGTATATTATTCTAAGAAGGTAACCCATAAAAGTGTTTGGTGGTTGTTTGACCGTATGATTCCTGCCATTGCTGTGGCAGCAGCCTGCATCCGGTTGGGCAATTTAATGAATTCTGAGATCTTCGGTTTCCCAACAACAATGCCATGGGGATTTAAGTTTGTACGTTCGGCAGAGTGGGTGAGAGATTTCAACGGACTTCCTTGTCATCCCACACAGATTTATGAAATGCTCTATTGTATCGCCGCATTGATTGTGTCATTGGTGATGTACTGGAAATTTAAACTTCAAAGTAAAGTTGGTTTGATTACTGGTGTTTGTCTGATTATCTTTTTTGGTGCCCGTTTTGGACTTGAATTTATGAAAAATCCACAGGTGGCTGCAGAAGTGAATATGCAATTAAACATAGGTCAGCAACTTAGTATACCGTTGATACTTCTAGGTGTTTATTTAGCTGTTACTGCTTTGATTAAACCAGATTTTAAGCGATTGTTCTAGTATACAATTGAATTATAATATAATTAGCCAGCCGATTTCTTTAAATAGGCTGGCTAATTTTTTTTGCAATCAGAGAGAAATGAAATTTCATCCTCACTCTCTCATGAATGAATTCAATACCCTTATAAACAAATAATTACACCTTGATGGATGGATTTTATTTATTGGTAAAAAAATCTTATTAATAGCTTAAATTTTATCTATCAAAAGTGTTCCAAATCAATAATCTCTTCCGGACAAAGTGTAAGTTTCTCTACACCATGCTCATTAACAACCCATGAATTTTCAATTCCTACAGGACCAACACCTGGAAGAACAATTTTAGGTTCAAGAGCAAAAACCATTCCTGGTTGGAGTTCTTGTTTTACTCTTGGAGCAAATACAGGGGCTTCATTAATTTCCAGTCCGATTCCGTGACCTACAAACTTGGCTTGTTGCTTGGTTCCCATGAATTGGTCCTTGAAGCCTGCTTTGGTTACTATATCAATGGATTTATTATAAAGTGTTTCGCAAACAGCTCCTGGTTTTGCCATGGCAATAACTTCCGATTGGATCTCTAGGCAAACCTGATGTGCTTTGTATGCTTCTTCACTGACTTTCCCAACTGAGAACACGCGAGACATATCACACATATATCCGTTAAAGTTTCCTCCTAGGTCTACCATTACAGTAGTCCCTTTTTCTAGTTTGGTTCCGTTTAGTCCACCTGGTAGGGCAGGACTTAATCCTTTTCCTCCCAAAGCAAAGTCGTAAGGTGATGGTGCTTCTGCATTGTTTCCTGCAAGTACGCTTCCAAAGAAAATTTCCATGCTTTGGCCAAATACGCGGAAAAGACCCAGGCATCCTTCTAATCGCATAATCCGTTCAATTTCGATAGAGAACTGGCGATCGTCCATTCCACCACGATAAATTGATGGTATTTGATTGTAAGCGCGCGTGTGAGCTGCACCGGCCTGGCGGAATAATTCAATTTCCACATCAGTTTTTATGCTACGCGCATTTCTGATAATAGGCGTTCCGTTTACACTTTTGGCATCAGGAAATATGCTTGCCAACCGTGTATATTCGGTAAATGATAGTTCATCTCCCTCCAGCATCAGCGTTTTGGGAAAAGGAATATCTTTTTCTTTCAGTAATTCAGCTATTTGTTCAGGCTTCCGGAGGTAATGAATATGTGATCCTCTTAATCCGCTTGGTCGTTTTACAAAATAGAGAGGTTCTCCCACAGCTGGGAGATAACAATATCCATTGATAACTTGTCCACAAGTATAAAGTATGTTCACGTTGCAACAAATAAGTGCAGCGTCAATATCGGACTGAACCATGAGGATACGTATTTTCTCCTGGCGCAGTGCTAGTTCATTTGATGATTTCATTATTTAGTGATAATATTCTTATTTTGATAAGCCTGTCTTTGCGTTAGACTTTACCTCGTCCATAATATCCGGGCAAACTTTGTTGGGTACAGCGACTTCAAGCTCCCAATGAGGTTTTATTTCATCATTAACTCTTAATGGAACTTCGATGGGACTATAAACGCTAACCTCTACAGGTGCTATCCCAGCTCTGAGCAGTTCTATCTCTTTTGCAGCACAATATGATAAGTCTATAATGTAACTTCTTCCAAAAGGTCCTCTGTCAGTAACCTTCACAATTACTTCTTTGTCATTATTCAGGTTTTTTACCTTTAGTAAGGTTCCGAAAGGATATGAACGGTGGGCACAAGTGAGGCTGTCATTGTGATAACGTATTCCGCTGGCAGTGTTTCTGCCTTGCAATCTTTTCCCGTAATAAGTAGCTTTTCCTGTTTCTTGTGCAGATGAGCAAACACTGACAGTGGTCAGAAGAAACAGTAAAAATAATATCTTGTTGACCATATTTTTTCTGTTTTGGTTAACCGTCTCGGGACAAAGATAAGAATAAAAATGAAAAAAACGAATAATTCATGTATAAAAACGACAGCCCGCTCCTCTTACCAGAGGAACGGGCAATGCAAATTAAAAAAATAACTAAACGAAGTTTTCTTTTATTTTATACTATACCTTGATCCATCATGGCATGTGCCACTTTCATGAATCCTGCAATATTTGCACCTTTTACGTAATTAATATATCCGTCGGGCTCTGTGCCGTATTTCACGCATTGAGCATGAATGCCGTGCATAATTTCATGAAGCTTGTTATCTACTTCTGCAGCTCCCCAGCTCAGGTGCATTGCATTCTGAGACATTTCAAGTCCGGAAGTTGCAACTCCACCGGCATTAACTGCCTTGCCTGGTGCATACATTATTTTGTTTTCAATGAACAGGTCAATTGCTTCGGGGGTACATCCCATATTGGAAATCTCTCCCACACATAAAACCTTGTTTTCAATTAGTAACTTAGCATCTTCACCATCTAACTCATTTTGAGTAGCACAAGGTAGCGCAATATCTACCTTAACTTCCCATGGATGACGGTTAGGAATGAATTTAGCATTAAACATCTCTGCGTATGGTTCTACAATGTCATTTCCAGTGGCACGTAATTCCAACATATAATCAATTTTCTCTCCGCTGATTCCTTCTTCATCGTATATATATCCGTCGGGACCAGAGATGGTTACCACTTTTGCTCCAAGTTCGGTTGCTTTGGTTACTGCACCCCATGCTACATTTCCAAAACCAGAAACTGCAACTGTTTTGTCTTTGAGATCAATACCTTTTGTGCTTAGCATCTGATTTACAAAATAGAGTCCGCCGAAGCCTGTTGCTTCAGGACGGATTAAGGAACCACCGTATTCGAGTCCTTTACCAGTAAAGGTGCCAGTAAATTCACGGGCAAGTTTCTTATACATGCCAAACATGTAGCCTATTTCTCGTCCACCTACACCTATATCTCCGGCAGGTACATCTGTGTCAGGACCAATATGGCGCCAGAGTTCTAATATGAATGCCTGGCAGAAACGCATAATCTCAGCATCAGACTTACCCCGAGGAGAGAAATCAGATCCACCTTTACCTCCACCCATAGGAAGAGTGGTCAGTGCATTTTTGAATGTTTGTTCAAATCCCAGGAATTTCAGAATGGAAAGATTTACAGATGCATGAAAACGAATGCCGCCTTTATATGGGCCAATGGCATTATTGAACTGAACGCGGTAACCAATATTTAACTGTACGTTTCCTTGATCGTCTACCCAAGGCACTTTAAATGTAAAGATTCGATCTGGCTCTACCAGTCGTTCTATGATACGGGCTTTCTCAAATTCAGGATGTTGATTATAAACATTTTCAATAGAAATCAGCACTTCTTTAACAGCTTGGAGGTATTCAAGTTCTCCAGGGTGTTTAGCTTCTAATGAAGCCATAATAAGATCGATATTCATAATATTATATTTTAAATAGTTTATTAACCTTTTATTGATAAAAAGTAAACTCTAATACTGCAAATTTAGTTAATTAAATGAGTTTAGCTAATTTTTTTGTAAATTTGTTGATGAAAATATGATAAAATGGTATTTTACTATTTTAAGGGCTACTTTTCAATTCATTTGTTGCATAAGACAAAAATAATCCTCAAATTTGTTACATTAATAATCAGAATCTGCAATGCTCAGTAAACTAAAATTAAACCAACTTTATTTCAGAGATACTACTTTTGTCAACCTGATGACCAGGCGGATATTTAATGTTTTGCTTATAGCCAATCCGTATGATGCATTTATGTTGGAAGATGACGGACGCATAGATGAAAAGATCTTTAATGAGTATGCTGCGCTAAGTTTACGCTATCCTCCCCGCTTTACTCAGATTTCAACAGAAGAAGAGGCTTGGATGGAATTGGAAAATATGCAGTACGATCTGGTTATTTGTATGCCAAGCACTGATAAAAGTGATTTTTTTGCTACGGGGCGTATGATTAAAGAGAAGTATCCGCAAATCCCTATTGTAATTCTTACTCCTTTCTCTCATGGGGTGAGAAGACGCATAGCAAATGAAGATATAAGTGCATTTGAATATGTTTTCTGCTGGCTTGGAAATACTGATTTACTTGTTTCCATTATTAAGCTGGTAGAGGATAAGATGAATCTGGAACATGATGTGGCGGAAGTTGGTGTACAGATGATTCTATTAGTGGAAGACTCCATTCGTTTTTATTCATCTGTTTTGCCCAGTCTCTATAAGTTTATTCTGCAACAATCTCAGGATTTTGCCACAGAAGCATTGAATGAACACCAGCGAACCTTACGTATGCGGGGACGTCCTAAAATAGCCTTGGCCAAGAATTATGAGGAAGCAATTGAACTTTACAATAAATTCCAGAACAATATGCTGGGAGTAATTACGGATGTAAGGTTCCCCCGAAATGGAAAAAGAGATGCAATGGCGGGAATTAAGTTATGTGCTGAGATACGTAAGAAAGATCCTTTTGTTCCATTGATCATCCAATCTTCAGAGATAGACAATCAGGTTTATGCAGCCCGCTATTCTGCCAGCTTTGTAGACAAGAATTCCAAGAAAATGGATGTTGACCTGCAGCAGATTGTCTCTGAAAATTTTGGTTTCGGAGATTTTATATTTCGCAATCCCGAAACAAATGAAGAGGTAGCCAAGGTTCGTAATCTGAAAGATCTTCAGAATATAATCTTTGCTGTACCCAGCGAATCATTGTTATATCATATTTCCCGGAATCATATTTCCCGGTGGCTCTATTCCCGGGCAATGTTTCCCGTGGCTGAGTTCCTGCGACAGATAACCTTTGATAAGGTGGTGGACATCGATATTTACAGAAAGATTATTTTCGAATCGATTGTGAAATACCGGAAGATGAAGAATCAAGGAGTGGTGGCTGTCTTTAAACGTGATCGCTTTGACCGTTACTCTAATTTTGCCCGTATTGGGGATGGTTCATTAGGAGGAAAGGGCAGGGGACTGGCATTTATTGATAACATGGTAAAGCGTCATCCTGAATTTGAAGAATTTGAGAATGCACAAGTAGTCATTCCAAAAACGGTTGTTCTTTGCACAGACATTTTTGATGAGTTCATGGAGACAAATAACTTATATCAGGTTGCTCTTTCAGATGTGGATGATGATACAATCCTGAAGTATTTCCTGAAAGCCAAGTTACCTGAACGGTTAATTGAGGATTTCTTCACATTCTTTGATGTAGTAAAATCTCCGATTGCTATCCGTTCGTCCAGTTTGTTGGAAGATTCTCATTACCAGCCTTTCGCCGGTATCTACTCTACCTATATGATTCCTTATCTGGACGATAAGTACGAAATGCTTCGTATGTTGAGCGATTCCATTAAAGGTGTTTATGCTTCGGTTTACTTTAGCGACAGCAAATCTTATATGCAAGCCACTTCGAATGTTATTGATCAGGAAAAGATGGCTGTTATTCTTCAGGAAATGGTTGGTAACCAGTATGGTGATCGCTATTATCCTTCTATGTCCGGTGTGGCCAGATCACTTAATTATTATCCTATTGGCGATGAAAAGCCAGAAGAAGGAACGGTGAACATTGCATTAGGGCTTGGAAAGTACATAGTAGACGGAGGAATGACATTGAGATTTTCTCCCTATCATCCCAATAAGGTGTTGCAAACCAGTGAGCTAGATCTTGCATTAAAGGAAACTCAGACTCGTTTTTATGCACTGGATCTGAAGAACGTTGGCAATAACTTTTCTATTGATGACGGTTTTAATTTATTGAAACTTCCGATAAAGGAGGCTGAAAATGATGGCTCATTGCGTTACATTGCTTCTACGTTTGATCCGTATGATCAGATTATTCGTGATGGTCTTTATCCGGGTGGACGAAAACTGATTACATTTGCAAATATTCTTCAGCACGAAGTATTTCCATTGTCACGCATCCTTCAACTGGCAATGAAGTATGGTGAGAAAGAGATGAGGAGACCTGTGGAAATTGAATTTGCAGCAAACATGAGTACGGAAATAGATAAATCGGGTACATTCTATTTATTGCAGATTCGTCCTATTGTGGATAGTAAAGAGATGATTGACGAAGATTTATCGTTGGTTAGTAAAGAAAACACGCTACTAAGCTCTAATTATGCTTTGGGGCACGGAGTTATGAATGATATTTATGATGTTATTTATGTAAAGACAGATCATTACAATGCTTCTCATAATCAGGATATTGCTTATGAGATAGAAAAATTGAATAAACAGTTTTTGGAAAAGAAGCAAAACTATATACTAGTTGGACCGGGCAGATGGGGTTCCAATGATACTTGGCTCGGAATTCCGGTTAAATGGCCGCATATCTCTGCTGCAAAGGTTATTGTGGAAGCCGGTTTAACGAATTACAGAATTGACCCAAGCCAAGGAACGCATTTCTTTCAAAATCTTACCTCTTTTGGAGTGGGGTATTTTACAATCAATTCTTATATGAACGATGGTATTTACGATCAGGCTTTCCTGAATGAAAAGGATGCTGTATTTGAAACTCAGTATCTTCGTCATATACATTTTGAAAAGCCACTAATAGTGAAAATAGATGGCAAGAAGAATATTGGGCTTGTGATGAAGCCTTAGAAGCGATAACTGGGAGTTCTTTAAATATGTAGTAATTTTAAAACAAATAAAAATGAAACGATCCTTATTGTTAATGACACTGTTAATGCTTATTTCATGCACTAATGCGCAGGAAATTAAACCAATAAAGCTAAATGCACCGAACTTGAATCGTGGTGAAAAAGTGATGAAGGCTTTGGCTAATCGTAAATCCACTCGTGAATTCTCGGAAAAAATGCTTAGTCAGCAAGATCTTTCCGATCTTCTTTGGGCTGCAAATGGTATAAACAGACCTAAAGAGGGTAAAAGAACTGCTCCTTCTTCACGCAACAAACAAGACATAAAGGTTTATGTTTGTATGGCTGAGGGCAGTTACCTTTATAACGCGTTAACCAGCACTTTAGATCCTGTAAGCAATGGAGATGTTCGTCCAATAAAGGCTCCGGTATGTCTGATTCTGGTTTCGGATACAGATCAAACCTGGGGTGCACTTGATGCAGGAATTGTTTCGCAGAATATATCTTTGTTTTGCTCGGGAGTGGGATTGGCAACTGTTGTGCGGGCTACAATGAATAAAGAGGAATTAAAGAAGGCATTGAAGTTGACTGGAACACAAACTCTTCTGTTAAATCATCCTGTAGGTTATTTTAAATAATTGATGTATCAGAAAACTTTATTTATTGCTGATTGTGTGTTAAATAAAAAAGTTTCCTGATGCTTTCAGAATCAACCGAATAGTCATTATAAAGAAAGCCCGTTTACTGATTAAATTCCAGTAAACGGGCTTTTCGTTATTCAATTTGTATCTCTCAGAATTTAGACTTCATCCCCATGTTATACATGATAAATGAGTAAATATCTGCTTGCTCTTCAAGAACTTTGCTCATTGGTTTACCCGATCCGTGACCGGCCTTGCTGTCGATGCGTATCAGTGTTGGAGTCTTTCCGTTGCTTGCATCCTGAAGAGTTGCTGCATATTTGAAAGAGTGAGCCGGAACTACACGGTCATCATGATCGGCAGTTGTTACCATAATGGCGGGATAAGTAATTCCCTTCTTAAAGGTGTGAAGCGGAGAATAAGCTTTGAGGTATTCAAACATCTCTTTACTGTCTTCACTTGTGCCGTAATCACTTGCCCAGTTCCACCCAATGGTGAATTTGTGGTAACGAAGCATATCCATAACTCCTACTTCAGGAATAGCTACTTTGAATAAGTCCGGACGCTGATTCACACAAGCTCCAATGAGTAGTCCGCCATTAGAACCACCTACAATGGCTATTTTCTGTTTATTAGTATATTTCTTTGCAATTAAATATTCGGCTGCAGAGATAAAATCGTCAAACACATTTTGCTTTTTCATCTTTGTTCCGGCAACGTGCCACTCTTCACCATATTCACCGCCGCCACGAAGGTTTACTTGTGCATAAATACCTCCATTCTCAAGGAAAGGAATACGTGAGGTTGTGAAGCTTGGGTTGAGGCTGATGTTGAATCCTCCGTAACCATAAAGGTAAACAGGATTACTTCCGTTCCTTTTTAACCCTTTCTTGTAAGTAAGAAACATCGGAATTTTTGTTCCGTCTTTACTAGGATAGAAAACCTGTTCGGTAACAAACTCTTCCGGATTGAAATCTACTTTTGGTGCCCTATATAATGTAGACTCATTTGCATCTACATTATATTTGTAAATAGCTCCGGGAAAGGTGAAGGAAGTGAAAGAATAAAAAGCGATATTATCGTCCTTATCGCCACTAAATCCTACAGAACCTAGCGAAGGCAGTTTTACTTCATGAAGACACTTGCCTTCAGTGCTATATACAAATGCATGATTGGAAGCATCTTTATCATAAGTCAGCATTAGTTTACCTCCTATAATTTCGGCTCCAGAAAGAACCGATGTTGATTCCGGTACTAAGTCGTTCCAGTTTTCCAGTTTTGGTGAATTTGTATCAGCCACCATGACTTTGGTTTTAGGTGCGCCAAAGTTGGTGGAGAAGAATATCTTATTACCAATAACTTCAATAGGGGAATAATCGTAATTAAAATCGGTAGTTAACTGTTCAACAGGAGCATCTGCTTTAGTCAGATTCTTCATGAAGATAGTGTTTCCACGTCCTTCTCCTGATTCATAAATAAAAAGAATGCGTTGATCTTCACTAACACTGGCAGAATAGAATCGTTTAGGGTACTTAGGATTCTGGTATACCAACACATCTTTTGATTGTGGCTCACCAATCTTGTGGAAATAGATTTTATGGTTCTCATTTACATTTGAGAACTCTTTTCCTGCTATAGGTGCATCATACGCACTATAGTAAAAACCGTCTCCCTGCCAGGCAGCTCCTGTAAACTTAGCCCATTGAATGTGATCGTTAAGTAATTTGCGTGTGGCAATGTCCATCACATAAATTTCTCTCCAGTCAGAACCACTTCTGGAAACAGTATAAGCAAAGTATTTGCCGTCTTTGGAAAAGGAAATTCCGGTTAGGGCTACTGTCCCGTCTTCCGATAACTTATTGGGGTCGAGAAAAATCTCTGGTTGCGAGTCTAGTGAATTCTGCACATAGAGAACGCTCTGGTTTTGCAAACCATTATTCTTGTAGAAATAGTATTTACCGTTTTTCTTAAACGGAGCACCAATCTTTTCGTAATTGGCCAGATTTGTAAGCCGCTCCTTTAATTTGTTCCGGAAAGGAATCTTTGCCAGATAGGCAGATGTAACTTTGTTTTGTGCTTTTACCCAAGCTGCTGTTTCTTTCGTTGTGTCATTCTCCAACCAACGATATGGATCTGAGACTTTTACACCGAAGTATGTATCCACGGTATTGTCTTTCTTTGTAATCGGATAGACTATTTTTGTCTTTTGTCCGAAAGTGTTTACTGCAATCATTCCGCATGCTAAAATTAGCGTCACCTTTCTCATCTTTATTTTTCTTTTATAATCGTAACGTATAATTGTAAGAAAATGCAAATATATTCGAAATATATTACACAATCAAAGATATAAAAGGAATATTAGGCAGAATACAATAAAAAATAAGACGGCCGCAAGGGTCGCCTTATTACTGTGACGTTATAATTCTTGCTAATTAAACAATACCCTGAGCCATCATGGCGTTAGCAACTTTCATGAAACCTGCAACGTTTGCACCTTTCATGTAGTTTACATATCCGTCGGCTTCAGTTCCATATTTAACACAAGCTTCATGAATACTTTGCATGATGCTCTTTAATTTAGCATCAACTTCTTCTGCGCCCCATCCTAACTTGATAGAATTCTGTGTCATTTCAAGACCAGAAACAGAAACACCACCAGCATTAGCTGCTTTTCCCGGAGCATAAAGAATTTTAGCATCCTGAAATACTTTAATAGCTTCCGGAGTAGAAGGCATGTTGGCACCTTCGCTGACAGCCATACATCCATTTTCAACCAATGTACGGGCGTGGTCTCCATTCAATTCGTTCTGAGTAGCAGATGGAAGGGCAATATCGCACTTTTCACCCCAAGGTTTAGCTCCTTCTACATACTTGCAACCATATTTCTCTGAATATTCACGAATACGTCCTCTGTAAATATTCTTGAGTTCCATGATGTAGTTAAGCTTCTCACGGTCAATTCCGTCCGGATCATAGATATATCCGTCAGAATCAGAACAGGTAATAACTTTGCCACCTAATTCAATAACTTTCTCAATTGTATATTGAGCTACGTTACCTGAACCGGAAACTGTACAGATTTTGCCTTTCAAATCTGTTTCTTTGGTTTTTAGCATTTCCATAAGGAAGTATATGTTACCATAACCAGTAGCTTCAGGTCGAATTAATGATCCACCGTATTCACGTCCTTTACCTGTGAATGTACCTGTAAATTCTTGAGCCAGTTTTTTGTACATTCCAAACATGTAACCTATTTCACGGCCACCTACACCTATATCGCCAGCGGGAACATCTGTTTCCGGACCAATGTGGCGCCATAGTTCAAGCATGAATGATTGTACGAAGCGCATAACTTCGGCACTTGATTTCCCACGAGGAGAGAAGTCTGAACCACCCTTTGCACCACCCATAGGCAAGGTGGTCAGTGAGTTCTTGAATGTTTGCTCAAATGCAAGGAATTTTAGAATAGAAAGATTTACAGAACGATGGAAGCGGATACCTCCCTTGTAAGGACCTATCACATTGTTGTGCTGAATACGGTAACCCATGTTAGTCTGGACATAACCTTTATCGTCCATCCAGGTTACTCTAAATTGAAATACTCTGTCTGGAATACAGAGACGTTCAATTAGGTTTGCTTTCTCAAATTCGGGATGTTTGTTGTACTCTTCTTCAATAGTGGAAAGCACTTCTTCCACCGCTTGATGGTACTCTGGCTCATTAGGGAATCTTCTTTGAAGATTTTCTAATACCTGATTTGCATTCATAAGATTTCTTTTATTGGTTGTTGTATGTTAAAAAGATAAATCTAAGCTCTTATTGCAAATGTATACTTTTAATTTTAAATATCAAACAGATTATAAAATTAATACAGGTAAAAATGTCAGATTGGTTATTTAATATATTTGTGAATATGCGGAATATTTTATTTCATTCTTTTGGAAGGCTTATATATTGGAATGAAAATTAAAATGTCAGAAATGAATATTGCGAGAAAGCTTTTTTTTTATGAGTCTGATTTAGGGGAAAGAAAAAACGGGATGATAATATTATATTTAATATTTATCATCCCGGATATTAAAGGTTATTTTGAATTCTTTTTTGCATCAACAATTGCATCAATTACTGCAACAGCAGTAATGTTAACAATGTCGCGAACAGAACTTTCACTATCAGTGAAGTGAATAGGTTTGTTCAGACCCATTTGGATAGGGCCGATTAATTCTGTGTCACTCATTGCCTGAATTAGTTTGTAGCCAGAGTTTGCAGAGCTTAAGTTAGGGAATACCAGTGTGTTTACATCCTTGCCTAATAATCTTGTGAATGGATATTTTGCATCACGAATATTTTTGTTCAAGGCAAAGTTTACCTGCATTTCTCCATCAATTGCTAGATCTGGATATTTTTCCTGCAATTGTCTTACAGCTTCATGAACTTTTGCAGGACTTCCTACAGGATCAGAACCGAAGTTAGAATATGACAACATAGCCATTACCGGAGTTTGATTAAAGAAACGAACAGTATTTGCTGTCAATCTTGCAATATCTGTTAATGTTTCAGTATCGGGATGACGGTTGATTAAAGTATCTGCTAAGAAGTATGTACCTTTTTTAGAATTTAAAATGTGCATTGTTCCGAAATGATTAAATCCTTCCTGGATACCAATAACTTCTTTTGCAACCTTAATTGTATTTGAGTATTTAGTATACAGACCGGTGATAAAGGCATCAGCTTCTCCTGTTTCCACCATCATCATACCAAAATAGTTGCGTTCAAACATCTTATCGGTTGCTTCATCGTAGTTGGCACCTTCACGGGCACGCTTCTCTGTCAGGATGTGTGCATAGCGATCACGTCGTTCTGTTTGACTGTCGTGGCGAAGATTTACAATTTCAATTCCATCAAGATTCAAATCCAGTTCTTTTGCCAGTTTTTCAATGCGTTCCTCATTACCTAATAAGATAGGATAGCAAATACCTTCGTTCTTAGCTTCAACGGCAGCTTTCAACATGTTTGGATGTCCGCCTTCTGCAAAAACGACTTTTTTAGGATCGGTACGAGCCATGTCATAAAGTTGACTAGTCAGCTTAGATTCATAACCCATTAGTTCACGCAGGTGTTTTTTATAAGCATCCCAATCTTCGATAGGTTTACGAGCTACTCCTGATTCCATGGCAGCTTTAGCAACAGCCATTGAAACTTCAGTAATCAAACGTGGGTCAACTGGTTTTGGAATAAAGTATTCCGGACCGAAAGTAAGGTTGGATACATTATATACTTCATTTACAATTTCAGGTATAGGCAATTTTGCCAAAGCAGCGATTGCTTTAACTGCTGCCAGTTTCATTTCCTCATTAATAGCACTTGCACGAGTATCAAGAGCACCGCGGAATATATAAGGGAAGCCAATTACATTGTTAATCTGGTTTGGATAATCAGAACGTCCTGTTGACATCAATATGTCTGGGCGAGCTGCCATTGCATCTTCGTATGTAATTTCAGGAACAGGATTTGCCAATGCAAAAACAATTGGAGTATTTGCCATGGAGCGAACCATATCCTGAGATAATATATTCCCTTTAGATAATCCTAAGAATACGTCAGCACCTTTAATAGCTTCATCCAATGTATGGATGTCGGTGCGTGAAGTTGCAAAGAATTTTTTTGATTCATCTAATTTTGTACGTTCGGTAGAAATAACACCTTTACTATCAAGCATTACAATATTTTCTTTGCGTGCTCCAAGTGCAAGATATAATTTAGTACAAGAAACTGCAGCTGCACCGGCACCGTTTACAACGATCTTCACATCTTCAATCTTCTTTCCTGCTACCTCAAGTGCATTAAGTAAACCTGCACTGGAAATAATTGCAGTACCATGTTGGTCGTCGTGCATCACCGGAATGTCAAGTTCTGCCTTTAAACGTGTTTCTATCTCAAAACATTCAGGCGCTTTGATATCTTCCAGATTAATTCCTCCGAAAGTTGGGGCGATAGCTTTAACAGCTTCAATAAACTTTTCTGGGTCTTTTTCATTTACTTCTATATCGAAAACATCTATTCCTGCATATATCTTAAATAGTAACCCTTTACCTTCCATTACAGGCTTTCCTGCAATTGCGCCAATGTCTCCAAGTCCTAATACAGCTGTTCCGTTAGATATAACAGCTACTAAGTTTCCTTTGGCTGTATAGTCATATGCTGTTTGAGGATCTTTTTCAATTTCCAGACAAGGTTCTGCAACTCCGGGAGAGTATGCCAAAGATAAATCAGTTTGTGTACTGTAAGGTTTGGTAGGTACTACCTCAATTTTTCCGGGTTTACCCTGTGAGTGGTAGAGCAAAGCCGCTTCTTTTGTAATTTTAGCCATTCTTTTTTATGTGTATTGTTCATAATCTGCCTACAAATCTATAAAATAAAGTTGTAAATTGTAGTTTTTTAAATGTCAAATATTGAAGATTGTTGCAAATAGAATATAAAATTGCTTATTTTTGTAACCTCAATATTACAAACAGATGGAAAGATTAAATTTTAAACACACGATTCCAATTCAATTGCGTTTTAATGACTTTGATGCATTAGGACATGTGAATAACTCGGTTTACTTCTCATTCTATGATTTGGGTAAGACTTCTTATTTTAATGAGGTGATGCCAGAAATGGTTTCCAGTAATGATGTTGGTGTAGTAATAGCAAACATTCAAGTAAGCTTTCTTTTACCTGTATATCCGAACGAGAATGTTGCTGTGCAAACGGCTGTAGTTGAAATAGGAAATAAAAGCTTTAAGCTGTTTCAGCAACTTATTAATGTTGACACAAATGAAGTAAAATGTATTTGCCAAACGGTGATGGTTGGTTTTGATGCGAAGACAAAAGCCACGAAACTTATTTCTGATGAATGGAGAAAGGCCATGATTGATTATGAAGGCAGAGGAGATCTTAGCAAAACTGTCTGAAATATAATAATAGTAAAGAACAAGGGTGCCCAATATTTACTGAGCACCCTTGTTTGTTTAGTTATGTATGAAAGGCTATTTCATTTTTATAGAATCCCATGCTGGAGGATTTACCCCCATAAGGTTTTTAACAAAGAAATCATAGCGTTTGTGTTCTCCATATTCTCCTCCAAGAGTATGATTACTTCCTGGTAATACTACAAGCTCAAAGTTCTTATTAGCTTTTATTAAAGCATTTACAACCTGCATCGTTGAGGCCGGATCAACATTGTCGTCCATTTCTCCAACAACCAGCATTAACGGAGTTTTCAGTAAATGTGCATTTTCCACGTTTGAACATTCCTGGTATTCCTTTCCAATAGGATAGCCCATCCATTGTTCGTTCCACCATATTTTATCCATGCGGTTATCGTGGCAGCCGCAAGATGAATAAGCTGCTTTGTAGAATTCGGGATAGAAAAGAGTAGCAGTTGTCGACTCTTGTCCACCGGCAGAACCTCCAAAGATACCTACCTTATCTATATTCATATAAGAATACTTCTGTGCAGCAGCTTTTATCCATGCCATATGATCGGGCAGTCCGGCATCCTTCAGATTCTTATAAATAATTTCTTCGAAAGATTTTGAACGGAAAGATGTTCCCATTCCATCCATCTGTACAACAATGAATCCAAGTTCTGCGATGGCAGAATGGAATCCTAAGAACGGATAGAAAGATTTCGGAGTATATTGATTTCCCGGTCCTGCATAAATATATTCCAGAATAGGATATTTCTTTTGCGGATCAAAGTTCGTAGGGCGTATTATTACTCCCCAAATGTCAGTTTTGCCATCTCTTCCTTTTGCAACAAAAGGTTCGGGAGCTATCCATCCGGTTTTTACAAGCTGGGTGATATCTGCTTTTTCAAGTGGCATAATAACCTTTCCGCTTTTTGTCTCTCTTAGAACAGCAACAGGAGCCTTATTTACCATTGAATAAACATCTACGAAATAATTATAGTTATCCGAGAATGTTCCCTGATGCATTCCTTCTTCGGGAGTAAGACAAGTTAGTCCGGTTCCGTCGAAATTGATGCGATAATAGCGAATCAAATATGGATCTTCATCTTTAACCATTCCATTAGCCGAGAAGATGATCTGCCTGTTTTCTTCATCTACGTTGATAACTTCTCTGACATACCATTCTCCTTTGGTAATCTGATTCTTTACTTCACCTGTATGGCGGTTATATAAGTATAGATGATTCCAGTTGTCTCTTTCACTCATCCAGATAACTTCATCGCCATTAGCCAGATTCTTGCGGAAATAGCGATTGTAGTTTATGAATGTTTTGCTTGTTTCTTCAACAATAGGTTTTATAGCACCGGTTTCTGTTGATAACTCAAGAACTCTGTAAATCTGGTGTCCACGCTGATTGTATTCAAACATCACATTTTTACTGTCGGCACTCCATTCCAAACCGTGCACATCAAACTGACTGTTGAATTGTTCTGTGGAAGGAATAGATGCTTTTCCGCTCTCCACATCGAATGCACAAGGCGTTTTAAATGGAAGAGCATCTCCCGGCTTGGTATATTCTCTTTTATGAAGCTTTGGTTGCAGCTGGTCAGTAGGGGATGATTCTACGAAATAGATGTATCGTTGTTCTGCCGGACGGATTTTCATCGCAGCAACTTTCTTAGAATCGGGTGACCAACTGATATATGCAGAATAATATTCTCCGGGTGAACCGTCAAGACTTAATGCCTTTTCTTTACCTGATTGGTTATCTTTTACATACACATTCTGGTTTTTAATGAACGCGGTAAGTTTTCCGTTAGGTGAAATAACCGGAGGTCCCTGACGTTCATCATCGCTCGCATTCCAATATTTGGAATCAGGTTTTTCTACTTTGCCTTCGTTCTTGAGTTGATTCTTCTTTTTAAGATAAAGCCATTTGTAATCGTTATAAATGAATCGAAGAGAATCAAGAGTGGGATTAACTTGCAACGATAGAATAGGAAGCTTTTTGGCATCTATAGCCTTTGAAGTAGCTGAGGCTATAAGTTTAGCTAGTTTTTGATGATCGAAAAGTTCATTTCTGTTCTTTTTTACTGCGTTGGTTACAACGTAAATCTTCCCATCCGGAGTGTTTCTTATGTACCAGAATTGGCTGGTTTTTCCAATCCATTTAGGATTTACTTCAGAATAAAATACTTTATCTTTCAGGTTATCCCGTAAAGAAAAGGCACGTTGGTAGTCTCCCACAGTGCCTTGTGCATAAAGTGTGTTGCCGGAAAGCGCGGTTACCTTGACTGCTGTAAAAGGTACCGGAGTAATAGGATATCCTCCATTGGATTTTACCTGAGCCTGCATACATGTGCCCAGACTTAATAGTCCTATAATCCAAAGTTTCTTCATTGTTTCTCTCTTATTAAGAGTTTATATTAATCAAAGCCCAAAAATACTCATTTTTGGCATTTAACTACCACGTTTGTGGTAGTTAAATGCCACTTAAAGGGGATTCTTTGATTGGTCATCATGGTATATCTTTGTACCATAGTAATATTGCTTGGTTAGAACAAAACATATGAAACAGATGACTAATACAATTCTTATCATTGCCGATAATCAGCCGCTTACAGCTTTTGCATTAAGAACCTGGGCTAAAGAAAGTGAACTGTTCAATTCTATTATTGAATCATCAGACAAACAAACATTAAAAGAATCTCTTAATAATTTGTTTGATGAAGATGTTCTGTTAATCATTGATATAGAACTTTTTGACTTCTCAGACAAGGACGAACTGCTTGCTTTCTTTCAGACTCACAATCAACTTCGTAAACTATTTATTGGTGATCATTTTAATGAAGAAGAGTTGTCTCTCATTGCAGAGGATATGCAGTCGAATATCGTTCTGAAAAATGTGGAACTGGAAGAGTTGAAAATAGCCATAAGCTTTTCTTTAAAAGGACGCTATTATATTCAGTCAGAGTTATTAAACCTATTGATGCGAAAGAACAGTACACAGGTGAAAACCGGTTATGAAGAAGTGCATCTCACACCCACGGAAAAGGACATTGTATCTTTAATAGCCAGCGGTAAAACAACAAAAGAAGTGGCTGTGATAAGAAGTCTGAGTTATCATACAGTAGTTACTCACCGGAAAAATATTTTCCGTAAACTGGGAATATCCAGTATTCATGCGCTGACAATCTATGCTATAAAAGCAGGATTGATTGATCCTACAGAATATTACATTTAAGAACCATCACACAATTAATAAATTTGAAACTTTATGCTAAGTCCTACCGAAACCATACTGAAGAATGTAGATATACTTTCTCAGCACTCAACAGAAGAGTATAAATATATACCCCGACATGATAAGCCGCTACCATCCATTGAGCGGTTGGCCGAGGTGATGGATTTGATTAAATCAATTCTTTTTCCGGGATTTTTTGGTGACTCTATTGCCAACCAGAAAACACTTAAGTATCATATTGGGATGAATATGGAAAGACTTTATACACTGTTGGTTGAGCAGATACACAATGGCATTTGTTTCAATACAAAAAATGCAGTGGGTAAAGATATAAAGTCAAAGGCTTCGGAACTGGCAATTACTTTTATAGATAAGATTCCCGAGATAAAAAGATTGCTTAGCACGGATGTGAAATCTACGTTCGACGGAGACCCTGCTGCAAAAAGCTATGGAGAGGTTATATTTTCCTATCCCACAATTAAAGCTTTAATCAATCATCGGGTAGCTCATGAACTTTTGTTGCTTGGAATTCCCACCATTCCACGCATTATTTCCGAGCAGGCGCATTCCGAAACCGGAATTGATATACATCCGGCAGCCACAATTGGCGAATATTTCAGTATTGATCACGGAACAGGTGTAGTAATAGGTGAGACCTGTATTATTGGTAATCATGTTAGGCTATATCAGGGAGTAACACTGGGCGCAAAGAGTCGTAATCTTGAAGAGAACGGAATTTTAAAAGGAGCTCCCCGTCATCCTGTTCTGGAAGATAATGTTACCATTTATTCCAACTCTACTATCCTGGGGCATATTATAATTGGACATAATACCGTTGTAGGTGGTAATGTTTGGTTGACAAACTCAGTGCCTCCTTATTCAAGTATTCTGCAACAAAAGGCTGTGGAAAGTTCTTTTATTGATGGATTAGGTATTTAACGATAGGTAAAAAGATACCCGGGCAGTAGATTCTTATCTGTTAATAAGTCTACTGCCCGGGTTTATAGTTGTATAAATTAATCTTAAAACTGTTTATTATAGGCTTCTTCTAACTGAGTAAGTGCCTTTTGCAGAATCACCCGTGGACATCCGGCGTTTATACGCATAAATCCGGTTCCTTCTTCTCCAAACATTGATCCGTCATTCAGTGCCAGATGTGCTTTATCAACAAAGAAATCAACAAGCTCTTCCTGATTCAGTCCTAATTCCCGGCAATCAAGGAATATCAGGTAAGATGCCTGTGGGCGGATAGCTTTTATCAGTGGCATATTTCTTTTCAGATAATTATCTACATAGTCGATATTTCCCTGAATGTAATCAAGCAATTGGTTCAACCATTCTGTACCATGTTCGTAGGCAGCAGCCACGGATATAAATGCAAATATATGTCCTTCAGAAAATTCGCTGGCATTGAGATACGTGTGGAATTTCTTTCTGACCTCATTATTTTCAATGATGCAATAAGAACTAGCCAATCCCGGCATATTAAATGCTTTGCTTGGCGACATAAACACAATAGAGTTGAGACGTGCTTTCTCAGAAATTTTGGCAAAAGGTGTGTGAGTATACCCCGGCAAAGTGAGGTCGGCATGAATCTCATCCGAAATTACCATCGTACCGTTGTCATAACAGATCTCGGCCATGGTAGCCAGCTCTTCTTTCGTCCAAACCCTTCCGCCCGGATTGTGAGGATTACACAAAATGAACAATTTGCAACCATTTACAGCTCCTTTGAAGTTTTCCCAGTCAATTTTGTATTGTCCGTTTTCAAGTACCAGCGGATTGCGCACCACCTCGCGGTAGTTGTGCTCAGTAACAAGAAAGAACGGATGATAAACCGGACTTTGAATTAGCACCTTATCACCCGGCTGAGTGAAACATTTCAAAACATGAGCAAGTCCAACTACAATTCCCGAAGTAAAGTTTATCAATTCTTTAGAAACTTTCCAGTCATACCTGCTGGCCAGCCATTTTTCTATAGCCTGGTAATAAGACGCCGGTTTGCTGGTATAGCCAAGAATTTCGTTTTCGCAGCGCTCTTTTATTGCATTCATAATAAAAGGAGGAGTGCGAAAATCCATATCGGCCACCCAGAGTGGCAACAAATCATCTCTTCCCCATCTGGGTTTCAAAGCTTCAAGCTTCAGTGCATCAGTACCTCTGCGGTCTATTACCTCGTCAAAGTTATATTTCATAAAATTAATTCTATTTTTAGTGATATTGCAAAAATACAAAACCTTCTTTGTTGAGTGAAATAAAAGCACGATAAATAACGAACTATTGCCCAATAAATAAAATCTATAGGCGAATGGTCGGAAATTATTGGTGAATGGTTGAGTAAACTCCGGTTTGTTTTTTCAAAAACGATTACGGATATTTGTGTGTTCTTGTACAAAACAATTATATCAACATCCCGCCTGAGATATAAAAACTCACTCGGGAGTTTGGGTAAACTCTCGCTGCATCTTTCCGGAAGTTAGAGTGGCATTTGATAGCCTACAAATCACAGAGTTTGCAATATCTGTTTTTCAGCTTCTATATAATAACAAAAATCTACCCTCACTCCCTCACTTCCTAGTGTAACTTATTGCACATTAATTGCTTATAAGTGAGAGATGGAATTTCTACCCTCACTTTACCCTCACTTTTCATCTCATCCCTCACTATTTCGAACCATTTTTTTGAAAATTGATAGATTTCAACTTTTCAGATTATTATATGCAAGAAATGTGTAAATATGCGTTAAAAAAGTGAGGGTAGAGCTAAAAAGTGAGGGTTAAGTGAGGGATATTTTTTACTAATATAAATATTAGATGTTTGATTTTCATGATGTTACGTCTTGAAAGTGAGGGAGTGATGTTAGGGTAGACTTTTTTTTATAGAGAGAGGGAAAATTGTGCGGTTATATAGCGTTTATAAGTATTGGCTTGTTTTGTTAAATTTAAGTTTGCGGTAAATAATTACTATATTTACCGCAAAATATGCGGAGATTATGAGAAAGGTTTATATCTGGCAACGAGACGAATGGCCTCATTTTATATGGGATGACGCAGCTTTATCCTATAAACTGGGCCGAGTACGAGCTTTACAAGGAAAGCTTGTAGGTAAAATGAGCTTGCTTGGTTTTGATTTAAAGAACGAAGCAATATTAAATACTCTGACAAGTGATATAATTAAATCGTCCGAGATAGAAGGCGAATTATTAGACAATGATCAGGTACGTTCATCCATAGCCCACCATTTAGGAATGGATGTTTCAGGATTGCCCGAAGCAGATCGCTATATAGATGGAGTAGTGGAAGTTATGCTTGATGCTACGCAAAACTTTACGCAGCCGCTTACAGAAGAACGTCTTTTCAATTGGCATGCCGCATTATTCCCAACCGGACGAAGCGGTATGTTTAAAATTACAGTCGGCGGTTGGCGACAAGATGAAGGCGGCCCCATGCAAGTAATCTTTGGTGCGATGGGAAAAGAAAAGGTTCATTACGAAGCTCCCGATTCAAAACTGATCCCCAATGAAATGGGCCTATTTTTTGAATGGATAAATACAGATCAAAGAATTGATCCCGTTCTGAAAGCCGGAATTGCACATCTATGGTTTGTTACCATCCACCCCTTTGATGACGGTAACGGACGCACTGCCCGAACAATAGCCGATATATTTCTGGCTCGTGCTGATGAAATACCACACCGCTTCTATAGCATGTCTGCCGAAATACGTAAACAGCGAAAACAGTATTATGAAATACTGGAGAAAACCCAGAAAGGAACCCTGGACATAACCCTTTGGCTTGAATGGTTCCTCGATTGTCTGGAAGCTGCACTTCTTGAAACGGAAAAGTCATTAAGTAGGGTGTTAGAGAAAACCCGGTTTTGGGAGAAGTATCGCTTAGTAAGTATGAATGACCGTCAGGTTAAAATGATCAATCTCCTTTGGGATGGCTTTGATGGAAAACTCAATTCTTCCAAGTGGGCAAAGATTGCCAAATGCTCTTCTGATACTGCACTTCGGGATATTCAGGATTTAATGAATAAGGGTGTTTTGCAGAAGAGCGGTGAAGGGGGTAGGAGTACTTCTTATGAGTTGATGGGGGAATGAGTATTATACGAATCCCTGATTTTATTAGAATCGGGGATTCCTTATTAATCACCCAGTCTAACTAAATAAAATGTTTAATTGCAGATATTGTGAATGACATTTTCTTTTAGTTCATTTTCTTTTTCCCAAGCAGATTCAACGATTTCTTTTTGAACGATAGTAGGATCTTCTTTCCATGTAATAGTTAGTTCTCCTTTGTGGTCATGAAGTTCATCAATAATTAGCTTTTCATTTTTTGCTCCAAATTCCTTTGCAATAACAGCAGATACTCTTGATATCCTTTCTAATCGCCAAGGTTCACTTCCTGAAGGACTCCCTGAAGTTACAGTCAATTTAATAGTCATAATCAATATATTTTTAAGTTATTTGACAATATTATCTTTTTGCACAAATGAATTATGCTACATTATTTCTCATTAATGATATTACTTGTTTTATTCTCAGCATTAATTTTACCATAAAGATAGGGTTCATCCGACAAATGCGTAGTTCTTCTCATGCATTGCCAAAATTTTAAGTTCAAAAAACCTTTGATCTCTATATCCATATGCTTGTCTTTTCATTGTTTTGATTTTGTTATTAATACCTTCCAATTTTCCTGTTGATATATGATAATCATACCATGCTAAGATTCCCCACTTATGTGCTTTTAGTGTATTTGCAAATGTTGTAAGCTTGGGGATTTTGGCTTGATATGCCAGTTCTATCCAAGCGTCCAATTCTTTGATAGCCTGCTCTTTATTTACTTGTGTCCATATTTCTTTCAAACTTTCTTTCAGATAGTATGCTTTCATCAAGGGCTCATTCAGCTTCAAGGCATTGTCAAGTCTGGACTTGAATTGGTTATCAAAGATGTCTTTGCCATTGCATAGTAATAACCATCTAGTTCCTTTAAACACTTTTCGTTTATTCAGATCCTTTTCCTCTCTGTAAACACTTCTACGTATTTCATCCAAAGCATCATTCATGAGTTTGACTACATGAAAGTGATCAAATACCAGAGTTGCTTCAGGTATATTCGTCATGACAGTTGAAACAAAAGCTGGAGATAAATCTGTAGCAACGGCCTTGATGACAGCATCAGATTTCTTTAGTTTCTTCCAAAAAACATCCAGAGAATCAGCACCTTTTCCATCGCCTATATATACAACTTGTCCTGTAAGAAGGTTTACTACGATTGTTTTGTAGACATGACCTTTTGCAACTGCGAACTCATCAATGCCAATATATTCAAGTTCGCTCAGGTCAGGGCATCCATAATGTCGCTGTAGATAACGTTTCTGGATATCCTTTACCGTATCCCAGGAAAGATGAAGGAAATGAGCAACATCCTTTATAGTACCTAAACGGGAGAGTTCAACTACAAGGCGAGCCAGGCGATTCGTATAAGAACGCTTGCCTGTAATAAAATGAATATTCTCCTGACGAATGCAATGACAATCTTTGCATTCTAAACGCTGAACTTTCATTTCTAAAAATACAGGTTTATGTCCTATGGGTACTCCGCGAAAACGACGAATAGTACTACCGGAGCGAATAAAGTGCCGACTCTTACAACAAGGACAACGAAGTTTTTCGGAACGGGTTTGGACTTCAAAGATAATACTCCTATCTTCGTAGCGTACGCGGGAGCATTCTTGCTCACAAACGCCAAAGGCGTGGTACAGAAAGCTGGTATTCATAATATTTTGGATTGGACTCTACAATATAATGATTTACCAGCTTATTTTTATATAGCAACTACGCATTTGTCGGATGAACCAAAGATAGTCTTTTTATTAATTGCTTCATCATTTATTATGTTAATTAGAAATATGTCTATTTACAAAAGCTGAGTAGTTACCCTTTTCCCTTTTGCAATGTCATTAGTATGTAGCTGGGGCTATTTAAATGTTATTAAATAATATCTGAATTCGGAAATCTTTATTTTAATTTAGGAACTGATAATAGTACCTTTTTGATCTTTTTCCTTGTTTATTCAGCCTTTTTTATGTGCTTATTTATTACAGGATAAAGCAATTCTGCATAACGCATTAAACCAAGGTCGGTAAAGTGGATGCCATCTATTGTAGCTTCGCCATCATGACCTAGCATATCTTTGGAAGAGAGGAAATAGATGTTCTTTTCTCCTCTTTTCTTTAAGGTTTGAAAAAATGCATTGATCGTTTCGTTCTTGTCCTTTACCTCTTTTGCTATGCGTTGGTCGAAACGGGTGTGGGTAAATATGGGGTCTTCCACAAAGAGTATAGGTGTTTCGGGGTGGCGGTTACGAATGATAGTGTAGAATTTATCAGCTCGCTCTTTCATTTGTTCAATAGTAGCATTGGGTACAAAGTCGAGAATGTACATGGATGCATCAACATTTGCCATTACTTCTGCAATTTCCAAATCTAAAAGTCCGTTGCCACTGAATCCCAGATTGATTGTTTCACGGTTCAGCCAGCGTGACAGGATATTGGTATGCGCCATGCCCGGACGGGAAGCACTGCAACCCTGAAGAATGCTGGTGCCATAAAATACAAGTGGTTTTTGACGAACGGGCAGGTCTACTTTAGGTTGTGAGATTTCGGAAAGAGAATCTACCCCGATGGAAAGAGAGGTTACTCCGTCGTAAAGAGGCAGATAGAGCATATATTCTCGTTTTTCGGGTTTCATATTTGAAATGATAGTGGCTGTGCTATTCTTTCCGGTGGGGCGTCCGCTGTTAACAAATACCCATTTACCATCTTGCAAACAATAGAGATCGAGTCCTTTTATGCCGGCAGGTGACATGTTATTCAGCTCTCTGTTGAGCAATAAATCCCATTTGGCAGCAATAGTTGTTGAATTGGAGTTGAAGCGTATTGCTAGTCCGGCACTGTTTTGCCCCAGATCCCATAATGGTTTGCGGGAAATATTTCTAAGTGAGTCCGGCAAGCGTTCATAACGGGTTGCTGTATGTTGTGTTGCTTTGCCTAATAAGGGGAAAGCGGATGCGTTATGATAAACAATCTGGCTGTTTACTGTTACTGAAAGCAACAGCAATGCTGCAAAAATAATGTGCTTTTTCATTTTTTACTAGGGTAATAATTAAGATCTCCAAAGGTAGAAATAAGAATGCAAATTATTGACAAATATATAATGAAAATAATACATATTAAAACAAGATAGCCTTAACAGATGGATATTGTGTTAAGGCTATTCTTTATTAAGTCTTTTTAGACTAATATTATAAGAGCTTTATTCTGTGTAAAATAGTGCGATTATTGATTATTTTCCCCATTTGTTATAAATATCTTGCATAACTAATCCTGCAAGAGTAAATCCAAATATTGCAGTAGTATGTGCCAGTGTTCCGTTTATTCTGGCTTTCTTGCTGCACCATTCATGATTTACTAAATTAGCATCGCCCGGTCCTATTTCAGCTTTGGGACAAAGGCAGTTCTCTGTACCACATGAAGAGTTGGCTCCTTTATTTTCTAATAACTCTTCGCTATAAACACACATGAATTTTTTAGTGAGTTTTTCTCCTTTTTTAATTCTGCGACGAAGGGCTGCAGCAAGAGGGCAGCCAATAACTTTCCAGAATTCCGCTGTTTTGATTTTCATTGGATCCATTTTCAATGCAGCTCCCATGGAAGAGAAGAATGTTGCGTCTGTTTTTGTAGCCTGGCGGATTAGTTCCACTTTGTTTTCCAGGCTGTCAATTGCATCTATGATGTAGTCATAGCTTTCTATCTGGAAATAATCAGATGTTTCGGCGCTATATATCTGTTGCAACGCAGTAATCTCAGCAGTTGGATTTATTTCAAGGAGTCGGGATTTAAGAGCTTCCACTTTAACCTGGCCTACAGTTTTAGTTGTAGCCATCAACTGACGATTGATGTTAGTAACACAAATACGATCTGAATCGACAATGGTTAATTGCTTTATACCCGATCTGACAAGACTTTCAGCACACCAGCTGCCTACACCTCCAACACCAAATATGATAACACGGATATTGGCAATTTTGCTCATCAGATCATTGCCAAGTAATAGTTCTGTTCGTTTGAAAATACCTCTTTCTAATCCCATCTTTTGCTTTCGATAATTTAGGGCACAAAAGTACAATAAATATTTTATAAAAATAATTGCTAAGTGATAAGCTTGCTTAAAACAAAAGTCAGCTCCGAATCTTTCGATGATCAGGGCCGACTTAAGATTATATTATATTCTACTATCAGTAGATTAATTCCTATTTTGATGCTATTTTAGTTCAAACTTGCCTTTCAGAAGAATGTTATTGCTTGCCGGTCCAACCATAACGGTAAATGTTCCGGGTTCTGCAACGAATTCCATTTTCTGATTATAGAGTGAGAGATCCTCCTTTTGAAGTATAAACTCAATCTCTTTTGTCTCGCCTTTTTCTAGATGAATTCGATTGAATCTCTTTAATTGCATACTAGGAGTTGTAACAGAACTGACATCATCTCTTAGATAAAGCTGAACTACTTCATCCCCTTCACGGTTACCACTATTCTTTACTTTGCATGATACCTTGAATGAATCTTTGCCAATAGGATCAATAACCATATCTGAATATTCAAATGTGGTGTAACTTAAACCATATCCAAAGCTATAGAGTGGGGCGCTACTGCCCTCAACATAATTATTCTGCTCTCCGAATGAATAGTATACAGGTAATTGACCAACTGATCTTGGAACAGAAACAGGTAGTCGTCCGGCTGGATTGTAATCGCCGAAAAGTACTTCTGCAATGGCGGTTCCACCTTCCTGTCCGGGATACCATGCGGTAAGAAGAGCATTGGCTTTTTCTGATGCATTGTTCATATTAAGAGGACGTCCTTCAATATAAATAACAACCAATGGTTTACCGGTTTTAGCAACAGCTTGCAGCAGTTTTTCCTGATCTCCCAGTAAATCTAATGATGATCGGTCATATCCTTCTCCCGATTCCATATCAGATAGTACTTGTTTCTTTTTATCTGAAACGGTTGCTGCTCCAGTTTCTTTATACTCTGTTGAAAAATCACGTGCGCTTGAACCTCCAAGAACTAAAACAACAGCATCTGATTCTTTAGCAGCTTTAATAGCTGATGCAATATCACTTTCTGTTGTGTCGCGGATGGCACATCCTTTAGCATAATTTACTTTTGTATCAGGAGAAACAATGCTCTTTATTCCATCCAGAACAGTTTTGATGTTACTTCTTTCCTGAGGTGCGGTATAATCGCCCAGTTGATTATAAATGTTATCAGCATTCGGACCAATTACTGCTATGCTTTTAATAGACTTGTCTAAAGGCAAAGTCTTATCGTTTCTCAAGAGAACAATACTTTCTCTTGCCACTTGTCTGGCAACAGTTTTGTGTTTTTCACAACGAACTATTTTGGCTGCTTCAGCAGGTGTTACATAAGGATTATCAAATAAGCCTGATTCAAACTTCAATCTTAGAACATTACTAACTGCACTGTCTAACTCCGTTTGTGAAATAAGGTTTTCCTGCATAGCTTTTTCTAGGTTTTTTCCGTAGGCATTTCCTCCCAGGTCAACATCTACGCCAGCTTGCAAAGCCATTGCAGCTGCTTCCTTTATGTTTGCAGCAACATGATGGGAACCGTAAATGCCTTCAATACTTCCCAAGTCGGAAAATACAAAACCATCAAATCCCCAATCTTTTCTCAAAATATCTTTTAATAGAAAGTTGTTTGCTGTGCAAGGTATCCCATCTATTGAGTTATAAGATGTCATAACTGTTTTTGCTCCAGCTTTGACGGCCATCTTAAATGGAGGGAGATAGTCGGAAAAGAGTTCACGAATACCAATTTGTGTACGGGCTCCGTTATGACCTCCTAAAGGAATGCCATAGCCGGCAAAGTGTTTCAGGGTAGAGTAGAATTGAACTTTTCCATTCGGGCTCTTTGCCTGTAATCCTTTTACAAAAGCGCTTCCCAATATTCCTGTCAGAATAGGATCTTCTCCGAAGGTTTCTTCCATTCTTGACCAGCGAGGTTCGCGGGCTACATCAAGAATTGGACCGTAGCCAATATTTGCTCCTTGTAACGTGCATTCCAAAGCAATAACTTTTCCCATTTCTTCAATAAGTTCCTTGTTCCATGTACTTGCCTGACCTATTGAGGTTGGGAATACTGTTGTTCCTATAGCCATATGTCCGTGAGCACTTTCCTCGGCAAATAAAATAGGGATTCCGAGTCTGGTTTCCTTTAACGCATATTTTTGCAGAGCGTTAATAGCTTCTGCTGCCTGTTTTGGAGTAAGCCCGGTAACTAATGTTTTTTTTGTCCACGGATCTGCTCTCAATGTTGCCCAATAAGAACCTATCGGTCTTTCTTTCATTTGAGCTTTGAAAAGATCAGATGCTGTAACAGCATCCTTTGTTTTAGTGTACATATCCCAGCCTAACGGGCAACAAAGCTGACCGATTTTCTCATTCAGAGTCATCAACGAAAGCAGATTACTGATTCTTTCTTTTACCGGCGCTTTCGGATTCTTGTATAATGGTTGCGCACTAAGCTGAAAAGCTGCAAACAACGAGCAACATACTGTTATGAAACGTTTATTCATCTTATTTCTGTAATTTAAATGAGAAAACTAAAGGTTCTTTACTTATTTCTGATTTTCCGGGAAATTGTATTTTGATCTTATTTCCGTCTTTTACCCATTTTACTTTTTTTCCTGTTTTCAGAAGTATCACCGGACTGCTTTTTACCGGAAAATTGTTTTCCCATTCAATACTTTTGGGTAAACTTCCTTTTTCATTGGGAACATAAAGTGCATAAAGTTTCTTACCATCTTTACTTGCGGTGAACCAAACATTATTACTCTTATAGTTTGGTGTGATTCGTGTACCGTAGATGCCTTCACCATTAACTTTTAGCCATTGTCCAATTTGTCGAAGAATTACTTCCACTTCCGGTTGAATAATACCTTTTGGAGTGGGGCCGACACCTAACAGAAGACTTCCACCTTTTGCTGTAACCTCAATTAAGTCAGCAATAACCGTATTTGCCGATTTGAATTTAGCATTTGGTGTCCATCCCCAATCTGGGCTCAGCGGAATGCAGCTTTCCCAAGGATAGGGTAATTGTTCCTCTGGAATTGAGCGCTCAGGAGTTTGATAATTCTCGTATTTACCATGAATGGTTCTGTCAACAATCAACAAGTCAGACTGATGTGTACGAGCCATTTTAGCTATTGAATCCATCTTTATATCTTGTTTGGGTGCTGCCACCCATCCACCATCTAACCAGAGAATATCAAATTTGCCATAGTTGCTCATTAATTCCTCTATCTGGTTGTAGGTATATTTCTGGAATGCTTTCCAACGATCGGGATGTTTGTCTATACTGTAATTTACATTTCGTGTGGGCGTTGCATATCTTGGCCACCAATAGTATTCACAATGCCAATCAGGTTTTGAGAAATAGGCTCCAATCATAAAATCTTTCTGTCGGAATGCTTCAAATACATATTTTGCCACATCAGCCTTTGGATTATTCTTAAAAGCGCTGTTCATAACCGAAAATTCTGTTTGTTTTGTATTAAACAGATTAAAACCATCGTGATGTTTGGTTGTGAAAAGCATGTATTTCATGCCAGCTGCTTTGGCTACATCTGCCCATTGATCAGGATTAAAATCTACAGGATTGAATTTCTCTATCAACTTATAATAATTCCTTTTGTAATCTTCATAAGAGATAGTACTGTCTCTTGGAATCCAGTCAACATCTTCCGAACAAATAGACCAGGACTCCACAATACCCGGGATAGAATATAATCCCCAATGAAACAGGACCCCGAATTTCATGTCCTGCCATTTGTCTAATTTAGCTAAAACCTCTTTTTCTTTAGGCCAATCATATTCTGTAGAACGTTCGTGTATAAAACCTTGTTGGGCTTGCATTTTAATCGGAAAAACGATCAATAGTAACCCGATGATGGAAAAGACTGATTTTTTCATAGATAGGATCTTTCTTTTTCGTACTTATTTTAGACTTAAACAACAATCGATTAAGGTATGAGTATTTGATATCTCTTTAAAGAGATCTTTTGTCTCTTTTATCATTATCAATAAATATAATGGATAAAATATCGTTTCTTCATCGCAAGCAAATGTATGCAATATAGATATAAACGCAAAAAAATATAAGATGTTTATCTGTTATTTTAAAATATTTTAAAATAACAGACGTTACTGTTTGGATTGGATTCTTTACGTAAGTAGTTTAGGAGAGTAAGAAACAAAAAAAGAGCTACTTTTAAAGTAACTCTTTTTAAGGTGGTGCCACCAGGAATCGAACCGGGGACACAAGGATTTTCAGTCCTTTGCTCTACCAACTGAGCTATGGCACCTTTTTGTGATTGCGGTTGCAAAGGTAATGAAAGTTTTTAAATATGCAAAGGAATGATTAAGAAAAATGCCGGGAAATAATATGATTATTATCTCCCGGCATGCTTATTCCTGTGTTAATTCCACAGAATGAATTAGTTATCTTTCTTTGTGAAAGAATTCCATCCTTGTGCTTTTAATTCAAATTCTTGTCCATCTCTTGTGATTAGTGCACATCCTAAATCCTGTTTGGTAATGTGTCCAATCATTTTTATTCCTTCAATTTCCGATATCTTTTCATGGTCTGAGATAGGAACGGTGAAAAGTAATTCATAATCATCTCCTCCGTTAAGAGCACAGGTAGTAAGATTCATATTGAATTCTTCGGCCATAACTGCTGTTTGATAATCAATAGGAATATGCTCTTCGTAAATGCGGCAGCCTACTTTGCTTTGTGTGCAAATGTGCATCAGCTCAGAAGAAAGTCCATCGGATATATCCATCATTGATGTGGGGAGGATATTCAGTTCAGCTAATTTTGCAATGATATCTTTGCGTGCTTCAGGCTTCAATTGACGTTCCAGTAGATATTCTTTTCCAGCAAAGTCTGGTTGCATATCTTTTTCATCTTTTAATACGGACTTTTCTCTTTCTAATAACTGAAGTCCCATATATGCAGCTCCCAGGTCACCACTTACACAGATTAAATCGGTATCTTTTGCTCCATTACGATATACTACCTTATCTTTATCTGCTTCTCCTATGCAGGTGATACTTATGGCAAGACCAGTCAAAGATGCAGATGTGTCTCCACCCACAATATCTACATTGTGTTCTTCACAGGCAATTTTTAGTCCGGCATAGAATTCTTCCATATCTTCAATGCTGAATCGTTTTGAAAGAGCTATGGATATAATCATTTGTTTGGGACTTCCGTTCATTGCGTAAATATCGGATATATTAACTGTGGCAGCTTTATATCCCAAGTGTTTTAGTGGAACGTAAGTCAGATCAAAATGAACTCCTTCCATTAATAAGTCCGTGGTTACTAAAACTTGTTTGTCAGGGTAGGAGAGTACGGCTGCATCATCACCCACACCATATTTGCTGGATTCGTTTTTTAGTTCGATATCCTCTGTAAGGTGTTTAATGAGACCAAATTCTCCTAAAGTTGCTATTTCTGTTCTTTTTCTTTCTTGCATATATCTAATTTAAATTATGCGCGGTTAATCAATTCACGCATGATAGTTGTCATCTTTGGTTGAGCAGCATCAGCAGCTTTCTGTACATCCTCATGAGAAATCTCTACAATCTTGCCTTCAACACCGAGGTCGGTGATGATTGAGATACCAAAGCATTTAATTCCGGCATGGTTGGCTACAATCACTTCCGGAACAGTGGACATACCTACAGCATCGGCTCCTAAAATATGGAATAATTTATATTCTGCCGGAGTTTCGAATGTGGGACCTTGTGTGCCGATATAAACTCCTTGCTGAACTTTGATTCCTTTTTCATCTGCTATTACTAGCGCTTTATTTATCAGATCTTTAGAATAAGCTTCGCTCATATCCGGGAAACGATCTCCATAAAGGTTCTTGCCACGAAGCGGGTGTTCAGGGAAATAGTTTATATGATCTGTTATAATCATTAAATCACCAATCTCAAATGATGCATTTGTTCCGCCGCTGGCATTGGATACAAATAATGTTTTGATGCCTAGTTCTTTCATTACCCTAACCGGGAAAGTAACCTCTTTCATGGAATAACCTTCATAATAGTGAAAACGGCCTTGCATGGCCATAATATCTTTGTTGCCAAGCTTACCGAAGATCAGTTTCCCACTATGTCCTTCAACAGTAGATACTGGGAAGTTTGGGATATCCTGATATTTAATTTCATATTTTTCAGTGATTTCATTTGCCAGATTTCCCAGACCGGTTCCTAAAATGATTGCTGTTTCTGGGTTAGTATGCATCCTCTCTTTCAGAAAGCTTGCTGTCTCTTTTATTTTTTCTAACATATTCTATAATGTTTTGGTTAAATATTTCTTCCTGGTTTAGCAGGAATCTTACTTCTATAGGTAGTACGTATATGTTCCTTTGTAATGTCTCATCTAGATTTGTAAACTGAGAAAGACGAGCGGCATCTTTTTCAGTTGTTATAATTATCTTTTTATCTCCGGATAGATTATCAAATGTTTCCTTTAGCGTTTTTATATCATTCTCGGTAAAGTCGTGATGATCTGCAAATGTTAATGGAGTTATGCAAGAGGCATATCTTTCTAAATCCTGTAACAATTGCTTGGGAGAAGCTATTCCTGTGAGCAATAAAATCTTCTCATCTTTTTCAATTTGTGCCAGAGTCTTTTTTCTTATACTGGAACCAGAGAAGATGGGAGTCAGATTACCATACTTATAGGAAGTAAAGTATAGCTGCTGATAGGGATATAGATCCAATCGTTTGGTTATTATCCGAAAATCCATTGGCTTCATCAGTCTGGGACACTTTGTAACAATAACAATGTTAGCCCGATGCTTTCCGCTTGACGATTCTCTTAACCTTCCGGCTGGAAGGAGTGCATCGTCACAAATTAGCCGGTTGAAATCAACCAGCAAAATATTCATTCCGGGATTTACATAACGGTGTTGATATGCATCATCTAAAAGAATAACATTCATTTCTGATGTTTTTTTTTCTTCGCATAATGTCTCAATACCGTGGCAACGGTTCTTATCTACGGATACTGTTATTTCTGGAAACTTCTGCTTAATTTGATATGGTTCATCACCAATCTCTTTTGCAGAGCTGGTTGCTGTAGCCATAACAAACCCTTTTGATTTGCGTTTGTACCCACGACTCAATACAGCGACTTTAAATTCTTTTTTTAATAATTTGATTAAGTATTCTGTATGTGGGGTTTTTCCTGTACCACCTACAGTTATATTCCCTATGCTGATAACTGGTATATCGTAACTTCTTGAATGCAGAATACCCCAGTCAAACATTTTGTTACGTAGACACACTCCCAATCCATAGAGGAATGAGAGTGGATAAAGACTCTTTTGTATCTTAATGAAATTTTCTTCCATCTCATCTTATTTGATATTGATATCAAAAGGAACACGAGCTTGCAAATTGTCTAATTTCTGTGCCTCTTTTATCATACCAAATCCTTGATATAACTCACCAAAATTAGACTCCATTAACTTTGATTCTATGTAGTGAGTTGGTTTCTCTTTAAATATGGTAGAAAAGAAATCTTTCTTTTCAGGGTATGAAAGCACTGTGTATTCTTTTAATTTGACCTTTTTAGCAGCTATTTCTATTGCTTTGTCAAGACCTCCTAATTCGTCTACCAATCCTATCTTTTTAGCTTTTTCTCCCGTCCATACTCGTCCCTCTGCTATTTTAGCAATGTTTGCCTTGCTCATCTTTCTGCCTTCTGCACATCGGGACAAGAAGGTGTCATATCCATTATTAATAGTCATTTGAATCAAAGCCTGCTCATCAGTATTCAAACCACGACCAGTAGCTCCCAGATCTGAGAACTTGTTCGTTTTTACAACATCAAAACTAAGCCCTATTTTATCAGTAAGCCCCTTTACATTAGGAAACATACCAAAGATTCCGATAGAACCGGTTAATGTTGTAGGTTCTGCTACAATACAGTCTGCAACGCAAGAAATGTAGTAACCGCCTGAGGCAGCATAGTCTCCCATTGAAACAACAACCGTTTTTTCTTTTTTCAGAGCTTTTACCTCATTCCAGATTTGTTCTGAACCAAATGCGCTTCCTCCCGGAGAGTTAACACGTAAAACTACAGCTTTTATATCCTTGTTTTCACGCAGCTCACGTAAATCCTTGACTACTTTGTCAGAAACGATTCCTTCATCAGTAGATTCGTCAATGCTTCCGAAGGCATAATAAACGGCAATAGCATTACCACTTTTATCTTTAGGTACATTTCGTTTTACGTTAATCATATCATCAAGATTCAAAACAGCTAAATCATCATCTTTGCCAGTTTTGGTTAGTTTCTTCAGGTAGTCTCTTACTCCACTTTTATAGATTAGAGAATCTGCTAAACCACATTTTACAGACTTTTCTGATGGATAAAACATGAGCATACGATCTGCATAGGCATTTAAAGAATCCTTGGATAATTTACGAGAGGTTGAAACGTCAGTCAATATCTGGTTCCATATAGAACCAATGTACTCAGATACTTGTTCCCGGTTAGCAGGACTCATCTCAGTAGCAATGAAAGGTTCTACAGCTGATTTATAAGTCCCTACTCTGAAAATCTGCATTTCTACACCAACCTTTTTTAGCAAGTCTTTATAGAACATAGGTTCTGCAGCCAATCCTTTCCATTCAATCACCCCTTTAGGATTAAGAAGAACTTTATCTGCTACGCTTGATAAATAGTATAGTTTCTGAGTGTAGTTATCGCTATATGCAACAATGAATTTACCACTTTTCTTAAAGTCTACAAGTGCATTTCTTATCTCTTGTAAAGAAGCATAAGAAGCTCCCAAGGCTTTTGCTTGTATATATATGCCTTTGATGTTCTCATTCTCTTTTGCTTTTTTAATAGATGAGAGAATATCATCTAATCCATAGGTTGCAAAATCTTCTCCAACAAATTGTTTGAATGGATTATCTTCTGTCCGCTCTTCTAATTTTCCGTTGAGATCGAGGAACATTACTGAATTGGGTTTAACTTTCACCTCTTTTTCAGAGGAAGCTACAACTCCAAAAAATATAATGGCACCGATAAAAAATATTACGATGCTTGATAATATAATCCCAACTACGGTGGCCAGCGTAAATTTCAGGAAATCTTTCATTATTGTACGAGTTAAAATGTAATTTAAAAAAAATCTTTAGAAAGCAAAGATAGATTATTGATTTGATAAGAACAAGTATTAAGCTCTTTTTATCAAATCTCTTCTGCAGTTGATAGGTTGCAAAATCTTTTTAGCTAATATCATTCTGTATTATTCATAAAACTCTTGCATTTTAAATTTGAACTACTAATCGATATAATTTTATTAGTCTCACATTTATACTAATCATCACAATATCTTCTTTATTTGTAGGCCTATAAATTGGGTATTTTGTATAATTACATTTCCGATTGCTCTGTATCATAGAGTAATACTGCTTTTGATTTTTGATTCCGTAATTTTGTTTGTAACCGGATTCATTGTTACCGCTTCCATAATTATAACTTATTGATTTGGCTGCAAAAAAATAATCCTGTAATTAATTTCATAGAAGGTTGCTCCAACGAAGCCATTAAGTGCAGATAAATATGGTTCATCCGACAAATGCGTAGTTGCTATATAAAAATAAGCTGGTAAATCATTATATTGTAGAGTCCAATCCAAAATATTATGAATACCAGCTTTCTGTACCACGCCTTTGGCGTTTGTGAGCAAGAATGCTCCCGCGTACGCTACGAAGATAAGAGTATTATCTTTGAAGTCCAAACCCGTTCCGAAAAACTTCGTTGTCCTTGTTGTAAGAGTCGGCACTTTATTCGCTCCGGTAGTACTATTCGTCGTTTTCGCGGAGTACCCATAGGACATAAACCTGTATTTTTAGAAATGAAAGTTCAGCGTTTAGAATGCAAAGATTGTCATTGCATTCGTCAGGAGAATATTCATTTTATTACAGGCAAGCGTTCTTATACGAATCGCCTGGCTCGCCTTGTAGTTGAACTCTCCCGTTTAGGTACTATAAAGGATGTTGCTCATTTCCTTCATCTTTCCTGGGATACGGTAAAGGATATCCAGAAACGTTATCTACAGCGACATTATGGATGCCCTGACCTGAGCGAACTTGAATATATTGGCATTGATGAGTTCGCAGTTGCAAAAGGTCATGTCTACAAAACAATCGTAGTAAACCTTCTTACAGGACAAGTTGTATATATAGGCGATGGAAAAGGTGCTGATTCTCTGGATGTTTTTTGGAAGAAACTAAAGAAATCTGATGCTGTCATCAAGGCCGTTGCTACAGATTTATCTCCAGCTTTTGTTTCAACTGTCATGACGAATATACCTGAAGCAACTCTGGTATTTGATCACTTTCATGTAGTCAAACTCATGAATGATGCTTTGGATGAAATACGTAGAAGTGTTTACAGAGAGGAAAAGGATCTGAATAAACGAAAAGTGTTTAAAGGAACTAGATGGTTATTACTATGCAATGGCAAAGACATCTTTGATAACCAATTCAAGTCCAGACTTGACAATGCCTTGAAGCTGAATGAGCCCTTGATGAAAGCATACTATCTGAAAGAAAGTTTGAAAGAAATATGGACACAAGTAAATAAAGAGCAGGCTATCAAAGAATTGGACGCTTGGATAGAACTGGCATATCAAGCCAAAATCCCCAAGCTTACAACATTTGCAAATACACTAAAAGCACATAAGTGGGGAATCTTAGCATGGTATGATTATCATATATCAACAGGAAAATTGGAAGGTATTAATAACAAAATCAAAACAATGAAAAGACAAGCATATGGATATAGAGATCAAAGGTTTTTTGAACTTAAAATTTTGGCAATGCATGAGAAGAACTACGCATTTGTCGGATGAACCATAAATATTTTATCGGTTCTTCGTCACTTTAGGTGCAAGCAAGCTGTCTCAAATGCTTATCCAATCAAGATTCTACATGCTTTTTGATAAGCCATTTATTGACTCTGATAAAAAGCCTGCAAAACGCCATAAATAAAAGATTCAATGTAATATCTTGCACCAAAAGTGACGAAGAACATTTTTTTTGCATTTTATCCCCCTATCTGCTACTAAATTGTATTAATGCTCTGATATCTAGTATTATAAGTTGGTAGCAGATAAACATTTTGTACAATTCATCTGCTACAAAACCGTGTTTATCTTCTATGTTGTAATCCAAATAATAAGAGTATTATTAATATTTATTATACTTTTTATTAGCTTTGTAATCAGTGAGTTGAAGAGGAAACAAGCTCTGCTGAGGAGCAACTTGTCAGCAATAAATTTCCTGCGTTACACTGTAACATTATTTTTTTTGGGAGGGGAGGCTTGTATGGTTTCCCCTTTCATGTTACAGATATCGCTATATGGCTAAGAAAACCTCTATTGATTGTTTCCTTACTTTCTATTTATTAATAACTCCTATATAAACAACCTTCTATCAGTAGTTTAAACTGATATTACTATCAGTTTTCTACATTTTCCTTTTTCAGTTCAATAGGAAGAGGCCGCAAACTGCTAAAGCAGGCTAAGCTGCAAGATAAACTAAGCGATCACTCTTATTTTGAAAGATAGTTATATAGGCATTATCATTAAACCACTCCACATTCATATTTTTGTCTCTTTTTTAAAACATAATACATTCTGTTTAATAGTTTTCTTGCGATTCGTATTATAGCTTTATTGGGCTCCATCCTTTTACAGAGTTGTAAAAAACACCTTGTCAATGCCGGATCTATTCTTACTGCAATCCAGGAACTTTCAATCAGACACTTTCTTAAAATCGTTTTCTTTCTAAATGTCATCTCTCCATAATTCTCAATCTCTCCACTTGAATGACAGGTGGGTATTATTCCTACAAAACCGGCTAACTTGTCTGTATTGTGGAATCGTTCAATATCTTCTATCTCCGACAAAAAAGTAAGCCCTGTAATTAAACCAATTCCCGGAATGCTTCTTATTAACTCTATCTCCTTCACATATTTCTCAGAAACAGCAAGACTATTAATTTTTCTATTGATTTCCAATAAAAGAACTCTTTGTTGCTCTACTTCCCTGACGAGTAATGACAAGGCGTCATTACCATTCGTTGTATTAAGTGATACCTCCTCTTTTAACCATTTAAGAAAACGTCTGGACCAATGACTGGTTGATTTCTCAAATTCCGGAGGGTAAGATATACCATAAAAATGAAGCAAAGCTTTTATACGCTGTTTAAATCTAGTCATATCTTTCACCATTACGTCTCGGGTGCGTATCAATGTGCGATTTTCCAATGTCTCAATGAATGGGACATGTATACCTATGAGTTCATTAGCTCTTAAAGAACGGGCAATTTTCATACTATCACGTGAATCGTTTTTAAGTATCTGTTCTTTCTGACTGGTTGGTATATCAGCTGGATTAACCACAATATTATTTATATTTAGTTTTTTAAGTTCAAAATGAATATTAAATCCGCAGAATCCGGCTTCATAGGCTGAATAATAAGTTCCACCAGGAAAATTAGTATTCAGATAGTCCCTTAAAATTGAAGGTACAGGAGGTTGGTTGAATGTTTTATGATGAAGATATTCTGTGTAAATTGTCACATTCCAACTTTTCAAATGAACATCAATTCCAACATAAATATTTTCTCCTTCAAAATTTAGTTTGTTACTTTGTGTACGCATAAGCTTTGAGTATTTAATTGTTTAAGACTGATACCTCAAATATATTAATACTCTTGGCTTATGCTTTGTTCGTCTGCATATTAATTACAAACATAGGGACTGCTACAAAAATCAGTTATCTGCCACTAACCGGCTATTTCAATTACGCAATAACGTTGCAAACAACAGCTTGTTCAGCTTTCTAAGATATGGTATCCTATTTAATAAGCTACCCATTTTCCCCATTTTATCTAAGTGAGCCTTCATATGAAAACCCATGGGTTCACAGATGAATGCTCATGGGTCTTCATTCGAGAACCCATGAGCCCTCAACTGAGGGCTCACTTAAGTTTCTTTGCAAAATAGATTAACTTATCAGAGAAAAGTGGCAAACAAACCCACTGTCACAA